>CAVIBB010000145.1:0-5075 GCA_963640745.1 Paludibacteraceae bacterium
ATGAAGCCCTCACCCACACCGGTGAGGCATGCCGACTCGTGTACCTGGGCGCCCGTGGCCGCAAGCGTGGCCAGCTGCTCGCCGCGCGTCACGTAGCTCGCGTCCAGAAGCACCTCTTCGCGCATCTCGACGAGGTGGCAGGCGCAACCGGCGTCGGTCAGGACGCTCACGGTCTCGCAGCCCACCAGGCCACCGCCGATAACGGCAACGGTGCCCGCCACCTGCGCAGACCCGCTCAGCACGTCGTCCGCCACGTGGGCGAAGCCGTGGGCCAGCGCCTCCCCCATGCCGGGAACGCGCGGCACGATGGGCGTCGCGCCCACGGCCACGATGGCCGCGTCCGGCGCAAGCGCGGCCACGGACTCGCACGTGGCCTCGACGCCCGTGCGGACGTCCACCGACGAGCACGAGAGCTCAAAACGCAGGTAGTCGCGGTAGGCCAGGTACTGCTTTTTGTAAGAAGGCGCCGCCACGATGCCAAGCTTGCCGCCGACCTTGCGCTCGCGCTCGAGCAGCACGACCTCGTGCCCGCGGCGCGCCGCGGTGAGCGCCGCCTCGACGCCGCCGGGGCCGCCGCCCGCGACGACCACGCGCTTCTTCTCGCACGCCGGCGAGACGCCACCCTCGAACTCGTGGCCAAGCTCGGCGTTGACGGCGCACTTGGCACCCTTGCCCTCCCACAACGTATGCAGACAGTAGTTGCAGCGAAGGCACTGACGGCGCGGCAGCTCACGGCCATAGCGCTCCACCAGGTCGGGGTTGGCAATCCACATGCGCCCGAGGCTAAAGAAGTCGGCCTCACCCGCCTCGAGCATGGCCTGCATGCGCGTCGGGTCGTCCAGGCGGTTCTCAAAGATGCAGGGCTTCTCGACCGCAGCCTTAAAGCGCGCGAAGTTCTCCACGTAGGGCGTGTTGTCGTGGTAGCAAGAAGGCACGATGTCGGCCTGGTCGTAATAGTTGCCGATGCGCAGCTGGTAGGCGTCCACGAGGCCGCGGCGCTCGAGCTCGCGGGCCACCTCGATCTGCGCGTCGACCGTGATGCCCGCGCACGGCGCCACGCCCTCGGGCAGCAGGTCGTCCATGTTCACGCCGAGGATCACGGGGTAATCGCGGCCCACCTCGGCGCGCACGGCCTCGAGGGTCTCGACGAGGAATCGCATGCGCTTGGCGGCCGAGCCGCCGTACTCGTCGGTTCGCTGGTTCCATGCCGGCGAGAGGAACTGGTTAATGAGGTAGCCGCCCTGACCCATGACGAGCAGGCAGTCGAAGCCGGCGCGCTTCAAGCGCCCCGCCGCCGCGGCGTAGGTGCGGATCATGTGCGAGATCTCGGCCTTGGTCATCTCGCGGGCGCGCAGGCTCGGGTCGTACTGGGTCTGGCACTCCGAGGGCGCGATGGCGTCGATGCCGGGCTGCGGGGTGTCGTAGTAGCGGCCCGATCCCATGGTCAGCTCGCAGCCGATCTTTGCCCCGTAGACGTGGACCATGTCGGCCGCCTCGGCGAACTCCTTGATGCGCTCGTCTCGGTCGATGAGCGGGAACTGCATGTCGTAGGGATAGGGCATGACCTCGCGCTCGGCCTGCACCGCGCAGGTAAAGATAAGGCCGCAGCCGCCCTTGGCGCGCGCCTCGAAGACCTTCGCGTGGCGGTACGTGAGCGTCGAGTCGAACGAGTTGCCGGTAAAGTACTTGAAGTCCATCGGCGCCATGCAGATGCGGTTCTTGAGGCGCATCGTGCCGATGCTCGCGGGCTTGAGCAGGTCGCCGTACGTGTTCCAGGTCATGCGCATCCCCTCCGAAGGTTGACGGCGCCGCCGTTCGGGCCCCTGCCCGCCGGCGCCGCGGCTCTTACGCGGATAGATTCGCGCACTCGGCGGATTCGTTCTGTAGCCTGGGTTACACAAGGGTGTATTTTTTGATTCGCGCGACCACGCCGGAGATTGCGCGAGCCCAACTGCGGTCCTTGCCCCTGCCCCGGCCAGCGAGAAAGGCGCCCGTTGCTCGTTCCCCGCTACATGTACAAAGACGACTTCTCGCCGTTCTTGGACGAACTTCGCGAGCTGCCGCACGCGGAGCGGCGCTTCTCGCGCGGGGAGTACCTGTGGCGGCCCGGCGACCTCATCGAGCAGGTGCATTACATCGCTGAGGGCGTTGCCCGGACGTCCTTCATCAACGACGACGGTCGGGCGAAGGCGCTCTTCTACCACGGCGCCGGCATGGTGTTCCCCGGCTGCCACGAGTCGCAGTTCGCCATCGAGCGCTCCATCGTCACCGAGGCGATGGGCCCCATGAAGACGCTCGAGTTCGACCGCGCAGAGTTTCTCGCCCTCGCCCGAAGGAACGCCGCCATCGGCTCGGCCATGTTCGAGAACTACGCGCGCTACATCAACCTGCTCATCTTCGAGTCGGCCCACCAGGAAAGAAACGAGGCCCTGGTTAAGCTCTGCAACGTGCTCGAGCTGTTGGCAAGAGACGCCGCGCGGGGACGCGCGGGCGCAGGCCCGGACGGCTCTCGCGTGAGCAGCTGTCGCATCAACTGCAGCCAAGAAGACCTCGCCGAGATCCTCGCCATGAACCGCGTGAGCGTCGCCCGCCTCATGGGCAAGCTCGCCGACGCCGGCGTCGTGGCCACGCACCGCGGCTGGGTAGAGATCCTCGACCGCGAGGCGCTTCTCTCCCGCTGCACCGGCGAGGTCGCCGTTTAGCCGGGGGGTGTGCATAGCCGGCCCTTCTCGCCGTGGCAAGAAGCACGTTAAAGCGCTCCAGGTGGTGTTTGAGGTGCCACCTGGAGCGCTTCAACGTCCGTTTTCGCACCACCTCGAAGCTTTTCTTGCCGAGGTGGTACCACCTCGCGCGAAGCGCCGCCTCGCGTGAAGCACCACCTCACCCGAGGTGCCACCTCGCGCCGGGCATCACCTCGCAAAGAAGCGCCGCGGCCGCGCCTCCCTACCCCGTATACGCGTCCTCGGGGCGGTTACGGAAGTCCTGCGCCGCGAGCCATTCCCGCTCGGCCTCGGTCTCCGGCTCGTCGACGCGCTCGATGCGAAAGATTACCGGCCGCGTCCCGTCGTTGCAACACGCGATCATCATGCGCTCGTCGTTCGTCCATCCGTGCATGATTGAGCCGCCCTGCAGCGCCGTGTACACGTAGCGGCTCACGGCGTCCCACGCCTCGCCGCAGAAGCGCCCCTCCGCCAGGTGGTAGAAGTCGTCGCGCTCAGCCGTCCGCTCGAACCAGATCTCTTGCCCGGGCGTAAAGAAGGGACACGGACCGCTTGCCGGGTCGGCGAGGTAACGCTCCTGCAGATCTACCCGGACCGTGGTCTCGAGGACCGTGACCTTGCACTTGTGGCGCACGGCTTAGGCCTCCTGCCCCTCGCCAGCGGCATCCTCGTCGCGGTAGCCCCAGACCCAGACCAGCACGAAGGTGACCACAAAGCCGATTGCGGCAGCGATGCACGCGTTGACGAAGTTGCCCATACCATCCGGCCCGATGAACGCAGGCATGGAAAGAAGGCCCGGCGAGATGAACGCGTAGCACTTCACGCCCGTGATGCCCGAGTAGAAACCGCCGCACGCGCCGCCGATCATGACGCAGGTGAGGACCTTCTTGAAGTTGAGCGTCACGCCGAAGAGCGCAGGCTCGGTCGTGCCCAGGATGGCCGTGATGCCGGCGGTGATGGCGGTCTCCTTGAGCTCGACCTTCTTGCTCTTGAGGCCGACGGCCAGCGCGGCCGCGCCCTGCGCGATGTTGGAGGGAAGGTTACCCGGGCAGCAGATCTGCTCGAAGCCCTGCGCCGCGAGGGACTGCATCATGAACGGAACGATTCCGTAGTGCATGCCCGTGGTCACCATGAGCGGGAAGATGGCGCCGACCAACGTCGGGACGAGCCACGGCACGTAGGTCGAGAGCGCGTCGAGTCCCGCGGAGACCAGGTTGCCAAAGAGGAAACCGATGGGGCCGAGCACGATGAAGGTCAGCGCGCCCACAAGCACCATGCACACAACGGGCTTGAAGAAGAAGCGCGCAAGCTTCGGGATCACGCGGTCGCAGGCTTTCTCGACCCAGTAGAGCGCACCCACCATGAGCAGCGCCGGGATGACCGACGAGCTATAGGTCGCCAGCGTCACCGGCAGCCCGAACATCGACGAGAAATTGATGGCGAAGGCGTCGGTGATCATGGCCGTGTACGTCGGGTGCAGCATGGCACCGGCGATGGCCACGGCCAGGAAACTGTTGCAGCCGGCCTTCTTGGACGCCGTGTAGGCGAGCATCACGGGCAGGAAGTACAGCGGCGCGTCGCCGATGAGGTTGACGAACACGTAGGTGCTGTCCTCGGCGGACACGCCCAGGAGCACGGCGATGGCGAGGATCGACTTGATGAGGCCGGCGCCGATGATGGCGGGCAGGATCGGGGTAAAGACCGAGCTCACGAAGTCGAAGACGACGTCGAGGGCGCGCTTCTTCGCAGGGGCGGAGGCATCAACGCCGCCCTCAGCCACCGCCGCCGCTCCCTGGCCCGCATCCTTGGGAAGAAGCTCCTGCAGCGCAGCGTAGACGCCCGGCACCTCGGCGCCGATGATGCACTGGTACTGGCCGCCGCCGTGCGCCACGTTGATCACGCCCACGATGGCCTTGACCTCGGCGTCATTGGCAAGAGACTCGTCGACGAGCGTAAGGCGCAGGCGCGTCGCGCAGTGCGTCGAGGCCTTGACGTTGCCGGCGCCGCCCACCTTCTCCAGAATCTGTGCGGCTACTTTCTTGTGGTCCATGCGTTCCTCCTTTTTCTTCGGGCCGGGGGTCTGCGGCCCGGATTACCCCTTAAAAGCCCGCTCGCCCTAAAGCCCCGCCGCGATGACGTGGCCTTCCTCGACCGCCGCGGCGATCTTTCGCGCTCGGACGGCGTCGCCGATCTGGTAGACCTCGGCCACGCACTCGCGCAGCTCGTCGGCGAGCACATTCGTGTTGCGGTAGCCCACGGCCACCACGACGGCATCGCAGTCGATCCTCACGGGTGCGACGGCGCCGTTCACGCCCGTGACCTGGACCTCAATGAAGCCCTCGCCCACACCGGTGA
>CAVIBB010000146.1:0-5014 GCA_963640745.1 Paludibacteraceae bacterium
GTTGTACATAAGCATGTGACGCGCCCCGTTGTTGACCACGATGATTTTCCGACGCTCGCCGATCATGTTCGCCGCCATGCCGACGCATTTGTCCGCATTGGCTGCCAGGGTATCAAAGAGGTCCCGGCCGATCTCGCGGTCTTCGGCGGAGCCGGGGTAGGCAGGCTCGCTGGGGACGCGCAGCAGTAGAGGGGAGCGGACGATCTCGCGGATCATGGGGGACCTTTCTCGGTGCGGGACAAACCGAGGCACCATTTTTCCACGCCGCAAGTCTGTTCGAGCCGTAGTTGTGCACCCGCGCCAAATTTACTCAACGTGTTTATGGGCGTGGGGCGCGGGATGGGGCTTGAGACGAGCCGTTTGGGGGCCTTTTGAGTCCGGATTGAGCCGAACTCTGACTTTTGCACGACTTAATTCGGAAGGAGCGACTATCCGGCGCTCTAATGGATGCGTTTCCGCAGTTGGCCTGCTCAAAAATCACGATGATACCCGGGCAATTCAAATTAAGTCGTGCAAAAGTCAGAGTTGCTCGCGTTTGGGCCTTGCGGCGACTTCGAAACGGTCAAAATCATCTACATTGAGCGGTGGAGAACGTCCAACCTGAAAGCGGGGTCCGAATGAAGAACATCAGCCTCTCGCGTAAGGGGTTTCTGGCAAGCGCCGGGTCCGTAATCGCGAGCATGACCGTATCGCTCGCGTCGGGGCCCGTGAAGGCGCTCGCCGATGAGGCAGGGTTGGCTTCGGATACAGAAAACGGAAGTCCTACCAGCGACGATGCAAGCAGCGGGGATAAAGCCTCCGGCATCGTCGTCGTGAGCACGAACGATGTCCACTGCTGCCTTAAGAGCAAGACGACCAACCTCGGTTACGCCAAGCTCAAGGATTTCACCGATGCCCGCTGCGAGGAGTATGGCGAGGGCAACGTCGTGCTCGTCGATGCCGGCGACAACGTCCAGGGTGACGTCATCGGCTCGCTTACGCGCGGGGAGTCGCCCGCCAAGGCCATTAAGTCATGTGGCTACGACTTCATGACCTGCGGAAACCATGAGTTCGACTACGGTATGGAGCAGTTTTTCGCGTTGCGCTCCACGGAAGGGGCCGTAAGCGGGGACTCGGATGCGTCCGGTGTCCGCTATGTGTGCTGCAACTTTGTCGACGCGGCCGGCAGCCGGGTGTTCGACGCCTACCGCATAAAGGAGTGCAAGGTTGCGGGCCAGGCGGTGCGCGTCGCCTTCGTCGGCGTGGCCACCCCCTCGACCTTGACGTCCTCGACCCCAAAGAGCTTTAAGGACGCCGACGGCAACCTTATCTATGGATTCTGCGGGGACGAGAGCGGGCAGGCGCTCTATAGCGCCGTCCAGTCCGCCGTGGACGCCGCGCGTGGGGCCGGGGATGCCGACTACGTCGTGCTCCTTGCCCACCTGGGGCAGAAAGGCGCGCAGCAGCGCTGGCGTAGCGACGTGGTCGTGGCGAACACGCACGGCATCGATGCGGTCGTCGACGGGCATTCCCATGAGGCTTACGTCCAGACGGCAAAGAACGACCGGGGCGAGGACGTGGTCATCTCGCAGACGGGCACCAAGTTCCAGAGCTTCGGGCAGCTGATCATCGACCCGTTCTCCGGCACGGCAAGCGTCTCGTTGACCGCCACGGGCGTCGCGGCGGAGCTCATCAAGGAGTGGGACGGTTCCGACGAAGAGGTCGCGGCGCTCGTGGCCGGGCTCGAGGAGGACCTCAAGGAAATCACGGAGCAGGAAGTGGGCTACTCCGAGTACTTCCTCCGCGCGGAGGAAGACGACGGCGTTACCTGGGCGGTCCGCAGGCGCGAGACGAACCTGGCGGACCTTGTGGCCGACGCGTTCTTCTATCATGCGACGAACAGCGGGAAGAGCTGCGACGTGGCGCTGGTCAACGGCGGCGGCGTGCGAGCCAACCTTGCCGAGGGCGCGCTTACCTACGGCGACCTCGTCTCGGTGCTCACGTTCAGCAACCAGGTGTGCTCGCTGGAGGTCTCGGGGCAGCACCTGCTAGACATGCTCGAGGTCGGGGCGAGCTCTTGCCCCACGCAACAAGGCCGTTTTCTCCAGGTGTCGGAGGGATTCTCGATGACCATCCGCACGGATATTCAGACGCCGATCAAGTTCTCGGCCGACGGCTCCAAGATCGAGAGCATCGAGGGCGAGCGCCGCGTGAGGAGGGCGAAGCTGTACGGCAAGGCTATTGACCCCGCCGCCACCTATACGGTGGTCAGCACCGATTATCTGCTGACGTTGGGCGGCAGCGCCATGCCCATTCCGGACAACGCGGACCAGGTAGAGTTCATGGGCACGGATATCGAGGCCCTCCTCGACTACCTGACCGTCAATCTTAAGGGCGTCATAGGCCAGGCTTACGCGAACCAGGACGGCTGCGGGCGCATTCGCATCGTCGATACGTGGGATGAGCAGGACGAGGAGGACGACTCTGGCACCGGCGGCGATGGGTCGGGCAGCGGATTCGGCACCGGCGGTGATGGCGCCGGCGGAAATGGGTCGGGAAGCGGCTCCGACTCCGCCTCTGGCGCTTCCGCCGCGAACACGACGGGCACCGTTGCGCGCAAGTCGCACATCGGCATTCCCGCCACGGGCGACGAGACCGTCGGCGCCGGCACGCTGGCCGCGGCCGCGGTGCTCGGGGCCGGCGCCATCGCGGTTTCCGAGGCTCTCGTCGATTAGCGGCTAAAGGCTACCGGTGCCCACGGCGGCTGTTGGCGCCCTGGCGTCCTTGTGCGGCGCGGTTGCGGCCGGCGGTGTTCTGCGAGCGGCTCATGCCCGGAACCGGCGCGCCGCCCTTCTTGCCGCTATGGGGGTTGGCGCCGTTCTTCTTGCCGCCTTTGCCTGAGACGCCGGAGCCGCCCTTGCCCGTGCTGCCCGCGCCCTGGCCCTTCGGCGGGTACGGCCGGATGAGGCACTTCGGCCCGAAGCCGATCAGGTCCGTGCGGTGTGCCTTGTGCAGCGCCTCGTTGACGAGCTTCCAGTTCTCGGGCTTGCGGTACTGGATCAGCGCGCGCTGCATCGCCTTCTCGTGTGGATCGCGCGGCACGTAGATGGGCGACATGTCGCGCGGGTCGAGGCCCGTGTAGAACATGCAGGTGCTCATGGTGGACGGCGTGGGGTAGAAGTCCTGCACCTGCTCGGGCATGTAGCCCATGTCGCGCACGGCCTCGGCGAGCTCGACGGCCTCCTTCATCGTGGAGCCGGGGTGCGAGCTGATGAGGTAGGGGACCACGTACTGCTCGAGCCCGGCGGCCTTCGTGGCGCGCTCGAAGCGGCGGCAAAACGCGTCGTAGACGGCGCGCGGCGGCTTGCCCATAGCGGAGAGCACCGTGTCGCTCACGTGCTCGGGCGCGAGGCGCAGCTGGCCGGAGACGTGGTGACGGATCAGCTCGTTGAGGAACTTGTCGGATTTATCGGCAAGGGTGTAGTCGAAGCGCACGCCCGAGCGGACGAAGACCTTCTTGACGCCGGGGAGCTGACGCAGGTCGCGCAGCAGGTCCGCGTAGGAGTCCTCCTCGACCACCATGTTCGGGCAGAGCTTCGGCCACATGCAGCGGCGGTTCGAGCAGACGCCGTACTTGGCCTGCTTGTCGCACGCGGGGCGGCCGAAGTTCGCGGTGGGGCCGCCCACGTCGGTGATGTAGCCCTTGAAGCTCGGGTCGTGCGTGAGCGCCTCCGCCTCGCGCATGACGCTGTCGTGGCTGCGGACCTGCAGAACGCGCCCCTGGTGGAAGGTGATGGCGCAGAAGCTGCACTCGCCGAAGCACCCGCGGTTGGCGGCGATGGAGAAGCGCACCTCGTCGAAGTCGAACGCAGGCACGCCGCCGGCCTCGTCGTAGTCGGGGTGCCAGCCGCGCGCGTAGGGCAGCTCATAGACGGCGTCGAGCTCCTCGGTGGAGAGAGGCGCCGACGGCGGGTTCTGCACCACGTAGAGGTTATCGGCGGGGTAGGGCTCCACGAGGCGCTTGGCCGTGATGGAGTCCATGTTCTCGTACTGGACCGCGAAGCTGCGCGCGTAGTTGGTGCGGTCGGCGCAGAGCTCGTCGTAGGTGGGAAGAAGCTCGTAGTCGTAGACGTCCGCGAGGTCGCGCGCCTTGTAGGCCGAGCCCGCGATCCAGGTGACGTCGCCCACGGCCACGCCGCCGTCGAGGGCATCGGCCATCTCGACGATGGAGCGCTCGCCCATGCCGTAAAGCAGCAGGTCGGCGCCGGAGTCGAGCAGGATGGAGCGCTTGAGGGAGTCGGACCAGTAGTCGTAGTGGGCCAGGCGCCGCAGGCTCGCCTCGATGCCGCCGAGCACGATGGGCGTGTGCTTGTACGTGCGGCGGATCAGGTTGGAATAGACCACGACGGCGTGGTCCGGGCGCGCGCCCATGCGGCCGCCGGGGGTGTAGAAGTCCTTCGAGCGGCGCTTCTTTGCCACGGTGTAGTGGTTGACCATGGAGTCCATGTTTCCGGCGGAGACGAGGAAGGCCAGGCGCGGCTCGCCGAAGACGTCGATGCTCGCGGGGTCGTGCCAGTCGGGCTGGCAGATGATGCCGACCTTATAGCCGTGGGCCTCGAGCTCGCGGCCGATGATGGCCATGCCGAAGCTCGGGTGGTCCACATAGGCGTCGCCGCAGACGTAGACGAAGTCGCACTGCTCCCAGCCGCGCGCCTCCATGTCCGCGCGCGTGGTGGGAAGAAACGCCTCGCGGCCCGGGCGCCCGGCGGGGACCTTCGGCGACGGCTTGGCTGCCACGTCGCCGGCGGCCTTGGCGGCGGGCTTCGCGCCCTGCTTGGCCTTGCGGGCCGCTGTGCCCTTTGCCGCGGTCTTCTTGCCGGGGGTGTGCTTCTGTGTGTTTGCGCTCATGGGGCTCCTTCGCTACGTCGCCTTCCATGGTAGCAAGCTGGCGGCATTTGGCTTGCGCGAGGATTTGTGGCGCGCACGTGGAGGGGAGATGTTGGGAATGTGTACCTGACCTGCGCGTGATTGAGCG
>CAVIBB010000147.1:0-5002 GCA_963640745.1 Paludibacteraceae bacterium
CGCCGGTCATGAGCATACGCAGGTCCGGCAGGTCGTAGCGAAGCGCCGCGACGCGTGCTCGTCGTGGAAGCGCGCGAGGGCCTGCTCCCACACGGGCTTGCGGTAGCCCCAGTCGCCGTCGAGTCGCCCGAGCTCCTCGGTGGAGCCGAAGGCCGCCAGGCGCACGCGGGCAAAGAGCGCGTTTCTTACCAGAAGGGTGAGGGCGCGGCGGTCGTGGACGACCTCGTCGGTGGCCTCGGGCGGCGCGACGTCCACGCCCTCCGCGGCGCCGGCGGCGCTCCACTCGTCGACGAGCGAGGAGTCGACGCTGCGCACCACGAGCCCGAGCCAGCTGATGATGTCCTCGAGGCGCTCGTCGCGCTTGTCCATGGGGATGGTGCGGTCGAGCGAGCGGTACGCCTCGGAGAGATAGCGCAGCAGCGTCCCCTCGCTGCGCGCGATGTTGTAGCGGCCCACGTACTCCTTGAAGTCGCTCGCCGTCTCGACCATGTCGCGCAGCACGGACTTGGGGCTCAGCGCGAAGTCGCTCGCCCAGGGGACCTTCGCGCAGTACTCGGCGAAGGCCGGCTCGAGCAGGTCCTCGAGGGGCTTGGGCCAGGTGACCTCCTGCAGCCGCTCGAGGCGCTCCTCGTACTCGATGCCCTCGGCCTTCATCTCGGACATCGCACGGTCGCGCTCGGCTCGCTGCTGGGCGCGCAGAATCTGGCCGGGGTCCTCGAGCGTCGCCTCCGTCATGGAGATGACGTCGAGCGCGTAGGTCTCCGACTCGGGGTCGAGGAGCTCGAGCGCGGCCAGAAGGAAGGGGGAGAGCGGCTGGTCGAGCGCGAAGTCGTCGGGCAGGTCGACGGTCGTGGAGAAGACCACGCGCGTCTGGCCGTCCTCGTCCGTCTCCTCCTCGCGCACGACGACGCCCGCGTCCATCAAAGTCGCGATTATCTCGTCGGCACGCTGGTGGAGCTGGGTCTTCTCGGCGTCGGGCTGGGCGGAGTCGTCCACGAGCTTGTGGACGCGCGCCATGGCGTCGCCGCCCTGCTCGACCTCGGCCAGGACCATGGAGTGGGAGACCTTCATGCGCGGGCGCAGCGGCTCGGGCACGGCCGTCTCCAGGCGCTCGAAGGTCTGCTTGCTCCAGCCGACGAAGCCCTCGGGCGGCTTCTTTGCGCGGCTCTTCTGCTTGGCCTTCTTCGGGTCGCCGCCGGCCTTGCGCAGGGCGCGCGCGTTCTCGATGTCGTACTCGGTGGCCTCGGCGATGACGCGGCCCTCCGTGTCGAAGCCGGAGCGGCCCGCGCGGCCCACGATCTGGTGGAACTCGCGGGCGTTGAGGTGGCGCATGCGGCGGCCGTCGAACTTGGAGAGGGCCGTGAGCACGACGGTGTGGATGGGCACGTTGATGCCCACGCCGAGCGTGTCCGTGCCGCAGATGACGGGAAGAAGCCCCTGCTGGGCGAGCTTCTCGACGAGGAGACGGTAGCGCGGCAGCATGCCGGCGTGGTGGACGCCGACGCCGCAGCCGAGCAGGCGCTGGAGCGTCTTGCCGAAGGTCGTGGTAAAGCGCGTGCCCTTGATGGCCTCCTTGACGGCCTCGCGCTGCTCCTTGGTGCTGACGCCGTAGCTCGCGAGGGACTGCGCGGACTTGAGCGCCGCGTCCTGCGAGAAGTGCACGATGTAGAGGGGCGCGTCGCCGGCGCGCAGGGCGAGCTCGACCGTGCCCTCGAGCGCCGTGTCCACGAACTCGTAGGAGAGCGGCACCGGGCGCGGGGCGTCCGCGAGCACGTCGACCGCGCGGTCGGTGTGGTCGGCCAGGGTCTTCTCGATGCCGGCCGTGTCGCCCAGGGTGGCGCTCATGAGCAGGAACTGCGTATGGGGCAGGGTGAGCAGCGGGACCTGCCAGGCCCAGCCGCGGTCGTGGTCCGCGTAGAAGTGGAACTCGTCCATGGCGACGACGCCCACGTCGCAGGACTCGCCCTCGCGCAGGGCCTGGTTGGCCAGGATCTCGGCCGTGCAGCAGATGATGGGCGCCTCGGCGTTGATGGAGGCGTCGCCGGTGATCATACCGACGTTCTCCTTGCCAAAGAGCTCGACGAAGTCGAAGAACTTCTCGCTGACCAGGGCCTTGATGGGGGCGGTGTAGTAGGCGCGGCGGTCGGTGCACACGCCCATGAAGGCGAGGCCGAGCGCGACCATCGACTTGCCGGAACCGGTGGGCGTGCCCAGGATCAGGTGATCGCCGGCGGCGAGGTCGAGAAGCGCCTCCTCCTGGTGTTCCCACAGCTCGATGCCGCGTGACTCGACCCAGCCAAGGAAGAGCTCCAAGGCCTCGTCGGCCGGAATGTTCGGGTAGGTGTCGGCGTCGGGCCAGGGGATAAGGCGGCCGAGCGAGCCGTGGCCGTTCGGGCCGTCGTCGATGAGCTGGCCTTCGTTTGCGTCTTGGGGCGTCTGTGCGGTGGTTGCTGCGTCTGCCATGGGTTCCCTTGCGTTTGCGGGCGGGGCCTTCGTTTGCGACCTTCTATTCTAGCGCGGCGGTTTACTCGGCCCGCCAGCGGGGGGATACTCTGCTCAGAAAAGGGGCTGCCCGTAAGGCGCCTCTCCCTGTTAACGGCTTTGGAAGAAAGGCGGCTCGCCATGACCGATTTCCTTTCCCTTGCGCATGAGCGCTACTCGTGCCGCGCCTTCACCGATCAGCCCGTGGAGGCCGAGAAGGTCGACGCCCTGCTCGAGGCCGCGCGCGTGGCCCCGACCGCGGTAAACAAGCAGCCGTGGCACGCCTGGGTCGTGACGGACCCCGCCGCGCTCGAGAAGATCAACGCCACCACGCGCTTCGGCTTCGGGGCAAAGACCGTCATCGTGCTGGGCGCCGACCGCAGTCAGGCGTGGACGCGCAAGTTCGATTCCGCGAACTTCGCCGACGTGGACGCGAGCATCGTGGGCGCCCACATCATGCTGGCCGCGCAGGACCTTGGCCTGGGCACCACGTGGGTCGCGTGCTTCGACGCGCCCGCGATGCAGGAGGCCTTCCCGCAGATGGCGGATTACGACCTCGTGGCCATGTTCCCTCTTGGCTACCCCTCGCCCGACTATGCGCCGGCGGCGGGGCATCTCGCGTCGAAGCCCGTCGAGGAGCTCGTCGACCGAATCTAAGGCCGCGGGCGCTCGTTCTATAACTTATCCAACCGACGCTCACGCGGGCGGCGCGCGGTCAACCCGGCGCCGCTCGCGGATTCTTTTTTGCGGCGCCCGCCGCGGTTAAGCTATGCTCAAGGAGTTGACACAGCGTCAACGCGTTGAGCATGGAGAAGAACTATGGAACAAACCCCGGTCGCGGCTAAGCGCCGCGAGCAGATCGTGCAGGCGGCCCTGTCGCTGTACGAGCGCAAGGGCATCGATCGCACGTCGGTTAAGGACATGACCGACGCCGCGGGAATCACGCGCAGCCTCTTTTATCACTACTTCGGGTGCAAGGAAGACGTAACCGACGCCGTGCTCGATCGCTACGTCGAGGGGTTCGCCGCCGAGGTCCGTCGCTGGAACGAGGGGCGCACCGAGGGCGACGTCGCCGGCGCGCTGCGCGATTGCGTGAAGCTGGTGCGTGAGCTTCTCTTTGAGCGCGACGCCTTTCGTCTGCTGCTTCTTAAAGACGAGAACGCGTCGCTCTACCTGCGGTTCGCCGAGCGGAGCGCCGAGGTCATCGCTCGCTACCTCACCGATGAGACGGCGGTCGACTACGCGCGGTTCCACAGCATCGAGATCAGCCACGTCTACGAGAGCTTTTATCTGTTGGTCTTCGGGTTGATCGGGTACCTGCGGCAGAACCCGGACACCGAGGACGAAGTGATTGCCGGCTTGATTGCGGATACTCTGCACCTCGACCTGAGCGGGGCGCGCGAGGAATAAGGGCGGGGCCGCGAGGGCCCTGCGCAAGGAAAGGAAGGTTCGTATGCTGTTCGACGTCTGGGGGTCCAATACCCTCTACCACTGGCTCGGTTGGGCCATGGTGTTCGTGGGCCTTATCGTGGCCAACGAGATCGGCCGCCGCACCAAGATCGGCGCGGCAATCATCTTTGGCGTGGCGCCTCTTGCCATGACCATCTACTGCGCGGCCATCGCCTTTGGCGTGGCGAGCGGCGCTGAGTGGGCCCTCACCAACCCGACCCACATCTATCAGAACAGCTGGTTCCACTACGCCAAGGTCTACGCGGCGCTGGCCGGTTGCTGGGGCTTTATTGCCATCAAGTACCAGTGGGGCAAGATCGGCAAGGCTCGTTGGTTCCGCGCGTACCCGTTCCTCATCGTGGCCATCAACATCCTGATCGCCGTCTGCTCCGACTTCGAGAGCGCGTATCACTTCTTTGCCCTGGGCGAGACCACGTGGGTGACCTCCGAGGGCGCCACGCAGCTCGCTGGTTGGAACAACGTGTTCAACGGCATCGCCGGCATCATCAACATCTTCTGTATGACCGGCTGGTGGAGCGTCTACGCCTCCGACGACAAGTCCGACATGCTGTGGCCCGACATGACCTGGGTCTACATCGTGGCCTACGACATCTGGAACTTCTGCTACACCTACAACTGCCTGCCGACGCACTCCTGGTACTGCGGCTTCGCGCTGCTGCTCGCCCCGACCGTGGCCAACTTCTTCTGGAACAAGGGCGGCTGGATCCAGAACCGCGCCTTCACGCTGGCCATCTGGTGCATGTTCGCGCAGGTGTTCCCGTACTTCCAGGAGGAGTCCATCTTTGTGACGCACTCCAACCTGAACCCGAACGCGGCGCTGGTCGTGTCGATCGTGGCTCTCGTCGCCAACGTCGCCGCGATCATTTACATCGCCTACCGCGCAAAGAAGCTCGGCCGCAACCCCTACAAGCAGGACGTCTTTGAGGGGACCAAGGATTGGGAGCAGGCGACCGCCCGCCGCGGCGCCGTGGATTACGCGCACGCCGAGTAGCGCGCCCGCGGATAGCTTCGCATAGAGGAGCCTTGCGGCCCCGGCAACCCTCGCGGTTGT
>CAVIBB010000148.1:0-4944 GCA_963640745.1 Paludibacteraceae bacterium
CATGTGCTGGGGGATGTGCGACTCCGCGGACGTCGCCCTCACCATAGCCCCCGAGCACCTCGAGCGGGCCGGGTCGTGGCCCTACCCGAGGGAGATGGAGCTCTACCCCTACTTCGACCCCGACCCCATCCAGTATCTGCGTGACCTCGGCGTCGAGGTCGGGTAGGAGACTTTCCGCCCGCTTGAGGACGGTGCCGACGGCACCTTAGGAGGCGTTTATGGACAGCGTCGAATTCCCGGTTTACGTCGAGATAGGCGAGGCGTGTCGCGAACCGGGCGGCTTCCTCGAGGTGAACGGGCTGTAGGAGGGCGGCGGGTAGGGGCGGCCCCTTTATCCAATCCCCCATGCGAGGAGGCGCCATGATTGAGGTTGCGTGCAGGACCTACGTCGGTACCGATAAAAGTATGAACCAGGACGCGCACGTGGCGCTCGCAACCACGATGGGTTGCGGCGACGCGGCCCTGCTCGTGGCGTGCGATGGGATCGGCGGTCTTGTGAGCGGTGAGCAGGCCGGGCGTGCGGTTGCGCACGCGTTCGCGGAGTGGTTCGAGCGCGATTTCCCCGCATATGCTTCCCAGAACCTGCACGATGGCCGCGTCGATTTCGGAGGCGTGGCACCCGCATGGTCTGAGATGCTGGCCGACTTAAACGCCCGCATGTGGGATTACAGCCTTCGGCTGAACGTCCGCATGGGCGCGACCTGTACGGCGTTGCTTCTTTGCTCGGGCAACTACGCGTGTTGTCAGGTGGGAGACTGCCGAGCTTACCGCGCGGGCGCGGGCGGGTTCGGGCGGCTTAGGCGTGACCTGGCGCTTCCCCAGGCCGAGTTCGACTCGGGCCACATATCGGCAGTAGGCACGCTTGAGCATCGGGACAGCCCCGCCGCCGTTCAAGCCGTCGGAATTCAGGAGACGCTGGCCCCGGCCTTCTCTTTCGGTGAATACGATCTTGGCGACGTGTTCCTCGTCTGTACCGACGGGCTCTATCGTCGCCTAGGCGACGGCCGCGTGGGCCTTGGGCTCGCATGTGCGCGTCGCGCGGTGGGGGAGGACGGGCTGCACGACGCGTTGGACTCCATGGTCGCGCGGGCGGTGGATGCGGGGGAGACCGACAACATAACGGGGGTTCTTGCCCGTGTGGTCGATGCGGGGCCGGCCTAGTTCCTTGAATCGCTCAAATTCACGCGGGTTCCATCATTTTTCGCAAACCGTGAACAAAAACTACCATTCACGGAGTATTTCGGGCCGTTAACGGGTTATGATATGAACTGTTCGTTTTCTGCTTGTTCCTCATACATTGGAGGTCAGAACATGCTCGTTAACGCAACCGCTATGCTCCAGTCCGCCGAGAAGGGCCACTACGCCATTGGTGCTTTCAACACCAACAACCTTGAGTGGGCCTCTTCCATTCTTGATGCCGGCGAGGAGCTCCAGTCCCCGCTGATCATCCAGTGCACCGGCGGCGCCGCTAAGTGGCAGACCAGCTACAAGGTCGTTGCCGACCTGGTCAAGCAGCTCGTCGAGGACAAGGGCATCACCGTCCCCGTCGCCCTTCACCTTGATCACGGCTCCTACGAGGACGCCATCAAGTGCATCGAGGCCGGCTTCACCTCCGTCATGTACGACGGCTCCCACGAGGCTGACTTCGAGACCAACCTCAAGCGTACCGCCGAGATCGTGAAGCTCGCCCACTCCAAGGGCGTCTCCGTCGAGGCTGAGGTCGGCGGCATCGGTGGCGTCGAGGACGGCGTCGCCTCCAACGGCGAGCTCGCCGACCCCGAGCAGTGCAAGGCCATCGCTGACCTGGGCGTCGACTTCCTCGCCTGCGGCATCGGCAACATCCACGGCCTGTACCCCGACAACTGGGCCGGCCTTTCCTTCGACCGCCTCGGCGAGATCAAGGCCCTCACCGGCGACCTGCCCCTCGTCCTCCACGGCGGCACCGGCATCCCCGTTGACCAGATCCAGAAGGCCATCTCCCTCGGCATCTCCAAGATCAACGTCAACACCGACCTCCAGGTCGTCTTCGCCAAGGCTACCCGCGAGTACATCGAGGCCGGCCTCGATCAGCAGGGCAAGGGCTACGACCCGCGTAAGCTCCTCAAGCCTGGCCGCGACGCCATCGTCGCCCGCACCAAGGAGCTTATCGTCGAGTTCGGCTCCGAGGGCAAGGGTTGGAACTAGTTCCAAGCTAGCCGCATAGCTTAAACGTGAGCGCTCGGTTTCGCATTAGCGGAGCCGGGCGCTTTCTTCTTGCCGAATTGCTCTGGGCCGAGTCCGGCAGCGCCCCGGAAACGCGTCGTGTAGTAATGGGCGCGGCGCCCCAGCCCTGGAATCGCGCCGCGCAGTAACGTAACGGCTTCTTCCGCCCTGGAACCGTGTCGCCCAGTAATGCTGGATTACTGCGCGGTGCGCTTTCAGGGCGATTCCGGCAGGAACGTTACTGGCCGGCGCGGTTCCAGGGCGGGTTCGGAGGAAGCGTTGCTGCGCGGCGTCATTCCAGGGCTCGGGCGGCAAGAAAATTGCTGCGCAACGCTGTCTCGGGGCTCAGCTCACGGCCGCGTTACTGGGCGGCGCCCTGGCAGGGCGTGCAGCGCGCTTCAGTTGCTGCGCGGCGTGTTTACAGGGCTCACGGCGGGTTGATTGGCACATCCCATGCACGGCTGCGTCCTTAACCATGATGCGGGCCAACAAAAAAGCGCCGCCCATTGCTGAGCGGCGCCCTTGCGGCTTTTATGCGACTCGCAGAGCCTACTTGGTGACCTTGACCACGGCGGCGCCGGCGGCGACGGTGCTCTCGGCCTCGACGGCCATGGCGACGTCGGCGTAGTCGGCGGTGTTCGTCACGATGAGGACGACGCAGTCGGGGTGGCCGGCGTCGGCGATCTTCTTGCGGTCGATCTTGATGCAAGGCTGGCCGGCCTTGACGGCGTCGCCCTGCTTGACGAGGCTGGTGAATCCGTCGCCGTTCATGTCGACGGTGTCGACGCCCACGTGGCAGAGGACCTCGACGCCGTCAGCGGTGTTGATGCCCACGGCGTGCGGCATGAGGACGCTCACGGTGCCGGTGCAGGGGGCGTAGACGACGTCGGCGTCGGGGTAGACGGCGCAGCCCTTACCCATCATCTCGCCGCCGAACACGGGGTCGGGGACGTCGGTCATCTTGATGGCGCGGCCGCTGACGGGAGCGGCGAGGGTGAACGGCTCGTCGACGGCGTCGACGGACGCGGGCTTGGCGGGGGCGGCGGGAGCCTCGGCCTTCTTCTTGAACATGTCAAAGAGTCCCATGAGCTTCTCCTTTTTTACTGGGATCCACCTTCGGCAAAGAGGCACGACAAGGCCCCTTAGCTGCTGGTTATTACCATTCCCTATTCTATTACGACAGGTCCTCACCGTTGGTGGCGATTACCTTCTTGTACCAGTAGAAGGAGTCTTTTTTGCTGCGAGCGAGAGTGCCGTTGCCGTCGTTGTCCTTGTCGACGTAGATGAAGCCGTAGCGCTTCTTCATCTCGCCGGTGGAGGCGGAGACGAGGTCGATGCAGCCCCACATGGTGTAGCCCATGAGGTCGACGCCGTCGGCGATGGCCTCGCCCATCTGCTCGATGTGCTCGCGCAGGTAGTCGACGCGGTAGCTGTCGTGCACGCGGCCGTCCTCGTCGCGCACGTCCACGGCGCCCAGGCCGTTCTCGACGATCATCAGCGGCACCTGGTAGCGGTCGTAGACCTCCTCCAGGTAGTACTTGAGGCCCTTGGGGTCGATGGCCCAGCCCCAGTCGCTCTTCTTGAGGTACTCGTTGCCGGCGCCGCCGAAGATGTTGCCGCCCTCGGAAAGCTTGGGATCGGCGCTCGCGGTGGAGCTCATGTAGTAAGAGAAGCTGTAGAAGTCGACCTTGCCGGCCTTGAGTGTGGCCGCGTCCTCCTTGCTGACCTCGATGGAGACGCCCTCGCGCGCCCAGACGGCCGGGGCCCACGCCGGGTAGGCGCCGCGGACCTGGACGTCGCCGCAGTAGAAGTTCTGCTCGCGCTGCTTGCGCTGGGCGAGGATGACGTCGTCGGGGTTGCAGGTGTGCGGGTAGGTCACGTTGCCGGCGATCATGCAGCCGATCTTGTTCTCGGGGTCGATCTCGTGGCCCATGACGACGCACTTGGCGCTCGCGAGGAACTGGTGGTGGAGGGCCTGGTAGCGCTTCTGCGGCACATCCCAGTCGCAGTCTCCGAAGGTCATGGGGACGTCCTTGCCTGGCGGCAGGATGCCCGCGCCCATGATGTTGCCGAAGCCGCCCATGAGCAGGCAGTTGATCTCGTTGAAGGTGAGCCAGTAGCGCACGAGGCCCTTGTACTCGGTCATGACGGTGCGCGCGTAGTTCAGGTAGAAGTCGATGAGCTTGGGGTTGGCCCAGCCGCCGTACTCCTTGGCCAGGTAATAGGGGAGCTCGTAGTGGGAGAGCGTGACCATGGGCTCGATGCCGCACTCGCGGCACTTCTCGAACACGCGGCGGTAGAACTCGATGCCGGCCTGGTTGGGCTTCTCCTCGTCGCCGTGCGGGAAGACGCGGCTCCAGTTGATGGACATGCGGTAGCACTTGAATCCCATCTCGCCGAAGAGCGCGATGTCGTCGAGGTAGTGGGAGTACATGTCCACGGCCTCGTGGGAGGGGTAGTGGACGCCCTCGAGGATGCCGTCGGTCACGCGGCGCGGCTCGGAGACGGTGCCGCCCGTCATGACGTCGGGGACGCCGAGGCCCTTGCCGTCGGCGTCGTAGCCGCCCTCGCACTGGTTCGCGGCGGTGGCGCCGCCCCAGAGGAATCCTTCGGGGAACTTGCTCATGGTGGTTTCCTTTCGGTTAGGAAGAAGGCCGCGGGCGCCTATGCCCGCGGCCGCTGCCAAGTATCGGGTAATGCCCGGCCCTTATCGCCTTAGGCCCAGTTGCCGCTGTAGTACTC
>CAVIBB010000149.1:0-1574 GCA_963640745.1 Paludibacteraceae bacterium
CTCAAGCAGATCGTGGCCCTCACTGTAGACACGTTGGAGCTTGAAACCATAGTTGTCTACGACGTCTGCTCCACAAACGCCGCCGTCGACGACATATTCGCCTACGCCCGCGAGAAGGGAGTCGACATCGTCGTCCCCTCCAACGCCCTCAAGGAACGCAACGTGGCAAAGAGGGAGGCTAAGCATGCGAAGCAGTAACGGAAGCCTCGCCTACGGCACTTCCGGCAATCCCCAGGGAAGCCTCGAGGAGAACACCTTAGCTGCGATATCAGCAGAAAACGAGCGACGCCTTAAAGAGCTTGCCTCGTCTCAAATGATCGAGGAGTCGCTGGTGGCCGAGCTCACGCGCACCGGTATAAAATTCAACCGTAAGGACATGCTGTTCGTCACGCGCGACAAGACCGGTCAGATCGTCTGGCTCGAGAAGGGTAGCCCAGGCACGGGCATGGGGCACATCAAGTCGCGCGGCCATGACGAACAGCTTGCCAAGGCGTTTGGCATCCCCAAGGCCGAAGTCGAAAGCTACCTTCGAACGATCGTGAGCAAGGGCACCGTAGAAAAGAACGTGCTCAAGCCCATAGGCAACCGCATGGGTTACGAACGCGTCTATTTCTACGAAGGGCGCTACTGCGTGGTCACCGGCATCGGTACGAACGGCTTCATCGTCTCCGCGTACCCGAAGAAGCACTAGAAAGGATCCCTGATGGTTATCGTCAAGATCATGAACGAATTCCTGCATGGGCCCGTCTGGACCTGCGAAGAGGACACCGGCATTGAGGGAGAGTCGCTGCCCTTGGTCCAAGATGACCCCGTCGTGACCGCCTTGAACGAGGAGATCGGCAAAATGTACGACTCCTACTACGAGTTCGACTTCCACGACATGCCGTGCTGGTTCAACGAGGAGCAGGAAAAGGCAGACAAGCCCCGCATGCTCGAGCTGCTGGGCAGGCTCAACGCCCGCCTCGCCGAGATTAACGACGGCTCGTTCGTCGTCGACGATCGTGAGACGCCGCGCGTCGAGGCGCTGTAGCGTCGCCCCAAGGCCCCCGCGCCCCCACCCGGGGCACGGGGGCCACCTCCTATCCCGCCGTCAGACACCCGGCCAAGCCGGACACGCCCGTCTTCAGCAGCTCCCAGCTGGCATCAACCAGCACCATCCCAGCGTGCCAGGACCGCTACGCTGTGGCCAGTTGAACCCTCATCCCTGTTGGCAGGGGATGACAAGGGAATTCCAGCAAGGACCAAGGTACGCGGAGGCGCCCGATCAGACCGTCTGGCGGAACTCGGCTCGCATACCTAATCGTCAAGCTCCCCACGAAGGAAGTAGGCCGGTCCGCAGCTCCAGGCATGGCAGTAGCTCGTTGGACGCGCCAAGAACCGAGACGCGCGTCGAGGCGCGCGATGAGGGCCTCGTGCTCGGCGTCACCCTCGATGCGCTCGAGGTTCGCCTGGTGGAGGTGACGCCGCTCGCAGCCGGCGAGCTAGAGCCGTGACGCGATTGGCGGTCTCGCCCAATCGTTCAAGGCGAGAGAACGGCCCAGTTATGTACTTCTCAGAGCGTACGCAACTGGGCC
>CAVIBB010000149.1:1584-4868 GCA_963640745.1 Paludibacteraceae bacterium
GTCATGTACTTCTATGCACGTACAAGAATGGCGCTCGGGCAAGAAGGACGGCCGACAAGCTGCCCCCTCGCGCCCCGATGAGAACACGTGATGTGGTATTCGTGCGAGCGCCGCCCCTCAGGCGCGCCCAGAAGCCCCGCGGCCCCAAGCCGCAGTTAGACCATGGTATTCTTAATCGGTCTGTACCGAAGCAAGGAGTACCTATGTCCAAGCCCATCGTAGCCGTGGTCGGCCGCCCCAACGTCGGCAAGTCCACGCTCGTCAACCGCATCGCGCTTTCCCGCGACGCCATTGTCCACGAGTCCCGCGGCGTCACCCGCGACCGTTCGTACCACGAGGCCGACTGGAACGGCCGCGACTTCGTCATCATCGACACCGGCGGCATCGAGTCCATCAAGTCCAAGGACGTCTTTGCCCCGCGCATCCGCGAGCAGGCCCTTCTCGCCTGTGAAGAGGCCGACGTCATCGTCTTCGTGGTCGACGGCGCCACCGGCATCACCGACGAGGACGAGGAGGTCGCGCGCATCGTCCGCAAGGCCGACAAGCCTGTCTTCCTCTGCGTCAACAAGAAGGACAACCCCGCCATCGAGCAGGACAACCTCTGGGATTTCTACGCCCTCGGCTGCGGCGAGCCCATGCCCATCTCGGCCACGCACGGCCACGGCACGGGAGACCTGCTCGACCTCGTGGTCGACGCCTTCCCCGAGGAGGCCGAGCAGGCCGATGACGACGACATCCTCTCCATCGCCATCATCGGCCGCCCGAACGTGGGCAAGTCCTCGCTCGCCAACCGCCTGGCAAACAAGAAGCGCTCCATCGTCTCCGACGTGGCCGGCACCACGCGCGACGCCATCGACTCCGTCATCGAGTGGAAGGGCCAGACCATCAAGCTGGTCGACACCGCCGGCATGCGCAAGAAGAGCCAGGTGCACGAGGACGTCGAGTACTACAGCCTGGTCCGTGGCCTGCAGGCCATCGACCGCGCCGACGTCGCCATGCTCGTCGTCGACGCCACCGTCGGCGTGACCGAGCAGGACCAGAAGGTCGCCGGCATGGCCATCGACCGCGGCTGCGCGCTGATCCTTCTCATCAACAAATGGGACCTCGTCGACACCGAGCAGAAGCGCGACGAGATCGTCGCCTCCATCAACAAGCGCCTCTCGTTCGCGCCGTGGATCCCCTACGTCAACATCTCCGCGCTCACCGGCCGCGCCACCGACAAGGTCCTCGAGCTCGCCGTCAAGGCCTCCGAGGCCCGCAAGCAGCAGATCCGCACCACCGAGCTCAACCGCCTGCTCGCCGAGATCGCCGAGTCCGGCCACACCGTCTCCGACAAGGGCCGCCGCCTCAAGATGAAGTACGCCACCCAGACGGGCACGAAGCCCCCGGTCTTCTCCATCTTCTGCAATGCCCCCGACCTCGCCGACGACAACTTCCAGCGCTTCATCGAAAACCGCATGCGCGCCAAGTTCGACCTCACCGGCACGCCCATCAGGATCAAGTTCCGCAACAAGTCCCGCGACGGGGGCGAGCGCTAGTGGGCGGCTCCGCGAACATCGTCGTCCTCGTTGCCTGGACGGCCGTTTTCGTCGTGTTTTCCTACGCGGTCTGCGGCATCCCGTTCGGCCTGCTCATCGCCCGCGCGATGGGGCACGTCGACGTGCGCAGCACCGGTTCGGGAAACATCGGCACGACCAACGTCGCGCGCAGCGTGGGCAAGGCGGCGGCCGGCCTCACCCTGCTCTGCGACCTCGGCAAGGGCCTCGCGTGCATGCTCTTCGCGCGCTTCATGCTCTCCCTGCTCGTCTACGGGGTGACGGGCTTCTCCGCAAAGCTTGACTCCGGCGAGGGGCTCGTCGCCATGGCGGCCGTCTTCGACGCGTGCGTCCTCGGCCACATCTTCAGCCCGTACCTCAACTTCCGCGGCGGCAAGGGCATCGCCGTCGGCTTCGGCGCGGCGCTCGGGCTCTGGTGGCCCATCGGCCTCGGCCTTGCCGTCGTCTTCGCGCTCTTCGCGGTCCCGAGCCGCTTCGTGAGCCTCGGCTCCGTCCTCGCCGCGGTTTCGCTGCCCATCCAGTGCGCCGCCTGGGGCTTCGACGCCAACGCCGTGTGGATCGTCGCGTTCGCCGCGCTCGTGGTCGTGTGGGCGCACCGCGCGAACATCGTCAAGCTCGTCCACGGAGAGGAACGTAAATTCGGCTTCCACAAGAAGGGCGAGGCCGTCGAGCGCGTTGACGGCGAGAAGCCCGACGAGGCCGACGCCGATTCCGACGCCGCCACTCAGGATGACGCCGAGGACACCGGCGCAAACGGCGCCCATTTCGCGGAGCAGGATTCGAACGCGTCCCAGCTCAGCGATGTTGCCGACGAATCCGGCGCCGAGAAGAACGCGAGCGCGGACCCCGCGGAAAGCCGCGAGGAGGACGCCCAGTGACGGGCACCGACGCGCATAAGGTCGCGGTCATCGGCTCCGGATCCTGGGGCACCGCCTTCACCGGCCTCGTCGCGCAGCACGCCGACGAGGTCGTTCTCTGGTGCCGCAGCGAGGAAGTGGCCCGGGGCATAAACGACACGCGCCGCAACCCGCGCCATCTTCCCGATTACGAGCTCGCCGGCAACGTGCGCGCCACCACGAGCGCGGCTGATGCCCTGGACCAGGCCGAACTCGTGGTCCTCGCCCTTCCCTCGGCGCACCTGCGCGCGACCTGCAAGGCCGTCTCCTCGCACGTTCCCGCCGACGCCGCCGTCGTCATCCTGACCAAGGGCATCGAGCCGGGCTCCCACAAGCTCATGCTCGACGTCGCGGCCGACGAGCTCGGCGCGCCCGAGCGCATGGCCGTGCTCAGCGGCCCGAACCACGCCGAGGAGATCTGCAAGAACCAGGTCTCAGCCGCGGTTGTGGCCTCAAACGAACCGCAGGTCGCGGCCCGTGTTCAGGAGCTTGTCGCCGCGCCGGCCTTCCGCGCCTACGTCTCGAGCGACGTCCACGGGGTCGAGGTCTGCGGCGCCGTGAAGAACGTCGTGGCCATCGCGTGCGGCGTCGCCGCGGGCGCGGGCGCCGGCGACAACACGCTGGCCGTACTCATGACGCGCGGCATCGCCGAGATCGGCCGCATCTCGTCGGCGCTCGGCGGCGACCCGCTCACCCCGATGGGCCTCGCCGGCATGGGCGACCTCGTGGCCACCTGCACCTCCGAGCACTCGCGCAACCGTACCTTCGGCGAGGCGCTCGTGGCGGGGGAGTCCCTCGAGCATTACGAGGCACGCACCCGCATGGTCGTCGA
>CAVIBB010000150.1:0-4832 GCA_963640745.1 Paludibacteraceae bacterium
ACGGACAACGGCCTCGCCGATGCGTCCCGTGCCCACGACGCCCACGGTGCAGGAGCCGAGCGTGCGGCCGATCTTTCCGCGGAGCTCGAAGTCCTGGTAGGCGGCCGCAGCGTCCACAAGCTTGGTTTTGCGCAGGGCCATGAGGATGAGCATGACGGTGTAGTCGGCCACGCCGTCGGGCGGGTAGGCCGCGTGGCCCACGCGGATGCCGGCGCGTGCGGCCGCGGCGAGGTCGATGTGGTCGTAGCCGATGGAGCGCGTGGCGATGCCGCGGATGCCCATCGCCGCGTAGCGCTCGAGCAGCTCGGGCGTCATCGGGTTCGTGATGATGGTCAGCGCGTCGTAGCCGCGGGCCAGCTCGGCGTTCTCCAGCGTGGGGTACTCGCTCGTCCAGCCGTACTCGAAGCCGTGCTTTGCAGCCTGGGCGTCAAGAAACGCGAGCTCATCGTACTCGCGCAGAGAATAAGCGAACAGCTTCATGGCGGGGTCCTTTCGGCGGGGGGTCCGTAGGGTTTCTCGGTTCCACTGTAGCGCTGTCGGGCGTCGGATTCCCTTTGTTGTTGGTCGATTGACTGAGGTAGGCGCGCCGTTGGGGGTCCTTGGGGGGGTGGGATTGCGCCCGGAATGCTTAACGTGGGCGTTTTGTTGGCTGAAATTGCGTAAGTGCACATCTTGTTGCGGGACGGGCGAGTATCCGCGAAGTTCGCAGGCACATTTTCGCAGGTAATGGTGCGGCACATGCAGTTGCAAACACCCGGATACTGTGGGAGTCCGAATTAAGACGTGCACTTACGGCGGTTTGCTGCGCTTGGGTCCGAATTCGTGGCGTTTCTGAGCAAGGTTGTCTGTTCAATAGGCTTACGCGAGGCTCCTCGCCAGCGCGCGGACCTCCTCGAGGGCGGGGGAGGTCTTCATGCTGTCGCGCTCGACCATGCCGTTTACGCAAATAACGCCCAGGTCATCCCACTTGCAGTAGGAGCAGGTCGCGCGGTACTGCGCGATGGCCGCGTCGTAGACCCCGTCGCTGTGGCTGTCCAGCAGAAGGGCCGTCTTGTGGAAAGGGAAACCGATCCCGCCGAAGGCGTACATGCGGTCGATCGCGGCCTTCTCCTGCGCCGTGATATCGAACCAGTAGATGGGCGACGCGAAGACGACCGCCTCGGCGCCGCGGAGCTTCTCGATAACGCCGGCCATGTCGTCCTTCTGGACGCACTCACCGCCGTGCTCGAAGCAGTACTTGCAGCCCAGGCAGCCGGCGATCTTCATGCGGCCGACGGGCACGACCTCGACCGTGTGTCCGACCTCGCGCGCCGCCTCGGCGAACGCGTCGCACATGATGTCGGTGTTGGCACCCTTGCGCGGGCTGCCGCTCAGAACCACGATATTCATCTCGTCTCCTCTCACTCGCCCGGCCCCCGCCGGGCGTTTGCGGCAATGATAGCCGAGCGGGCGCTGGTGGGGAGAGGTGCGGGGCCGGATCGCGGCCGTGCGTTGTGCAATACGGGGTGATGGCAGCTGGCCGGGATGGTGCGTTGCGAAAACGGGCGTGATGGCAGCGGGCGGGGGTCCGGACGAATAGTTGGACGCCTCGGCGTCCGGTTAGGAGTCCGAATGTACGACAGGGAAACGGTCGAGCTCGCGCTGCTCGGCCTCTCGGAGGGCATGTCCGCGGCGGAGGTCGCCAGGGACCTCGGCCTGGCCGGCACGACGGTGCGCGGCTGGGCCAGCGGCGTGCTCCCCCGCTCCGTCACCGGCAAGGCGATAGACTCGTCCCGTAGGAGAAGGGCCGGGAAGAGAGCCGAGGAGGCCGGCATGGCGAAGAGGGGAAAGGCGGCGCCGGGCGACGGCGCCGGGAGGGCGGACGACGCGTCGTCGATGACGGAGGACGAGCTCAGGGCCCGCGTCCGGGACCTCGAGATGGACGTGGCGATCCTCGAGCAGGAGATCGAGATACTAAAAAAAGACCCCGGCGCCGACCCGGCGGCCCTCAGCAGCGCTGAGAAGGCGCAGGTGGCCGGCGCCCTCAGGGCCCGCTTCGGGCTGGGGCCGCTGCTGGGGCGGCTCGGGCTGGCCCGCTCGACGTTCTTCTACCACGAGGCCCGCCGCGCCGCGCGCGACCCCTACGCGGCCCTGCGGCCGCTGGTCAGGGACGTGTTCGCGGCCTCGCGGGGCGCCTACGGGGCCGAGCGGGTCCACGCCGGGCTGGCCGCGGGCGCCGGCGAGCCGCAGAGGGCGCGCGGGGCGGCCTCGCTCGACCCGTCGCGGCCGGTGGTCGTCTCGGAGAAGGTGGTGCGCAGGCTGATGCGCGAGGAGGGCCTCGCCGCCGCGAGCTCGGCCTCGAGGGCGCGCCGCTACAGCTCCTACGCGGGCGAGGAGGGCATGGCCGCGGCGCCCAACCTGCTGCTGCTCGACGCCTCCCGCGACCTGCACGAGTTCCGCGCCCCGGCCCCCGGGCTCGTGTTCGCGACCGACATCACCGAGTTCAGGCTGCCGGGCGAGGCCAGGAAGCTCTACCTCTCCCCGATGGTCGACCTCTACGACGGGCGCGTCGCGGCCTGGGCCGCGTCCGACTCGCCCAACAAGGCGCTGGTCAGGACGATGCTCGAGCGCGGGGCGGCGGCCTTCGCGGGGGCCACGGCCGTCCTGCACTCCGACAGTAAGAATGTCGTCAGCAGGCTTTGCGGCAACGGAGACGGGGCCGTATCCTGCAGTCGGGACCGCACCGCAGCATCCTGACCCGCACTCCGATTGACGGACGGACCGCTTCGGCATCCTGGCCCGCACAGCGATCGACGCCATGTCATTCCCCGGATATGTCGGTTGCTCGGGGCGGTTCCGACGGAGGCCCTCGCCTCACCGGTCCGTGACCCAAGAAGGGCCAGATGCCTGCGATGCATCCCGTTACTGTCCTGTCCGGAAGCCGGCTCGGCGAGGGCGCGCAACGCAAACCTTACGCTTGAGGAGCCGGACATGCAAAGACCGAGGCAGGGGCAAGTGGTCGTCGGCGTCGACACCCACAAGGAGATCCACGTGGCGGCGGCCGTCGACTGGCAGGGGACGCTGGTCGGCGAGGAGTGCTTCCCCACGACCCGGCAGGGCTACAGGCAGCTGGAGTCGTGGGCTAGGTCGCTGGGCGACGTGCTCCGGGTCGGAGTCGAGTGCTCCGGGTCGTACGGCAGCGGCCTGACCAGGCACCTCGCGAAGAGCGGCTTCTCCGTGCTGGAGGTGACCTTCCCCGACAAGACCGTGCGCAGGAAGCGCGGCAAGGACGACTTCATCGACGCGGAGATGGCCGCCGAGGCGGCCTTCACCGGCGCGAGGACGGTCACGCCCAAGAGCCGCGACGGCATGGTCGAGGCCCTCAGGCTGCTCCAGAAGACCAGGTCGACCGCCGTGGCGGCGCGGAGGACCGCGCTGCAGATGATAAGGGCCGACATAATATCGGCGCCCGAGGAGCTGCGCGACCAGCTGCGCGGGATGACCCGCATGCAGCTGATCAGGCACCTCGTCGCGACGCGCCCGGACTCAACCGACTTCAAGACGCCGCTCGGCGCCGCCAAGATAGCCCTGAAGCGGTTGGCGAAGCGCTACGTCGACCTCGACGACGAGATCTCCGAGCTCGACGAGATGATAGGCGCGGTGCTCTCCGACGTCGCCCCCTTGCTGGTGCAGTGCAAGTGCGTCGGCGCCCAGTCGGCGGCGCAGCTGATGGTGACGGTGGGCGACAACCCCGAGAGGCTCAGGTCGGAGGCGTCCTTCGCCATGCTCTGCGGGGTCGCGCCCGTCCCCGTCTCGTCGGGCATGACGTACCGGCACAGGCTGAACCGCGGCGGCGACAGGCAGGCGAACTCCGCGATCCACATCGTCGCCATAGGCAGGCTCAGGACCGACGAGCGCACCAAGGAGTACGTCGCCAAGAAGATGGCGGAGGGGCATACCAAGATGGAGGCCATCAGATGCCTGAAGCGCTACATCGCGCGGGAAATCTACTACGTCATAAAAAAGCAGCGCGAGCTCGTAAACTGCTCTTGACACTTAGAAGGGCATCCGCGGCTGGCACTACAGGACGCCGGAGTGGGTGGCGATGTGCGAGTCGCTCGGCGTCGTGCGCTCGCTGTCGCGCAAGTCCCACTCGCCCGACAACGCGGCGTGCGAGGGCCTGTTCGGCCGCATGAAGGTGGAGATGTTCCGCGGCCGCGACTGGTCGGGCGCCACGTGGGAGGACCTGGAGGCCGAGGTCGCCCGCTACATCGGCTGGTACAACTCCGGGCGCCTCAAGATGTTCCCGGGCGAGGGGTTCGATACGATAGACGGCAGGAGGGCGAGGCTGGGCCTGGCGGCCTGACCCGTCCAAGAAAACGTCCGGACCCCCGCCGGGGCCGTGTGTTACGTAAATGGCGGTGATGGCAGCGAATAGGGGCGATAAGTTGCGAAATAGGCGGTGATGGCAGCTCGCAGGCACCTCTCCGCTGCCATCACCCCTATTTGCGCAACTCGCGGTCCGCCTGGGCTGCCATCACTCTCATTTTCACAACTCGAGAGCTGCGCATATTGCCATCATTGGCTTTTCCGCAACTCGAGGTCCGCCGCCGTGCTTGATGAGACCGGCAAAATGTAGATGCTCTCACCGTCCGTCGCATGAGGGAACTCGGCTCAGAGTGCTGTTTTATTTGCTTTGGTTTGGCTGCGAAGCGCGGGCCGAGAGGCTCAATTCGGATAAAGCAAACAAAGCAATCCCCAGCTCTAATGAGATTCCCCCTTGCTCGTTGAGGGCCTAAGCCGGCGGAAAAGTGCACCGATTGGCCCGCCGATGATCTCGTCCTCCTCGATAT
>CAVIBB010000151.1:0-4830 GCA_963640745.1 Paludibacteraceae bacterium
CGCCCAGGCCGCGGCCCACGGTGGCCGTTTCCGCCTGCTCTTCATGGCAGACGAGATCGGCCAGTTCATCGGCGGTGACGTCAACCTCATGCTCAATCTTCAGACCATCGTCGAGGAGCTGGGCACCAAGTGCGCCGGCCGCGTGTGGGTCATGGTCACCTCCCAGGAAGACATCGACTCGGTGGTCAAGGTCGCGGGCAACGACTTCTCAAAGATCCAAGGCCGCTTCAACACCCGCCTCTCGCTCTCCAGCTCCAGTGCCGACGAGGTCATCAAGCGCCGCGTCCTGGCCAAGAAGCCCGTGGCGGCCGACCTTCTCCGCGCCCAATACGCCGAGACGGCCGCGGTCCTGCGCAACCTCTTTACCTTCGAGAAGTCCGCAGGTGACCTCACGGGCTACGACAACGCCGATGACTTCGCCGAGACCTTCCCCTTCGCCAACTACCAGTTCAAGCTCATGCAGAACGTCATGGGGCAGATCCGCCGCCACGGCAGCTCGGGCAAGCATCTCTCCAGCGGCGAGCGCTCCATGCTCAGCGGCTTCCAAGAGGCGGCGCAGCGCGTGGAGGACAAGGACGAGAACGCCATCGTCCCGTTCTGGATGTTCTACGACACCCTCCAGACCTTCCTCGAGGGCCACGTCCGCCGCGTGGTCGACCGCGCGGCGCAGGCCGCGGCCCACGGCGGCCAGGGCCTCGAGCCCCAGGACATCGACGTGCTTAAGCTGCTCTTCCTCCTTAAGTGGGAGGATGGCATCAAGACGACGGTGGGCAACGTGGCCACCCTCGTGTGCGACGACGCCCGCGCCGACCGTATGGCGCTGCGCGAGCAGGTCCAGGCCTCGCTCGACCGCCTGGTGCGCGAGAACTACGTCGGCCGCAACGGCGAGGTGTACGCGTTTCTCACCGACGACGAGCAGGAGGTCGCGCGCCAGATCTCTCGCACCGAGGTCGACTCCTCCCGCATCACCAAGAAGATCGGCGAGGTGTTCTTCGGCGATGTCTTCCCGGCCGCGAAGCTCACGGTGGGGGAGAACAACTTCCCGGTGGCTGAGTGGCTCGACGAGACCCGCGTGAACCAGGCCGCCGGCCTTACCCTGCGCGTTATGACGGCCCTCTCGGACGAGACGGCCCTCGACCGCACCGCGCTCGTGATGCGCTCCGACAGGACTCCCGAGGCCATCGTGGTGCTCAGCGACGAGGTCGACTACTACGACTGCCTGCACGAGGCCGCGCGCATCGAGGCCTACGCCCAAACGGTGAACTATGCGGCGTTGCCCAAGGCCATGCAGGACATCATCCGCGGGAAGAACCAGGAGCGTGCCGAGCTCGAGAAGCGCGCCGCTGCCCTCATCAAGGAGGCCGTGTGCCGCGGAACCTTCTACGCCGCGGGCGAGGAGGTCCGTCCCGCTTCGACCCAGTCGGCCAGCAGGCTTGTGGAGGAGTGCCTGGGCAGGCTCGTCTCGGGCGTCTACCCTAAGCTCGGCTTCATCGACCGCAACTACCACACAGACAACGACCTGCGCGCCGTTCTCAACGGCACCGAGCAGGCCATTCCCGGGCAGCAGCCCAATGCCCGCGCGCTCCAGGCGGTCGAGCAGTGGCTGAGCAACCAGGCCAGGCAGCAGCTCGCCGTGACCATGGCCGACGTGCTGGAGCACTTCTGCGCAGCGCCCTTTGGATGGCGAGAGATCGACGTCGCCGCCGTCATGGCCGAGCTGATCGTCCAGGGTCGAGCGAGGGCCCGTCTTGCGGGAAAGACGCTGGGAGCGACGGACTCCAAGCTCGTCGACTGCCTGCGCAAGCGCAACGAGGCGAAGAAGCTCCAGGTGGAGTGCCGCAAGCGCGTGAGCGAAGGTGTGCGCAGCCGTGCCCGCGAGGCGTTGATCGAGCTCTGCCGTGTTTCCGACGTCCCCGGCGAGGAGGACGCCCTTGCCCGCCGCGCCGTCGAGCTTCTCGCTGCGCGGGCCGAGGACCTTAAGCGCCTGAAGGACATCGAGTACCGCGTTAAGCCCTATCCCGGCCGCACCGAGGTCGAGTCTGCCTTGAGCCTCGTGAAGAAGCTCCAGGCCGCGGGCACCGACCCCGGCGACCTTCTTCCCGCCATCGCAGGCGCCTACGACGACGTGCTGGACGCGGCCGAGGACCTCGAGTCCGTCGAGAGCTTCTTCCAGGGGCAGCGGCAGCTCTTCGACAAGGCGTGGAAGCTGCACGAGGACCTGCGCGATGAGCGCGATTACCTTGCCGCAGACTCCGCGTCCATCGAGAACCTCAAGCTCATTCGCGAGGTCCTGGGCATGTCGCGCCCCTACAAGCGCATCAAGGAGCTCGGCTCCGCGTGCCAGGAGCTGAGCGACTCGTACGACGCCATGCTCAAGGCCCGCCGCCCCGAGATGCTCGACCGCGTGCGCGAGATGTACGAAGACATCAAGGGTTACGCCGCGGCCCAAAACGTCAGCCTGGCCGAAATCGGCCAGCGCGAGCTGCAGCGCCGCGACGCCGTGAACAAGACGACCTCCCTTAAAGACCTCGACGCCATTCAGGCGAAGCTCGGCACCGACCAGGCCGAGTTCTACCGTGCCGTCGACGCCGAGGTCGACCGCAGGAACGCTGCCAAGGCGCCCGCCAAGCACGTGGCCCCCGCGGTGGTCCCCCATGTGAACCCGGCCGCAACGGCCGGTTCCGCCGGTGTGGGCGCCTCGTCTAAGCCTGCCGGCGCGGCATCCGGCCGGCCCGCCGCGCCCGCCCTGCCCAAGCAGCGCGTCAAGACGGTCCAGCGAGCGACCCTTTGCCCGCCTAAGCGCCTGCGCAGCGAAGCCGAGGTCGAGGCCTATCTTGCCGCCATGCGTGACAAGCTCCTTGCCGCCCTCGACGGCAACGACGCCGTGCAGATCAACTAACCCGAGGGAGCCAAGACCATGGACACCAAAGCACTCGAGAAGTTCTGCCCCTGGGCCCGCGTCCGCCTTATCGACGCGGTCGACATGCGCTGCCGCCTCTACGGCCTCGACGACCCCGGCCGCGCCGCCGCGCCCGCAGGCTCCGACGTCGTCGCGGGCCGCGTCCTCGCGGCCGCCGAGAAGGCCCAGCGCGACGCCCTTATCGCCCGCATCGAAGCGCACGGGTACGATGACCTCGTGCGGGAGGCCGCCTTCACCTGGTTCAACCGCTACATCGCCATCCGCTACATGGAGCTCCACGGCTACCTGAGCAGCAACGTCCGTATGCTCAGCTGCGCTGCGGACGGCTCCTTCGCGCCCGACTGCCTGCGCCAGGCCGCGGACCTCACGCTTCCCGGTCTCGACGAGGCCGAGGTCCTGCGCCTCCTGGGCGAGAGCGACGACGAGGCGGTCTTCCGCCTGGTGCTCGTGGCCCAGTGCAACGAGCTCGCGCTTGCCCTGCCCAACATCTTTGGCCACGTGGGCGAGGCCGACGCGCTGCTGCTGCCGGGCAATCTCCTGGGCCAGGGAGCCGACGACGTCCTCTACCACCTGGTGGCGGACATTCCCGAGGAGACCTGGGCCGACCCCGAGGTCTTGGGTTGGATGTACCAGTTCTACAACGCCGAGCTCAAGGCAGACTTCTTCAACTCCAAGCGCAAGGCCGCCGCGGCCGATATCGCGCCCGCGACCCAGCTCTTTACGCCTAAGTGGATCGTGCGCTACATGGTGGAGAACTCCCTCGGCCGCCTCTGGATGCTCAACCACCCCGAGAGCGCCCTGCGCGAGCGCATGGAGTATTTCATCGAGCCGGACGTCGAGCACGAGGACTTCCTGCGCATAAGCAGCCCCGAAGACATCACCTTCTGCGACCCGGCGTGCGGAAGCGGCCACATCCTTTCCTATGCCTTTGAGCTGCTCTTTGCCATGTACGAGGAGTCCGGCTACCGCGAGCGCGAGATCCCCGAGCTCATCCTTGCCAAGAACATCGCCGGGATGGAGATCGACGAGCGCGCCGCGCAGATCGCGAGCCTGGTGCTTGCCCTGCGCGCCCGCGAGCACGACCGCCGCTTCTTTAGACGCGACGTGCACGCCGACGTGACCGTGCTCGAGAGCATTCCGTTCGAGAAGGACGAGCTTATCTACTGCGGCAAGCAGATCACCGAGGCCCTGACGCACCTGGGCGAGGTGGGCAGCCTGCTCGCGCCGAGCGATGGCGACCTCGAGAGCCTGCGCGCCGACCTCGCGGCTTGCAAGGGCGATCTCTTCGCCAACGCTAAGGCCCAGAAGCTCGAGCTCGCCATCCAGAAGTGCGAGAGCCTCGCCCGCCGCTTCGACGTGGTGGTTGCCAACCCGCCCTACATGGGCAGCAGCAAGTTCAACCCCTTCATGAGCGCCTGGGTCAAGAAACACTACCCCGACGTGAAGAGCGACCTGTGCACCTGCTTCATCGAGCGCGGCTTCAACCTTGCCAAGGCGCAGGGCTATTCCGCCATGGTCACCATGCAGAGCTGGATGTTCCTGGGCAGCTTTGAAAAGATGCGTGGCAATATCATCGCCGAGAAGGGCATCGTCTCCATGGCCCACCTCGGCCCGCGCGCATTCGACGCCATCGGCGGTGAGGTGGTCTCCGTCACTGCCGACGTCATCTACAACGGCAAGCTCGCGGGCGAGGGCTCCTACGTGCGCCTTGTTGACATCAACGGCAGCGAGGAGAAGCGCCTGAAGCTGGTGGAGGCCATCCAAAACCCCGCCTGCGGCTGGTTCTACCGCCGAGACGCCCAAACCTTCACCCAAATCCCCGGCACCCCCATCGCCTATTGGATGAGTCCGAATCTAATATCGGCTTTATGGCCCACGACCTAGTGCATACCGTCACCCCTCCCACGGGG
>CAVIBB010000152.1:0-4805 GCA_963640745.1 Paludibacteraceae bacterium
TCCCAGGCCGGCTCCTTCGTGGGCCCCGACCGCCTTCGCTTCGACTTCACGCACTTCGAGGCCATGACGGCCGACGAGCTCGCCCGCGTCGAGGGTATGGTCAACGCCGAGATCTTCGCCGCCGAGCCCATCGTGACCCGCGTCATGGGCATCGACGAGGCCAAGGCCTCCGGCGCCGTTGCCCTCTTTGGCGAGAAGTACGGCGACGTTGTGCGCGTGGTCTCCACCGGCGACTCCGACGCGCCCTTCTCCCGCGAGCTCTGCGGCGGCACCCACGCCCGCAACACCGCCGACCTCGGTCTCTTCAAGATCGTTTCCGAGAGCTCCGTGGGCTCCAACGCCCGCCGCATCGAGGCCGTGACCTCCATGGGCGCCATCGAGCACCTCGACGAGCAGCTCGACCTTCTCTCCGGCATCGCCCGCGAGCTCAAGTGCCGCCCCTCCGACGCCGCCGAGCGCGTGAGCGCCCTCAACGCCGAGGTCCGCGACCTGCGCAAGAAGCTCGAGGCCGCCACGACCGGCGCCGGCTCGAACAAGGTGGCCGCCGCCTTCGAGCAGGCCGTCCAGCTCGACGGGTACAAGGCGGTCGTCGCCCGTCTCGACGGCCTTTCCGGCAAGGATATGCGCTCCGCCTGGGACGGCATCCGCGATGCCGCCAAGGGCGAGCCCGTTGCCTGTGTGATCGCGTCGGCCACCCCCGACGGCAAGGTCGCGCTGCTGGCCGGCGGTACCGACGCCGCCGTCGCCTCCGGCTTCTCCGCCGGCAACATCGTCAAGGCCATCGCCGGCCTCGTCGGCGGCCGCGGCGGCGGTCGCCCGAACATGGCCCAGGCCGGCGGCTCCGACGTCTCCGGCATCGACGCCGCGCTCGACGCCGCCAAGAAGGAGCTCGGGCTCTAGTGCGCGTCCTCGCTCTGGATATCGGGGAGGTGCGCGTCGGCATCGCCGTGAGCGATCCCTCCGGCCGCGTCGCCTCCCCGGTCTGCGTCCTTCCCGCGCAGGAGGTGCTGGCCCACGCGGTCACCTTCCGTCGCGTGCTCGAGGACTGGGAGCCCGACCTTCTGCTCTCCGGCCGCCCGATGACCATGGCCGGGGAGGAGGGGCCCCAGGCCGAGCGCGTCATGGCGCAGGCCAGAGACATTGCCCGGGCCTGTGGACTTCCCCTTGAGTTTGCCGATGAGCGACTGAGCTCCGCCGAGGCAAAGCGTATCCTCAGGGAACAAGGACTCAACGAACGCTCCATGCGGGGTAAGGTAGACATGGTTGCCGCCTCGCTTTTCTTGCAATCCTGGCTCGACTCCCGCGTCGACGCCACCGACCAGAAGGCCAGTTCATGACCACTACAGACGACCAGCAGCGACCGCGCCGCGCGGCTCACTTCTCCGCGCCCGCGACCGATGGGGCGTCTTCGGCCGGCGCTTCGACGACCCGACGGGCGGGCCATGCGCGAACCGACTCGGCTGTCTCCCCGCAGCCCGCGTCGCGTCGAGCCGTTTCCTCGCAGGGGGCGAGCGCCCCGGTCCCCACCACCCGTGCCGCCCGCGGCGGAAACGCCCTCACCACCAACCGCATGTCCGCCGCCGCCACCCGCGCCACGCGCCGGGCGGGAAACCACAACGTGCACCGCGAGGCTACCAAGAAGCGCGGCGGCATGGGCCTTATCGTCGGCGGCGCCATCGCCGCGGTCATCGTGGTCCTCGCGGTCGTGCTTATCGTTGTGCCTGCCCTCACCTCGGGCGGAAGCGACACCCAAACCATCGAGACGGGCCAGACCGTCTCGGTCACGATTCCCGACGGCTCGGGCGCAAGCGACGTTGCGCAGGCGCTCTTCGACGCCAAGGCCATCGCCAACAAGAGCGAGTTCCTTACCCAGGTAAAGCGTCTGAACGCCGGCTCCTCCCTCAAGAGCGGCAATTACGAGATTGTCGTCGGCAACGACCTCACGACGCTGATCAACCAACTCATGCAGGGACCGAACGCGTCTGGCATCTCCATCACCGTCCCCGAGGGCTATACCATCGCGCGCATCGCCTCGGCGGTGGAGGAGTCCCTCGGCATCTCTGCGGATGACTTCATCGCGCAGGCCAAGGTCTCCAACTACAAGTCCGAGTACTCGTTCCTCGAGGGCGCCGCTGACGACGCCTCGCTCGAGGGCTTCCTCTTCCCCAAGACGTACTCCTTCGGCGAGGGCGCCACGGCCGACGGCATCATCCGCACCATGCTTTCGCAGTTCCAGACCGAGCTCGCCACGCTCGACCTGAGCTATCCCGAGAGCCGTGGCCTTTCTGTGGCCGAGATGGTCAACCTCGCCTCCATCGTCGAGAAGGAGTCCACGCAGAGCACAGGGCCCCAGGTCGCGGCCGTTTTCTATAACCGCTTGGGCAACTTCGGGGACCCCAACTACGGCTACCTTCAGTCCGACGCCACCACCGCCTACACGGTTGGGCATGACCCGACGGCCGACGAGGTCCACGACGCAAGCGATCCGTACAGCACCTACGCGCACCAGGGGCTTCCGCCCACGCCGATCTGCTGCCCTGGCCTCAAGGCCCTGCAGGCCGTTTGCGAGCCTGACCAGACGGCGCTCGATGAGGGCGACTTCTACTTCTACTTCTGGAACGACGCCGACGGCAATGTCCAGTACAAGTTCAGCAAGACGTACTCCGAGCACCTGCAGGCAATCCAAGATGCCCAGTAGACGACTTTCGGCAGCGGCCACGCGCTATGTCTCGGCTGTGGAGTTCATCGAACCCGCCTCGCTCGTCGAGGCGGGTATCACGCTCGTCCTCATCGACCGTGACAACACGTGCGTCCCGCGCGACACGAAGAGACCGCCTGCGGTCGTGCTCGCCTGGCTCGACGACTTGCGCGCGGCAGGTATCAAGGTCTGCCTCGTGTCGAACAACTTCCATACCGACCAGGTGCGCGCGTCGGCCGCGGAGCTCGGTTGCGACGCCGTTGATCACGCCATGAAGCCGGCGCCGTTCGCGCTTGAGCGCGCCATGAGGCTGATGGGGGAGCCGCCCGAGCGGACCGTCATGATCGGCGACCAGGTCTTCACCGACGTCGTGGCCGGCAATCTCGCGGGGACGCGCACCATCCTCGTTCGCCCGCAGTGCCGGCGCGACCTCTGGTACACCTATATCTTCCGTGTCTTCGAGCACATCGCCCTGCGCGGCAAGCGATTCGAGGGCGAATAGCGCGAATCCGGGGGCCGTGAGGGCCCCTTTTTCATGTATGGCCGACTTATCCCACTTTAAAACTCGATTGAGCGAGTATCCGACCTTCGTTACCTGGGCAAACGGGCCCAAAAACGGCCCAGCTACTTGGCGAATCCAATTTTAAAGTGGGATAAGTCGGCCATGGCGTTTAAGGACTCGACCGCGAGCGCCTTTGAAGCGCCCCTCGGCCTAAGCCGCCAGTACGAAACCCGACGGCAATGCCTTTCCGTGTAGAATCGAGAGCGATTAACGATTGCATGGGGGTACGTGTGGTTCCGAATGATTCGAGGTACGTTGTCCACGAGGGATGTGACCACATCTTCTTCGTTGGATTTCTCGGCGCGGGCAAGTCGACGCTCGCCCGTAACCTCGGCTCGCTTTTCCACCGCCCAAGCGTCGACACCGACCGCATAGCCGAGCGCCTTCTGGGAAAGCCGATCGCGCGCGTGTTCGCGGAGGACGGCGAGGATGTTTTTCGTGCCGCCGAGACGCGCGGACTCTCGACACTTTTTGCCAAGAAGTCCCTGCTGGTGAGCTGTGGCGGCGGCATAGTCGAATGCCCGGAAAACATCGAGCTCATGCACCAGATGGGTACCGTCGTTTATCTGGACGGCGACCTCGCGGACTCCCTAAGGCAGATCAAGAACACGGTTAGGCGCCCCGATTTGGGCGACGCGCGACAGGCGGAGCTGCTGTATCTTCACCGCCGGCCGCTCTATGAGGCGAGCGCCGACATCCGCATCGACATCCGGAACAAGACCTTCGAGCAGGTGGCGCTTGAGAGCGGCCAGCTGCTCTGGGAGAAAGGCCTGCTATGAGCGAAGAGCTGAGCGATCAGACGAGCATTGAACCGAGCGCGGCGCCCTTGGAAACGGCGGAAGGCACCGAGGAAAAGAGCGGGCCGAACGAGGCGGCCGTCGGCGAGGAGGTTGCTTCCCCCGCTGAGGAGCCCCAGATCGAGATGCCGCGTCGCCGTCAGTGGATAACCCTGCGCGGCACGTCGATGGATCTTCGTGTCGGCGCGGGCCTTCTACGCGACGCCGCATCCGACATGGCCTCTGCCGTCGGCCGTCCGCGCACGGCCGTTCTCGCGGTCACCGCGGAGGCCCCCGCCGATACCGTCGAGATGCTGCGCCGCGCCCTGACCGACAAGGGGTTCCTCGTCAAGCCCGTCGACCTGCCCAGCGGCGAGGCTGCCCGCGAGTTCTCCGCGCTGGGCGAACTGTACGCCGCCTTGGCGAAGACCGGCGCCACCGCCGACGACCTCGTGGCCGGCATGGGCGACGGCGACGCGCTGTCCCTGGCGGCCGCGGCCTGCGCCCACTGGTGCGGACAGACCATGTTCGCCGCCGTTCCTCTCGACCTGGCCTCGGCCGTGAGCTGTGCCGTCTGCCCGCGTCCGCTCGACGTTCCGGGCTTCCCGCGCATGATTGCCCACGACGGCTCTGCCCGCTTCGAGATCTGCGACCTCGACCTCGTCATGCCCCTGAGCTCGAAGGAGAACCGCCTGCTCGCGCGCGCCCACATGGTCGCCGCGGCCATGACGGATTCCGAGAAGGCCTTCGGGGCCCTCTGGGACGCCTC
>CAVIBB010000153.1:0-4704 GCA_963640745.1 Paludibacteraceae bacterium
GGGGCCGGCCGGACAACAATTCACCTGCGGATATGCATTAGGTCGTGGGCCATAACCCTCGAAAAGAGGGTGTCAGCCCCTAAAACTGAGGATTGTGCGTGATGACGCTTCGATTAAGGTCGCACAACCCTGGTTTTCAGGGGACGTGTCACCGTTCCGCGTCATTCAATGCTGGAAAGAAGCTCCCGAGCGTAGCTCCGCACCAGCGCGGAGACCTCGGCGTCGCCCACCGTGACGCCCCCGCCGCACGCTGCAATCTGCCGCGGTAGCCACATGCCACCGTAATAGGGAAGCGTACCGGTAACGTTGCCTTGCCCCTCGGCGGCGTCAAGCTCAAGACCCGGCCACGAGAACAGGGTGAGGAACCTGTCATCAAGGAATGTGACCTTTACTCGCTTGGTCTCGGTGTTCTTCTCAATTGGGCTGGGGCTCTCGTCAGGGTCCCGCGCGACGTCGCTCACCTCGTCCATGCGATCCAGGCGAAAAGTGCGGCCCTCGTACTTGTGTAAATCGAGGCCGTGAAGGTACAAGGAGCCATCCTCTTGGGAAAGGCGTTCGGGGCGAACGCGCCGCAGCTTAGGAGCCGCGCCAGGTTTGCGGTACTCGAAGACAAGATCGCGCATGCCGGCTATGGCTTCAGCGCACGCCGCAATCGTCTTTGCGTCCTTGTCATCAGGCTTAGCGGCAACCATCCGCGAGATGAGCGACTCGTCAACGTCACCGGCGGCGAGGCTTCCCTGAAGTTTGGCGCGAAGGGGGTGGTCTTTCCCGATGCCGAGCTGCTGCAGGGCGCTGACCAGGGCAATCGTCTCTTTTCCGTCAAGGCGAAGCGCGCGGCCACGCGAGTTGCCGGTGCCCATGACGAGCCCCTCGTCATCTTCGTACGCCGCGATCCCCCCGGGGTTGGCGGATAGGTTGGTAAGAAGCGCGTAGAGCTTCTCGGCCTGAGTCAAGCTGCATCCCAGCCGCTTCATGATGGCTTCGATGCTGACGAAGTCGCCCGGATCCGAAAGGGATGAGGCGAGGTTCAACAGATTTCGCGTGACCTCGGCGCTGCCGGGGCGCCCCGCGCGGTTCTTCTTGCTAGCCATGATCGATCACTCCCTTGAGGCAGCGCACCCACGCCTCTACGAGGGCCTCGGGAGCGAGCGGGCGAATCCCGTGTGCCACACCCCAACGCGCGGCGTCGTCGATGCTTGATATGTCGACGCTCCAGGTCAGGCGCCCCGTCTCCCCGTTTTCGGCCGGCTCGCGTTCGAACGAGCCCTTGCCGAGGGAGTCGTGTCGGAGATCACCCTCGAACTCGTCGGGCACCAGGAAAAGCCCCTCGACCTGCGTATCGCCGATTTGAAACGGCAGTTTAGGGTAGTCGCTGATTTCGAAGTCCTCCGGGACCTCGTAGTGTCGTGTCGTCCGCTCGATGGCCTGGATGCGGTCGAGCAGCAGCGTGCGTCGCGGCCGTTCCTCATCGAGTAGGTCGCCCACCACATACACCTGCCTCCTGAACGAGTAGATCCCGAACGGCGCAAAGAGTCGATCGCTTTCTATGCCAGCGGCGTTTCTATAGCGAAGATTCGTGACAAAGTGTTCCTCCATGCAGCCTTGAATCTCTATCGCAGTGGCGTCTATCTGCGGCGCATTGGTTTCAATTGCTTGCTCGGCGTCGCCGTAGGTGCGGTCGATCTTTGCGAGCGCGCGTCTCAGGGCTTCGCCGAGTATGAACGTGTGGTCCTCAAGCAACGGCTGGCATGCGACGTCCAGTGTGATTGCGACAAGTGCCCCAAGTTCGACCCCTTGCGCGAAGGTGGCCTCCTCGTCGACCTCCCAGAGCTTCTCGGTTCCTCCGCCGGGGCGAGGCCTCGAGCCCGCCTCCCGGATCTTAAAGCCGCTGCTGGTAAGAAGAAGGTCGCGGTCGCGCTTGAAGGTCTTTCTCTGGTTGTCTTCTTTATAGTCGGGGTAAAAGCGCTCGTTTATCGCGGAGGTGGGGACGGGTGCTTTGGCGTTGGTAAAGAAGAGGGCGATGGCCGTGGCCCGTTCGCTCCTCCGCTCGTCGTCGTTGAAGTTAATTTCGGTCGAGTCCATTCGGTCCTTCCCGGCCGCGCGGAGCGGCCCCGAATTCTCGCCGGAGCTACGGGCCGTCCCGGCGGAGAACAGATGCGTAATCTGCGAAAACAGTATTCAAGACGTATACTCTTTTGATTGTATGCAACTACACGAAGTTCCCCTTGGAACTCTGCTCAAAAGGATCTTCACAATGGCCATGACACATGACTACATGGACTACCTCAACGAAAAGGCGGGCATCTGCCCTGCCGGCAGCCAAGAGGAGCTCCAGGCAGCCGAGACCATCGCCGACCTCATGCGTCAGCACGACGTCGAGCCGAGCATCGAGGAGTTCGACGCGAAGACCTTTGGCGGCGTCGTGCCTTCCGTGCTGTATACCCTGATCTTCCTGGGCATTGTTCTGGCTGGCATCGGTGTTGCCGTTCTCACCGCCATTGGCTTCGTGCTTGTGGCCGCTTCGGTCGCGCTGTTCGTCCTCAAGTACCTGGGGCACGACCTTCTTGCCGGCTTCGGGCCGACGACCCGCAGCCAGAACGTCGTGGCGTTCCACCAGGGTACCGGCCCCATGGTCATGAAGGGCACACGTCCCATCGTCATTGTGGCCCACTACGACTCCCCGCACGAGAACCCGCTCTACACGACCCCGCTGGCTCCGTATGTGCCCATGCTCTGGAAGGCGAGCAAGTACTGCACGCTCGCCGTCGCCGTGTGCACCCTGTTCCAGCCCCTCGCGTTTCTTCCCGAGCCGTTCCGCCGCTTTATGTGGATCATCGGCATCGTGGCCGCCCTGCCGCTGGTGATCCTGGGCGTCTCCACCATCCTTGAGCACTTCTCCGACTGCACGGACGGCGCCAACGACAACAAGTCCGGCGTCGCTGCGATGCTCGGCGTGCTTGAGAACGTTCGCCCCTCCGGCATCGAGAGCGCTCACGGCGCCGAGAGCATCGAGCAGGCCCTCGCGGCCATGCGCGAGGCCGCCGACGCCGCAGCTGCCGCCGCGGTCGCCGAGGATGCCGACACCCAGCCCGAGATCCCGTACGCCGGCTTGAACGACACCCTTGCGGACATCGCACCCGACCCCCAGAACGCCCCGGCGTTCACCGTTGCTCCCGCGGCGTCCGACGAGCCCGTCGCGCAGGTCGAGGAGATCGTCGAGGAGCCGGGCGAGCCCGTCGTCGTATACAAGCGCGGCCACGTCGAGGGCGTGCGCCACGGCGCCGACGTCGTAAAGAGCCTCGGTATGCTGCCCGAGGGCTGTGAGGTCGAGTATGTCGAGCCCGAGCCCGTCGCGGTGACCGTTCCCGGCGAGCCCCGTCGCGTTGTGCGCACGGTCGCGGCCGGTGCGGCTGCGGGTGGCGTGGCCGTCGGCACTGCCGCCAACGCCGTGGGCGCCGCGAACATGGCGGCCGAGTCCAACGACGACTTCGCGTCTCCGAACGGCTTCGACCAGGCCGCCGGTTTCGAGTCGGTCGACCCCTACGGCGAGGAGGACGACAAGCCCGCCGCCCTCGAGTCCGTCCTCTCCTTCTTCCGCAAGGCAAAGGAAGGCGTGGCCAATGCGGCCGGGACCATTAGCGAGAAGGTCGCCGCAAAGCGCGACGAGGCCCGCGCCTCCGCCGAGGAGGCGCCCACAGACGAGGCCGAGGACGCCGCGAGCGAGCAGGCGGAGTCCGAGCGCCCCTTCTTTGCGCCTGCCGCGCCGGCGGCCGAGGAGGAGCTGCCCCTCGCCGAGTTCGAGCAGATCGATGACGAGCCCGCGCAGGACAACCCCTTCGTCAACGAGATGCCCGAGGGCAAGCTGATCCCGTTCGGCGAGGAGGCAGAGACCGACGCCGCGACGCAGCCCGTCGTAGAGCCGCAGCCCAGCGCCGAGCCGCACCCCGCCGAGGAGACCGCCGCCGTGGATTCCGACGTCACCGCTTCCGTCACCGCATCCATCGTTTCCCCCGCGGAGAAGACCGCCGACGTTACCGTTCCCAATGTTCCCAACGTCGTGCCGATGTCCGAGCAGACCGCGGCGACCCCGCAGGTCCGTTTCGAGCAGCTCGAGGATGGCTACACTATCTCGCCGAACGACGAGGGCCTGGACGCCGAGAACAACGACGACCTCGACGCCACCGCGACGGTTGCTCCGCTCAACCAGCCCAAACCCGCCGCCCCGGACGATCCCGAGTGGGGTAAGACGAGCTTCCGCCCGACGGCGTCCACCGTTGCCCGCCGTGCGACTCTGTTCGACCTTCCCGACCCGTCCTCTCGCGGCACCGATCCGTTCGGTACGGATCCCAATGCGCCCAAGGTCGCGGTTCAGTCCGGCGATCAGCAAGCCGCTTCGTTCGGCGGCGCCGCGCAGGCTCAGGCCACCACGGCCGAGGACGAGGAGTTTGCCGCGCTCGTTGGTGCCGACTCCAAGAAGGGCGCTGCCAGCGACGGCGTGCTCGGCAAGCTCAAGGGCATGTTCGGCACCAAGAAGACCTCTGGCGACGAGAACGCTCCCAAGCACGGCGGATGGAAGGGCGGCGCGGCTGTCCGCTCCGGCCTGCGCATGGTCGAGGGCGACGGCGAGGGCGCTGACCTCGGCAACGAGAGCGTCCCCACTGAGGAAGACCTCCGCGAGGAGATCCTGGGCCTCGGCGACGACGC
>CAVIBB010000154.1:0-4661 GCA_963640745.1 Paludibacteraceae bacterium
CGTCGTGGCCGACGGCGACGTCATGCACTTCCGCTTCAACGTCTAGGCGCGGCAAGCAACCGACGAACGCAAAGAACCCTTCCGAGAAATTTCTCGGAAGGGTTCTTCTCTTTGGGGGCAAGGGGCAAGGGGCCTGCCGCATGGCCTCACGGCGGGGGTGTCGCCTAGCCGAGCTCCCCGTATACCGCGAAACCGATCTGTGCCATGAGCATGTTTGCCTCGTCGTAGTCCAGGCCGCGGGTAAAGACGCAGATAACAAAGGGGTGCTCCGCATACACGATGCCGCCGTCGTGTCGGATGCCGTCCACGGTGCCCGTCTTGTGCCCAAAGGCCGCGCCGCCCAAGAGTCCCCACGCCAGGCCCTCGTCGTCTTCCTGCTCAAGCAAGAAGTCCTCGGCGCGTTCGCACGATTCGGCCGACGCCAGCTCCTCGTTCGCGATCCGCACCAGAATCGAGGCCGCGTCGTTCGCGCTCATCATGTTGTTGGTGCCGTCGTTGGCCGGCAGCATGAGCTTATGCCGCAGGACCGTTCCGCTGAGCCCCAGCTCATCGGCCTTATCCGCAATCGCATCCAGGCCCATAAGGTCGATAAGCACGTTGGTCGCGGTGTTGTCGCTTTGGTAGATCATGCGCCGGGCGACCTCGTCGAGCGTGTACACCGTGCCCACGCGGTCTTCCTGCATGCTGCCCGAGCCGCCCACCACGTCTGCGCCCGCCAGCGTGTATGTGTCGGTGGGGGAGAGCTCGCCGGAATCCACCTCGTCGAGGTACTCGGCAAGCACGAGCAGCTTGATCATCGAGGCGGACTGCACGGACTCGTCGCCGCCGAAATCGAAGCGCCCCGACCCGTCGAGCATTCGCACCGAGACAAAGACCTTGTCCTCGTAGCCGGAAAGAAGCTCCGCCACGGCGGCCTCGGCCCCGCTCATGTCGGTCCAGGTGGCGGGCGCTACAGCCATGGCGTCGGCCTCGTCGGCGGCCGCCTGCGCCGCGGCCAGCGCAGCCTCCGACTCACGCAGCTCGGCGGCCCCGACAGCCACGTAACCAGCCCGAATGCCGCCGCAAAGAAGCGCCGCGATGGCGAGCGAACCTGCTGCCACCGCGGCGTACTGCTTGTTTGATATCCCGTACTCGCAGGCCATTGCCGGGGCCGGGTTTCTTGCCTAGGCCTGGTCCGAGCAGAGCACGACCACGACGTCGTAGTCGGTGGACCAGGTGCCGTCGTTCTGCTCGACGTTGGACTCGGAGATGCCGAGCGTCTTGGCGGCGCCCACGGCCTTGGCCTTCGCGCTCGAGCCGTTGTAGACGACCTTGCTCGTCGTGAGGCCGCTCGTGGCGGTCGTAGCCTCGGAGGTAAAGCCCGCGTTGGAAAGAAGTTCGCTCTTCGTGCCCGCGAGGCCCGAGATGCCGCTCACGTTGACGACGCACGCGGTGCCGCTGTACTCGGCCTCGTCGGTCGTCGCGGTCGAGGAGCTGCTCGTGGACGTCGTGGCGGACGACGAGCTGCTGGATCCGTCGCTCACCAGGGTGCCGGTAACGCCGTAGGTCTCGGAGGTGGTCTCGTCGGCCAGCGGGGGCTCGCCGGCCTTGACGCGCTCCAGCATGGTGGCCCAGGCGGCCTCGTCGATCTTCTCGTACCAGGTGCTGTTGGTGTAGTAGCCCGAGGTCGGCTCCATGCCGGAGTACACGTTGTTCTCGACGTCGAGGTTCTTGAACTGCACGGCGAGGCCGAGAATATCGGAGATGTTGATGTCGGTCGTGACGCCGCCGGCGAGCTGCGACACAACGCTCGTCATGCTCGCCACGTCGAGCGTGAGGACCTTCTTGACGATGGCGGAGATGACCATGCGCTGGTTGGCCGCGCGGTAAACGTCGCCGTCGCCGTAATCGTCGTAGGCGTGGCGGCTGCGGGCGAGCGCGAGCGCCTCCTCGCCGTTGAGGGTTTGCTCGCCGGCCTTGAGGTCGGCGCCGGAATAGTCGTCCTGGATGTCGATGGGGAGGTCGACGGTGACGCCGCCGATGGTGTCGACGATGCCCGCGAACTGCTCGAAGTCAACCTCGGCGTAGTGCGAGATGTCGACGCCGCAGAGCCTCTCGACGCAGGTGATCATGTAGCTCGCGCCGCCGATGGCGTACGCGGCGTTGAGCTTCTGCGTGCCCATGTTCTTGTCGGACATGTCGGTCATGGTGTCGCGGTGCAGCGAGAGGAGCGTGATGGTCTGGGCCTTGGGGTCGACGCGCGCCAGAATGATGGTGTCGGAGCGGTAGTTGGAGTCGGCCTCGCCGTACTCGTCGCTCTCCATGCGCTCCTGGCTCTTGTCGACGCCAAGAAGCAGCATGTAGAACGGGTCGTCGTACTGGACGCTGTCGGCCAAGAGGTCCTTGGTTTCCTGGTCGAGGCCGCTCGTGAGCTGGTTGTTGATGTTCATGAGGTAAGCGGCGAGCGCGGTGCCGCCGGCAAGAACCACGCACAGGATGCCAATGAGCACGCCGCGAAGGACGACCCTGCGCTTGCGGCTCTGGCGCTTGCGGGAATACGTGCTCGCGCCGTCCGCGCGCGACGGGGTATAAGACGAGCCGGAGGTCGCCCCGCCGTGCTTGGTGTTCTGCTCGTAAGACTGGCGGCTCTGGGGCCTGGACTGCTGCCTCGAGGATCTGCGGTCTGCCAAGACTGACCCTTCCTGTGCTTAAACGGCCGTTCAAACGGCTGTCTGCGTCGTTACATACGGGGCTTATATTACGTTACGGCCATGGTCGGCACGTGGAGGGACAAGAAAAAGCTGCTCTCGACCAAAAAAGCCCGACGCTCCTTAACGTATGATGCAAAGAATGCATATTCGCTGCGCGCGTAATGCGCTCGGAAGAAGACCGGAGGAACCATGACCGAGGCTCAGCCCAAGCAGTTCGTCGCCGTTCTCGACTTTGGCGCCCAGTACGGGCAACTCATCGCGCGCCGCGTGCGCGACCTCAACGTCTACTCGGAGATCGTCCCCTGCGACATCCCGGCCGATGAGCTCGCGGCCATGAAGCCGTCGGCGATCATCCTCTCGGGCGGCCCCGCCTCCGTCAACGAGCCCGATGCCCCGCGCGTCGACCCGGCCATCTACGAGATGGGCGTGCCGGTGCTCGGCTTCTGCTACGGCCACCAGATCACCGCCGTCACGCTGGGCGGCAAGGTCTTCCACCCCGAGGTGGGCGAGTACGGCCACGCCGAGATCGAGCGCGCCGCCGATTCCGCGCTCTTTAACAACACCCCGCTCAAGCAGACCGTGTGGATGAGCCACTTCGACGCCGTCTGCGACGTGCCCGAGGGCTTCGTCGTAACCGCCAAGACCAAGGTCTGCCCGGTCGCGGCCATGGAGAACGTCGAGAAGAAGATCTACACCACGCAGTTCCACCCCGAGGTCAAGCACACCGAGCACGGCCAGCAGATCCTCTCCAACTTCCTGTTCGATATTTGCGGCCTCGAGAAGAACTGGTCGATGGACAACCTGGTCGAGACCATGACGGCCGAGTTCCGCGAGAAGGTCGGCGAGGACCGCGTTATTCTCGCCCTTTCCGGCGGCGTCGACTCCTCCGTGGTGGCCGCCCTTGGCGCGCGCGCCATCGGCAAGCAGATGACCTGCGTGTTTATTAACCACGGCCTGCTGCGCAAGAACGAGCCGGAGCAGGTGGAGGAGGTCTTCACCAAGCAGTTCGACGTCGACTTCATCCACGTCCACGCCGAGGACCGCTACGCCGAGCTTCTTGCCGGCGTGACCGAGCCCGAGGAGAAGCGCCGCATCATCGGCACGCAGTTCTGGAAGGAGTTCTTCGCGGTCGCGCAGCAGCTTGAGACCGACGGCAAGCCCGTGAAGTACCTGGCCCAGGGCACCATCTACCCCGACATCATCGAGTCCGGCGCGCGCAAGACGGGCGGCAAGGCGAGCACCATCAAGAGCCACCACAACCTGATCCCGTTCCCCGAGGGCGTGCACTTCGACCTCATCGAGCCGCTGGACCACTTCTTTAAGGACGAGGTCCGCGAGCTGGGCCTGGCGCTGGGCCTGCCCGCGCACATCGTGTTCCGCCAGCCGTTCCCGGGCCCGGGCCTGGCCATCCGCATCATCGGCGCGGTGGACAAGGAGAAGCTCGAGATCCTGAAGAACGCCGACGCCATCGTGCGTGAGGAGCTCGATGCCTACAACGAGCGCCTGTACAAGCAGACCGGCGACCGCAACTCCGAGCACTCCTGCTGGCAGTACTTCGCCGTCCTGCCCGACATCAAGTCCGTGGGCGTCATGGGCGACGAGCGCACCTACCAGCGCCCGATCATCCTGCGCGCCGTTGAGTCGAGCGACGCCATGACCGCCGACTGGGCCAAGCTGCCCTACGACGTGCTGGCCAAGATCTCCGGCCGCATCGTCGCCGAGGTGCCGGGCGCCAACCGCGTCTGCTACGACATCACGTCGAAGCCCCCCGCGACGATTGAGTGGGAGTAAGCGAACGTGTGTTCGCATTGCTAATATAAAACCAGCTCAAAGCGGTCGTTTCAAGCGAAACGGCCGCTTTTTTGTTGGGGCGGGCCGGGGCGTAGCTTGACCTTTCGTTCCGTCGCGTTTGAACCAGGTGAACCGGCGCGCCCCTTTGTTCACACGCGGAGAAACCCCGCCCGTTGGGAC
>CAVIBB010000155.1:0-4653 GCA_963640745.1 Paludibacteraceae bacterium
GGCTTCCCTGAGGCCCCTCTAAACTGACCGTCCCCGAGCTCGAAAGGAATTCGAGCTCGGGGACGGTCAGTTCAATTACTTATTTAATTCGGCATAAGGCAAGCATCAACACACGGTTCGCAGAACCCGCTTACGCCTCCGAATGCATGGGGTCGACGATGGCAAGAAGCGCAAGGGATTCCGCATCCTCGTCGTAGTCGAAGATAAAGATGCCGCAGTTGGGAAGCTTGCCGGGCACTTCCCAGCCCTCCGGCAGGTGCATGGCGATGAATTGTCGGCACGCAGATCCGTGCGACACCGCGATGGCGCAATCTACGTCCTCGCGAGCCATAAGAGCCTGCAACCCTTCCTCCATGCGCGCGCGGAGCGCGACGTTGCCTTCTCCCTCGTACGCAACGAGGTCCTCGCCCGGGTCCCACACATCACACGGCAGCTCGGAGAACGGGCCCGCCTCGAACGTGCCGTAGCTGCGCTCGATGATGCGCGGCTCCGGCTCAACTACGCCACGGAACCCGACGCCTTCCGCGAGCAGCTCAGCCGTCTTCATGGCGCGCCCCGAAGGCGACGAGACAACCGCGTCCGGCGCGGCCCCCTGCCTTCGCAGCCACGACGCCGCAGCGCGCGCCTGCTCAAGGCCCTTATCCGTAAGCGGCGAGTCGCAGCGCCCCTGGATAAGCCGAGCCACGTTGTACTCCGTCTGCCCGTGACGCACCAAATACAAACGTTTCATAGAACGCCTCCCTTCCTTCTGCCCGTTATAACAGAGCACCCCCTCGTGGACCGAGGGGGTGCTCGAAACCCTTAAGCGAAAAGCCTAGAGCTTGATCTCGATGTCAACGCCAGCGGGGAGGTCGAGACGCATGAGCGAATCAACGGTGCTGGAGGAGGGGTCGAGGATGTCGATGAGGCGCTTGTGGGTGCGCATCTCGAACTCGTCGCGGGAATCCTTGTCCTTGTGCGGCGAGCGGATGACGCAGTAAAGGTTGCGCTCGGTCGGCAGGGGGATGGGGCCGCTCACGCGGGCACCGGTCTTCTGGGCGGTGTCGACGATGAGCTTGGCGGACTGATCAACGACCTCGTGGTCATAGCCCTTGAGGCGGATCCTGATCTTCTGGCTGGACACTGTGGTACCTCCGTAAATGAGCTAGAGCTCGGGTCGTTTAGTTGGTGCCGTTCTTGGCGACGATCTCGTCGCGGACGGCCTTCGGGACGGGCTCGTAAGAGTCGAACTGCATGGTGTAGCTCGCACGACCCTGAGTCTGGGAGCGGAGGTCGGTAGCGTAACCGAACATCTCGCCCAGGGGCACCTTGGCGCGGATGACCTTGGTGTCGCGACGATCCTCCATGCCCTCGATCTTGCCGCGGCGGCCGGACAGGTTGCCCATGACGTCGCCCATGTACTGCTCGGGGGTCTCGACCTCGACGGCCTCGATCGGCTCGAGAAGGACGGGGTCGGACTTCTTCAGGGCGTCCTTGATGGCCATGGAGCCGGCGATCTTGAAGGCGGCCTCAGAGGAGTCGACCTCGTGGTAAGAACCGTCGACCAGCTTGACCTTGACGTCGACGACCGGGTAACCCGCGACGACGCCGGTCTGCAGCGCCTCCTGGATGCCCTTGTCGATGGAGGGGATGTACTCCTTCGGGATGACGCCACCGACGATGGCGTTCTCGAACTCGTAGCCCTTGCCCTCCTCGTTCGGCTCGATGTCGATGACGGCGTGGCCGTACTGGCCGCGGCCGCCGGACTGGCGGACGAACTTGCCCTCGGCGTGAGCGACGGCCTTGCCGGCGGTCTCACGGTAGGCGACCTGCGGCTTACCCACGTTGCAGTCGACCTTGAACTCACGACGGAGACGGTCGACGATGATCTCGAGGTGCAGCTCGCCCATGCCGGCGATGATGGTCTGGCCGGTCTCGTGGTCGGTGTGGACCTGGAAGGTCGGGTCCTCCTCGGCGAGCTTGGCGAGGCCCACGGACATCTTGTCCTGCTCGGCCTTGGTCTTGGGCTCGACGGCGACGTCGATGACGGGGTCGGCGAACTGGATGGACTCGAGGATGATCGGGTTCTTCTCGTCGCAGAGGGTGTCGCCGGTGGTGGTGTTCTTGAAGCCGACGCAGGCAACGATGTCGCCGGCGGAGCAGGCCTCACGGTCAACACGGTCGTTGGCGTTCATCTCGAGGATGCGGCCAAGACGCTCGCGGTTGTCCTTGGTGACGTTGTAGACGTAGGAGCCCGCCTCGGCGTGACCGGAGTACACGCGGATGTAGGTGAGCTTGCCGACGAAGGGGTCGGTCATGATCTTGAACGCCAGGGCGGAGAAGGGCTCCTTCACGTCGGCGTGACGGACGTCGGGCTCACCCTTGAGGGTGGTGCCGTCGATCTCGGTGACGTCGAGCGGGGAAGGCAGGTAGTCGACGACGGCGTCGAGGAGCTCCTGGATGCCCTTGTTCTTGTAGGCGGAGCCGACGAAGACGGGGTTGATGCCGCCCTCGAGCACGCCCTTGCGGATGGCGGCCTTGAGGGTGTCGACCGGGATCTCGGCCTCCTCGAGGACGAGCTCCATGATCTCGTCGGAGAAGTTGGAGGCGGCGTCGAGAAGCTCCTCGCGCTTGAGCTGGGCCTCCTCGGCGAACTCGGCCGGAATCTCGTCCATGGCCTCGGGGTAGATCATGCCCTTGGCGTCTTCCTTGAAGTCCCAAGCGGTCATGGTCACGAGGTCGATGATGCCCCAGAAGTTGGCCTCGGAGCCCATGGGCAGCTGAGCCGCCACGGCGGGAGCGGAGAGGCGCTCCTTCATGGTCTCGATGGCGTGGTCGAAGTCAGAGCCGACGCGGTCGAACTTGTTGATGAAGGCGATGCGGGGCACGTTGAAGGTTTGGGCCTGACGCCACACGGTCTCGGACTGCGGCTGAACGCCGGCAACGGCGTCGAACACGGCAACAGCGCCGTCGAGGACGCGGAGGCAGCGCTCGACCTCAGCGGTGAAGTCGACGTGGCCCGGGGTGTCGATGATCTGGATGACGTGGTCCTTCCAGAAGCAGGTGGTAGCAGCGGAGGTAATGGTAACGCCGCGCTCCTGCTCCTGAACCATCCAGTCCATGGTGGCGGCGCCGTCGTGAACCTCGCCGATCTTGTGGTTCTTGCCCGTGTAGTAAAGGATGCGCTCGGTCGTGGTCGTCTTACCGGCGTCGATGTGGGCCATGATGCCGATGTTGCGAAGCTTATCGAGCTGATACTTAGCCTTAGCCATAAGTGGTTATCCCCTCGGACTAGAAGCGGTAGTGAGAGAACGCGCGGTTGGCCTCAGCCATCTTGAAGAGGTCCTCGCGCTTCTTCACGGAAGCGCCAACGCCGTTGGAGGCGTCGAGAATCTCGTTGGCGAGACGCTCGGCCATGGTGTTCTCCTTGCGGGCGCGGGAGAAGTTGACCATCCAGCGGATAGCGAGGGTGGTGGAACGACGAGCGCTGACCTCCATCGGGACCTGGTAGGTGGCGCCGCCGACACGCTTCGGCTTGACCTCGAGGGTCGGGCGGATGTTGTCCATGGCCTTCTTGAAGACGGCCAGCGGATCCTCGCCGGACTTCTCGGCGACCATGTTGAAGGCACCGTAGACGATGCGCTCAGCGGTGGCCTTCTTGCCGTCAAGGAGGACCTTGTTGATGAGCTGGGTCACGAGACGGTTGTTGTAAACGGCGTCAGGCTGGACCTCACGACGGTTAGCTGCTGCACGACGCGGCATGTGAATCTCCTTAAGTACTTAAAGCGGGTGTTTGCTGTGGAAGTCGTCTTACTTCGGGCGCTTGGTGCCGTAACGGGAACGGGCCTTCTGGCGGTTCTGGACGGCAGCGCAGTCATAGGCGCCGCGGACGATCTTGTAGCGCACACCGGGGAGGTCGCGGACGCGGCCGCCACGGATCAGGACGATGGAGTGCTCCTGGAGGTTGTGGCCCTCGCCGGGGATGTAAGCGGTGACCTCGATGCCGTTGACGAGACGGACACGGGCGACCTTACGAAGAGCGGAGTTCGGCTTCTTCGGGGTGGTGGTGAAGACACGGGTGCAGACGCCGCGCTTCTGGGGGTTGTGCTGCAGAGCGGCGTTCTTGGACTTGGCCTTGACGCTCACGCGACCTTTGCGAACGAGCTGGTTGATGGTAGGCAAAGTTCTCTCCTTCATATACCTATCGATGTGCATATATGCGTGTATTCAAGGGCGCTCAGCACAGCAACCCGGATTGACGCAAGGATGTAATCTACTCTTGTGCTTTCGCTGTTGTCAAAACGCCACGGAGCCGGGCGTATCCATTTCACCCACCCTTCACATCCTGCGTTGGAAAGAAGGGCTTCTTGCCTGCGCGGCGGGCCGTTTTGGGTGCCTGAATTCACTGACGGGATTATGGCGGCAGTTTTGGGCCGATTTTCGACCCGTAACTGCCGCCACAATCCCGTCAGATATTTCAGGTTGCCAAGAAGCAATCGGCGAGGGCCGAGCCGCGCCCGCTTTCGGCTACATGGCCTCTATTTCCGTGAGCTCGACTTGGTCGCCGGTAAGAAGCACCGTGTCGCCGCTGCCGCAATGCGGGCAGGTACGCCCGTGCTCGACGGTCCCGTAGGTCTGGCCGCACGCGTTGCACACGGTGACGGCCGGGGCCTC
>CAVIBB010000156.1:0-4622 GCA_963640745.1 Paludibacteraceae bacterium
CGGCGTCGCGCGCGGAGGGGTCGAACGTGATGAGGATGGAGCCAACAGAAGGATGGACCTCGGCGGTGCGGACACCGTCGAGGCCCATGATCTCGTATGCGACGCCGCGCGCCTCTTCGTCGGAGAAGAGATTGCGGCCACACCGCAGGCGAAGTCTTCCGGGGAGCTCCGACACGATGTCGAAGACCATGGCTCTTAGGCCTCTGCGCCCTCGGCGTCGACCTTGGCGGTAACCTCGGCGCGGATCTCGGCCTCGAGGGCGGCCAGGCGGTCGGCCACGGCGGCGTCGATCTTGGCCTGGCGGCGGGCCTCGGCGGCGACGTCGTTTGCGTCGTCGACCACGCGCTGGGTCTCGGCGGTCACGGCGTCGGCAACCTTCATGCCGGCGCAGGTGGTGGCAACGGCGGCCTTGTGCAGGACGCCCGAGGAGGCGAGGCCGGCGACGGCGCCCGCAGCAGCGGCGCCCATAGCGACGAACCAACCAGTCTTCATAATGTGCTCCAATCGTAAGGGGTTCGTAAACGCGTATCTCGCACCCCATTATGGCCCTGCCGCGGCGGCAAGAGGCGCGAGGCTCCATTCGGACGAGCCGCAGCTAACATCAACTGGGGCTAACTCGCGTGACGGCATGGCGCGGGCGCGGGGCGCGGAAGTAATGCGCCTGCTGGGGCTTCTTGCCAACAGGCGCGGAAATAGCGTGCCCGTTGGGACTTCTTGCCGGGCTTTGCAGAGATAACGCGCCCGTTGGGACGCGAAACGGGCCTCTTGCAGAGAAATCGCGCCCGTTGGGACCGCATACATCCCAACGGGCGCGATTTTTCCGCAAGGCCCAACCAGACGGAGACGCACGGCACGACCAGGTACGCGCAATTCTATCCAGGCGGCAAGAAGACCGCGCGCCTCGTTCACGCCCGGCGGAACTCCGACGGCGAGGCCCCCATGCAGTCGCTGAACGCCCGCGCGAACTTGCTCGCGTTGGAGTAGCCGACCCGCGCGGCCACCTCCCCCACCGCGAGGACCCCCTCGCAAAGAAGCTCGGAGGCGCGCAGCATCCTCAGGCGCCGATACCACTCGTAGACGGGCAGGCCGAACTCGTCGCGGAAGCTCTCCTTGAGGACCGTCGGCGACGTTCCGCAGGAGTCGGCGAGCTCGGGGATGGTCAGCGGATCGCCCACGTGGTTGTCCATCGCAACGCGGGCCCCATGGGCGATGCGGCTGCGCTGCCGCGCGTCGTAGTCCCGGCCTTCCACGCAGCGAAGGAGCTTCTGGACCCCGCGCTCAAGCGCAGGCCCCTCGCCGGAGAGCCAGGCAACGACCACATCGTCGAAAGCCCGCGCGCACTCGTCCCCGCGTCCATACACGACAGGCCTGGCCGAAGCGTTCGCGACCCCTTCGGCCACGACCGCCACGGCCTGCATCGGAGCCTCCTCGACGCGGGCCGGGTTCCCCTCATCCCACACAAGGCACATGCCGACACCGACGCGCTCATCGCCGACACGAAGCGCCCCGCGACAGCAGCGGATAAGGACGCAGCGGCCCTCGCCGATGGCCTCGGCCACCACTCGTCCGAGCGAGTTTCTCTCGCCCGTGCCGACCGCGAGGACGCGCGCGCCGGTCACGGTCGCGTCCGCCTCGCCCGAGCGGGACTCATGTATGTCGGTCAAGCTGATCATCGTGCGTGAAGCTCCAAAGTCAAGGGATTCCCTGCGGGACACGGGACATGCCACATGCGCGAACGCTACGCCGCGCTCCCAAACGCCATGCCACGCATGCCCGCCTCTTGCCGCGGATAAAAGGCGCGCGCCGCCGGCGCAAATCAGGGGAACGTCGGCGGCGCGCTATTCGCTTGCTATGCGGGCAAGGGAGAGGAGTTCTCGCCCTTAAGCAGGCTGGGGATGAACGGGTTCCTTACGCCTCGGTGAGGTCGGAGAGGATCTTGTCGTCCTTCTTGTCCCACTTCGGGGCGGGACGGAAGAGCTGGAAGAGGATCGCGGCGAGGGCCACGAACGCGACGACGGTCCAGAAGCCGAAGTTGCCGAGCACGAAGAGCTCCCAGAGCTGGTTGATGATCATGCCCACGATCCAGCCGAAGACGCACTGGTAGGCGATGGCGAACCAGAACCACTTGGAGTCGTCCATCTGGCGACGGATGGTGCCCATGGCGGCGAAGCACGGCGCGTCGAGCATGTTGAAGGCGACGAACGCGCACATAGCGCCGACATGCATGACGCCGTTGGCATCGGTGAACATGGCCGCGAAGCCGCTCCACATGGAGAGGGAGTTCTCGGTGGCGTCGCCCAGGCCGTAGAGGGAGCCGAAGGTGGAGACCAGGTTCTCCTTGGCGATAAGGGCGCTGATGGAGGCAGCGGTCGCCTGCCAGTAGTCGCAGCCGAGGGGCGCGAAGATCACGCCGAGGAAGCCGCCGATGATGGCGAGCAGCGAGAAGTCGGCGGAGTTCTCGACGACGTCGGCCATGCCGGCGAGGTAACCGAAGGCACCGTCGCCGCCGTCCCAGTTAGCGAAGCCGAAGCTGGAGAGGAACCACACCACGACAGACGCGGCGAAGATGATGGTCGCGGCCTTCTTGATGTAGGAAGAGACGCGCTCCCAGACGTGCAGCCACCAGGACTTGATGGTCGGGAAGTGGTAGTTCGGGAGCTCCATGACGAACGGAGCGGGCTCGCCCTGGAAGGGCTTGGTCTTCTTGAGCATGATGGCCGAGATCACGATGGCCGCGATACCCATGAAGTAGAACATCGGGGCAACCCACCAGGCGTCGGAGCCGCCGATGAGGACACCCATAACGAGGGCGATGATCGGGGTCTTGGCGCCGCAGGGGATCATCGTGGTGAGCATGGCCGTCATGCGACGGTCCTTCTCGTTCTCGATGGTCTTGGTGGCCAGGACGCCGGGGACGCCGCAGCCGGAGCTGATCAGCATCGGGATGAAGGACTTGCCGGAGAGGCCGAAGCGGCGGAAGACGCGGTCCATGACGAACGCGACGCGGGACATGTAGCCGCAGTCCTCAAGGAAGCAGAGAAGGACGAAGAGGACGAACATCTGCGGGATGAAGCCCAGGACGGAGCCCACGCCGCCGATGATGCCGTTGACCACGAGGTCGACGACCATGTCGGAGGCGCCGGCATCGCCGAGCCAGCCCTCGACGGCGCCGGGGATGGACGGCACATAGCCGTCGTAGTCGGCCATGTCGGGCTCCTCGGAGGTGCCCGCGACGGCGGCCAGGAAGTCGGCGGCGTCGACGGAGTCGATGGTCTCGTCGGTCTCGTTGCCGTCCTCGTCGGTGGTCACGACGTCGGTGGCGACGAGCTTGGCCTCCTCGGCCTTGCCGGCGAAGTCGTCGATGACGGCAGCGGCGTCCTCGTCGGAGTTGTCCTCGGCGAGAGCGTCGGCGGCCTCGGTGACCTCAGCGGCGGAATCGTCGTCGAGGATGCCCTGCTCCTGGGCGGCGGCGATGTAGCCGCTCACCTGGTCGGCGTAGTGGTTGTCGGTCCACTCCTCGGTGTCGGCGTCGTACTGCTCCTGAGAAGCGCCGTTGACGAAGAAGCCGTCGCCGAAGAGGTTGTCGTTGACCCAGTCGGTGCCGGCGGTGCCCACGGTGGAGATGGCGATGTAGTACACGAGCACCATGATGCAGACGAAGATCGGGAGACCGAGGATGCGGTTGGTCACGATCTTGTCGATCTTCTCGGAGGTGGTGAGCTTCTTCGGGGCCTTGACCACGCACTCGGCCATGACCTCGGTGATCCACTCGTAGCGATCCGAGGTGATGATGGACTCGGAGTCGTCGTCACGGGCGTCCTCGACGGCGCGGATCAGCGGCTCGATGGCGGCGAGCTGGTCCTTGGAGAGGCCGAGGGGCTTGATGGCCTCGACGTCGCGCTCGAAGACCTTGATGGAGTACCAGCGCACGAGCTCGGCGGCGCAGTTGCCGGAGATCTTGGCGGCGATCTTCTCGAGGGCGGACTCGACGTCGGCGGAGAAGCACTTGACGCCGGTGTTCGGGGTCTTGGCGGCGACGGCCGTCTTCACGAGCTCGTCGACGTTGGTGTTGTGGAGAGCGGAGACCTCGACCACGGGGGCGCCGAGGCGCTCAGAGAGCTTCTTGGCGTCGACCTGGTCGCCGCGCTCCTTGAGAAGGTCGCACATGTTCAGGCCGATGACGACCGGGCGGCCGGCCTCGAGGACCTGGGTAGCCAGGTAGAGGTTGCGCTCGAGGTTGGTCACGTCGATGAGGTCGATCAAGGCGTCGGGACGCTCGTTGACGATGTAGTCGCGCGAGACGACCTCCTCGGGGGTGTACGGGGAGAGGGAGTAGATGCCGGGCAGGTCGACGAAGGTGACGTTCTTGTCGGCGCGCCACTTGGCCTGCTTCTTCTCAACGGTGACGCCGGGCCAGTTGCCCACGTAGCCGTTGGAACCGGTCAGCTCGTTGAAGAGCGTCGTCTTGCCGCAGTTGGGGTTACCTGCGAGACCAATGAAGGTTTCTGCCATTCCTAGCCTTTCCTTGCTTGTTAGACCCATACCGGCGAAGTGGCGAGAAGGTCTTCTCGCCGTCTTGTCGCCAGTTAGAATACGGTAACTTGGTAGCCATTAAAAAAGGT
>CAVIBB010000157.1:0-4532 GCA_963640745.1 Paludibacteraceae bacterium
CATATAAGGTACCTGCAACGCTACGCCCTCAAAAATGAGCGGCAACTCCGTGCACCCGAGAACGACGGCATCCACCTGCTCCTCGCGGATCACGCGCTCCGCGATCTCCTTAAAGGCGCGCTGCGTGTCCGGCAGCACGCGACCAAACTCGAGCTCAGCCTCGATCTTCGCGCCTATGTAGCGCTTCTCGCCGGCATAGGGCGTGACGACCGCAACGCCCCGCTTGGAGAAGGCGTCCTGGAAGAAGCTCGCTTTCATGGTCGGCAACGTCCCCAGTAGGCATACCTTTTTGTAACCCAGCTCCGCCGCGCGATTGGCCGCGGTATCGACCATGCTGACCAGGGGAATCGGAGAGGCAGCCGCCAGCTCGTCGAACACGATGTGCGGCGTGATGCCCGTCAGCGCGGCGTACTGCGCACCGGCCGACGCCAGGTTCCGGACACCCCCGAGCAGATAGTCCACGAGCCCGTCGTAGTCCTGCTTCTCGCAGAAACCGAGCACGTCGAAGACGCTCAGGCTCTCGATGGTCAGGTTCGGGAAGAAGTTGCGGCCCGACTTGCGCTGCACCCCGTACTCGATGCCCTTGTAGTACTCGATCGTGGACTCCGGGCCTGTGCCGCCGATTAATCCGAGCTTATTCATCCGAATCCCCTCCGAGCAAATCCAGGAGTCCAAGGTTGCGCGGCCGCGAAACCGGCAGCCCAATGTCGCGCGGCCGCGAAGCCGCCTCATTAAACGTTAGCAGAGCCGCTTTGCCCGCTTTCGCCGCCTTCGCAAAACAAAAATCGCCTCCGTGTGGGATTTAATTCGAAACCCCGGAGTAGACCCAAATAGCTCAAGCCTCTGACCTGCGGAAACGCGGCGACACAATCCTCAGCTACTCGCCCAACCCAAATTAAATCCCACACGGAGGCGTTTTTTCGTCACGACGGACCCCTCCAGGAGTCTAAGGCGACCGAAACGGCCCAAAAAGCACCCGCAAAACCGCGCACCCCAACCCGTCGCGCCCTTCTCACCTGCCGGAAACCCGTGCGACACACTCATTTGAGACATTTACACAACATGTGTAATCCAGCGAAAAGAGGCGCCATGGACTACTACCAGCGAGCTTGCGAGCTCAAGGACGAGACGATCGCCAACCGCCGCCACATCCACACGAACGCCGAGGTGGGCCTGAACACGCCCAAGACCTGCGCCTTCGTCACGGAGAAGCTCACCGAGTACGGCCTCGACCCGCACGCCTGCGGCCACGGCGTGACTGCCACCCTGGGTTCCGGCTCCCCCGTCATCCTGCTGCGCGCCGACATGGACGCCCTGCCCATGCCCGAGGAGTCCGGCGAGCCCTTCGCCTGCCCGGACGGCAAGACCGCGCACGCCTGCGGCCACGACTTCCACGCGGCGATGCTCCTCACCGCCGCGCGCATGCTCAAGGAGAACGAAGCCGAGCTCAAGGGCACCGTCAAGTTCATGTTCCAGCCCGCCGAGGAGACCTTCGAGGGCGCCAAGGACATGATCGACGCCGGTATCCTCGAGGACCCCAAGCCCGACGCGGCCCTCGCCTACCACGTCGCTGCCGGCAAGATGCCCGTCGGCATCTTTATGTACAACGACAAGAGCACCATGATGTACTCAGTCGACGGCTTCAAGATCGAGGTGCGCGGCCGCGGCTCCCACGGCGCCTACCCGCAGAACTCCATCGACCCCATCAACGCCGCCGTCCACATCTACCTGGCGCTCGAGGCCATCATGGCCCGCGAGGTCGACCCCACCAAGGCCGCCATCATGACGGTCGGCCACTTCGAGGCCGGCACCGCAGCGAACATCATCCCCGACACCGCCGTACTCGAGGGCACCATCCGCTCCAACGACAAGGGTGCCCGCGAGCTCATGGTGCGCCGCATGCGCGAGGTCGCGACCAAGACCGCCGAGGCCTACGGCGCCACCGCCGAGGTCACCGCCCTCTCCGACGTGGCGCCCCTCATCTGCGACCCCGAACTCACCCGAGAGATCGTGGGCTACATGCAGGAGCTGCCCGTCCCCGGCCTCATGCCCTACCCCGGCATCGAGGCCAGCGCCTCCGAGGACTTCGCGACCATCGCCGAGCGGATCCCGAGCACATTCATGTACATCTCGGCCGGCTACCCCGATGAGCGCGGCGCCTACAACGCGCACAACCCGAAGGTCCAGTTCAACGAGGCCGTCTGCGATCAGGGGCCGGCCTTCCTCGCCCACTGCGCGACCCGCTGGCTCGAGGAGCACCAGGCGTAAGGCCACCCATCCCCGCCCTTCTTCCCAACAGAGAAAGGACCCCCACATGGCAGAACAATCCACCAACGCGCCGCAGGTAGCCATCCCACTGCCCCCTGGCAAGAAGCGCGCCGTCCAGGCCGGATGCGTCTGCATGATGCTCTCCGTCGCCATGTACGGCCTCGTCTTCGCGACCCTCACCTCGCCCATCCTCGAGAGCGTCGACGCCATGGGCTACGTGAGCCTCTTCACCATCTTCGCGAGCCTGGGCGTGAGCATCATGACGCCCATCGGCGGCAAGCTCGGCGACCTCATCGGCCGCCGCAACATCGTTGTGATTCCGGGCATCATCTGCGCCGTCGCCGGCTGCGCGTTCGCCTTCGTGCGCTCGCTCGTGCCGCTCATGGTGCTGCGCCTGCTCATCGGGTTCGCTCAAGGCGCCTTCACCGCCGCGCCTTACATCATCGCGGGCCTCATCAACGAGCGCAAAGACGTGCCCAAGGCCATGGGCATGCTCGCCACCGCCATCGCGGTCGGCGGCTTCGGCGGCTCCATCATCGCCGGTATCCTCACTGATATGGGGCTTCTTACCGTGGCCATTCTCATGCCCGCCGTGCCGCTAATCGCCGGCGTGCTGCTCATCGGCCTGAACCTGCCCAACATCAAGCGAGAGGGCAAGGTCCAGATCGACGTCGCGGGCATCTGCGCGCTCGTCGTCGCGCTCTGCGGCATCCTACTCGCACTCAACTTCGGCTCGTCCATGGGCTGGGGCAATCCCGCCATCATCGGCGGCTTCGTCGTGGGCATCGCCGCCATCGTCGCCTTCATCAAGATTGAGGAGAAGGCCGTCGAGCCCCTCATCCCGCTGCGCCTCTTTGGCAACCAGCAGTACACGATGCTGCTGGTTATCGGCTTTATCTGCTACTTCTATACCACCGCGATGAACACCTACGCGCCCATCGGCGCCATGAAGGTGCTCGGCGCGTCCACCGGCCTGGCGGGATCGCTGCAGTTCCCGCGCACCATCCTCACCATGGTGCTGCCCACCGTGGCCGGCGTCTGGGTCGGCAAGAAGTCCGCGAACGCGTGGAAGGCCATGGCCATCGGCACGCTGCTCGTCTCGCTGCCGATGCTCGCGCTCGGCTTTACCAACGCCGCGATGCCCATCGCCGTCTATTTCGTGGCCATCACCGTGACCGGCGTGGCCGAGAGCTTCCGCGCCGTCTCCATCACCCCGACCGCGCAGGCCACCCTGCCCCCGGCCGACATGGGCGTGGGAACCTCGCTCGTCAACTTCGTGAACTCGCTGGCCAACACCATCGCGGCCGCCGTGTTCGGCGCGGCGTACAACATGAACACCGCCGCCGACCCGACGAACGCCGCCCTCATCCAGAACGGCGTCTGCGCGGTGTTCATGACCGCGGCCGTGGTCACGTTTGTCGGATTCCTGCTGGTCATCTTTGTGATTCGCCCGAAGCTGCAGCCGAAGGGTATGCAGTAAGAAGGGCTTATCGGCGCGGGTTCGCGCCGGCTTTGCCGTTGCAGGCACCCGCGGGGCCTGGGGAGACGGATTGCTGGGCTTAATTGCCCGCCGATTCGTCGTCTCGGACCCCGCGGGCGCCTTGTTTTTTTGGGCACAGCGCGGGCGCCGGGCGGCGCAGGGCGTACAAAACGCCGTAAGTGCACGTCTTAATTTGAGAGCCTTGAGTATCGGGGCGGCCAGTCGGAAAGTCGCACCTCATCTACCTGCAAAAACGCAAAGGCACCACCTGGGATACTCGCGCACACCGCAACAAGACGTGCACTTACGCGCTTTTGGTCGCGCACGCCCTACGACAACCCGACAAACCGCCGGCCAGGCCTCCTGTCGATTTGAACCGTTACCCGATTAGCGCTCCCGTCGGAAGCACGAATCAGCCGCAGCGTACGTATAGTGAGTCAAACAGCTGCCCCGCCGCGAGGAAACGCCGACCGCCGCCTCGCACGCGACTTTCCCAAACCCTCTAACGAGAGACGCTCGACATCACCGTTATCAACAGAAGGGAATCGCAATGACCGACGAACACACCTGCCCCAACTGCGGCGCGAACCTCGAGGCTCAACAGGGATTCGATTCAGACAACGGCTACTGGACCTGCGCCCTTTGCGGACAGCAGCTCTTCGGAGACGCCGAGGAACAAGCGAGCGTCACCAGGCGCTTTCCGGGCGTCGTATGGCACTGAGACAACTGCGACGCCGTGCTAAACGCCCAGGACGGCTTCGACGATTGGCGCGACGAATGGACC
>CAVIBB010000158.1:0-4374 GCA_963640745.1 Paludibacteraceae bacterium
CCTCTCTCGTCGTCAGTTCCTCGCCGGTTTCGGTGGCGCCGCCGTCGCGGTCGCCGGTCTCGGCCTTGTCGGCTGCGGCGGGTCCGGCTCTAGCTCTAGCTCCAGCGATTCCAGCGCGTCTGCGTCCCTCTCCGGCACCGTCAACTGCTCCGGCGCCACCTCGTTCCAGAGCCTCGTTGAGTCCGCGGCCCAGCAGTTCGAGGACGCCAACCCCGACGTGACCGTCGCCATCACCGGCGGCGGCTCCGGCCAGGGCCTCTCCGACGTCAAGGACGGCAAGGCCCAGATCGGCCGCTCTGACGTCTTCGCCGAGGAGAAGCTCGACGCCTCCGACGCCGCCAACCTCGTCGACAACACCGTCGCCGTCGTGGGCATGGGCCCCATTGTCAACTCCAACGTCGACGTCGACGACCTGACCATCGAGCAGCTCAAGGGCATCTTCACCGGCACCATCACCGACTGGTCCGAGGTCGGCGGCACCGCCGGCAAGATCCAGGTCATCGAGCGCAAGGCCGGCTCCGGCACCCGCGCCACGTTCGAGGCCGCCGTCCTCGCCGGCGAGAAGGCCCCCGACACCTTCGCGCCCGTTGCCGAGGAGGACTCCTCCGGCACCGTCGTCGAGAAGATCCAGGCCACCGAGGGCTCCATCTCCTACCTCGCCTTCTCCTACTTCGATGACGCCAAGTTCAAGGCGCTCAAGGTCGGCGGCGTCGCCCCGACCGCCGAGAACGTCTGCTCCGGCAAGTTCAACATCTGGGCCTACGAGCACATGTATACCGCCAAGGACGCCGACGAGGCGACCCAGGCCTTCATCGACTACATGCTCTCCGACGACGTCCAGGGCTCCCTCGTCGAGGAGGAGGGCTTCATCCCCGTCTCCGACATGAAGGTCGAGAAGGACGCCTCCGGCAACGTCAGCTCCAAGTAAACCCCTTCCCTTCGAGGTGAGCGCCGGACCTTACCGTTCGGCGCCCACCTCGTTTTATGTACCAGCGAGAAAGGTCGCTCAATGGCAAAACAGCTATTGCCGAAGCGCCGCCTCGAGAACGTGGGCCTGGGCATCACGGGGGCGTGCGTCGCCCTCGTGGCCATCATCGTCGTGACGCTCATCGTCATGGTCGCCCAGCAGGGCCTCTCCGCGTTCTTCGTCGACGGCATCAGCATCGGCGAGTTCCTGACGGGCACGAGCTGGGTGCCCTCCGAAGGCAAGTACGGCGCGCTTCCGCTCATCGTCACGTCCTTCGGCGTCATGGTTCTCTCCACGCTCTTCACGCTCCCCATCGCGCTCGGCAGCGCCATCTTCGTCGTCGAGGTCCAGCCGGTCTTTGGCCGCAAGGTCTTCCAGCCGCTGGTCGAGCTCCTCGTCGGCATTCCCTCGGTCGTCTACGGCCTTATCGGCCTGACCGTTGTCAACGCCGCCATGCGCTCGATCTTCGGCGACGCGGCCGGCACGGGCGCCGGCATCCTCTCGGGCGCCATCGTGCTCGCCGTCATGATCCTCCCGACCGTGACGACCCTCTCCATCGACGCGCTCGCGGCCGTCCCCAACCAGTACCGCGAGGGCTCCTATGCCCTGGGCTGCACGCGCTGGCAGACGGTCTGGCACGTCGTCCTCAAGTCGGCGCTGCCCTCCCTCATGACGGCCGTCATCCTCGGCATGACCCGCGCGTTCGGCGAGACGCTCGCCGTCCAGATGGTCATCGGTGGCGTCGAGAAGATCATGCCCGCCGGGCTTCTTTCCCCCGCGGCCACGCTCACGACGGCCCTCACCTCGGGCTTCTCGAACGCGACGACCGGCTCCGTCCAGTACCACGCTCTTTGGGCGCTGGGCCTGCTTCTCATGGGCATGTCCCTCTTCTTCATCCTGATCATCCACATCATCGGCAACAAGGGGGCGAAGAACCGTGGATAGCGAGAACACCACCACCTCCAAGGCGGCCAACATCGAAGAGGGCGGCCTCGCCGTCGACCTCGACGCCCACGCCCGCCGCATCGGCGCGCAGGACCGCGTCGCCACCGGCATCCTCACCGTCATCGTGGTCTTCGTCCTCGGCCTGCTCGCCGCGATCGTGGCCTTCATCCTCGTGCAGGGCCTCGGCAAGGCGCTCTCCGCCGGCTTCCTCACCACGAGCCCGACGGCCAAGGAGAACCCCGGCATCAGCTCCGAGCTCTTCGACAGCTTCTACATGCTGATCATCACGCTGCTCATCAGCGTGCCCATCAGCCTCGGCGCGGCCATCTTCCTCGTCGAGTACGCGCCCGACAACTGGGTGACCAAGGCCGCCTCCACCGCCATCGAGACGCTCTCGAGCCTTCCCTCCATCGTCGTCGGCATGTTCGGCTCGCTCTTCTTCGTGGTCACGCTCGGCTGGGGCATCTCGATCCTCGCCGGCGCCATGGCGCTCACGATGTTCAACATCCCCATCCTGGTGCGCGTTATCCAGCAGGCCCTCGAGGACGTGCCGCGCAGCCAGCGCGACGCCGGCCTGGCCATGGGCCTCACGCGCTGGGAGACCACGATCCACGTGCTGCTCCCCGCCGCCATGCCCGCCATCGTCACGGGCGTCGTGATCTCCGCGGGCCGCGTGTTCGGCGAGGCCGCCGCCCTGATCTTCACCTCGGGCTCGGCCGCCGTGAACATCAACTTCGCCGCGAGCCTCTCGAGCCCGCGCAACCCCTTCAACATCTTCCGCCCCGCCGAGACGCTGGCCGTCCACATCTGGAAGCTCAAGATGGAGCCCTCTCCCGGCAACGACGAGATTGTCTGGGGCACCGCCGCCGTCCTGATCATCTGCGTGCTTCTCTTCAACGTGCTCGCCCGCATGCTCGGCAAGTTCCTGGCGAAGAAGATGACGAGCGAATGAGTGAGGAAACGATGAACAACATCCCCGCCGGCACCCCCGGTGCCCCCACGGTCGTCTCGCCCCACCTGCTCGAGACCCGGGACGTCACGGTCAAGTACGACTACACCAAGGAATCGCTGCACCCCACGAGCCTCTGCTTCGACAAGGGCACCGTCACGGCGCTCATCGGCCCGTCCGGCTGCGGCAAGTCGACCTTCCTGCGCTGCTTGAACCTCATGAACCGAGAGATTCCGCGCTGCGTCGTGGGCGGCCAGATCGTCTACCACGACCACGACATCAACACCAAGGAAGAGAACCTCTTCGAGCTGCGCAAGTCCATCGGCATGGTGTTCCAGCAGCCGACGCCCTTCCGCAAGTCCATCCGCGAGAACATCCTCTTTGCGCCCAAGCGCCACGGCCGCGTCGCCGACAAGGACGAGGCCGACGAGCTCGTGGAGAAGAGCCTCTCGCAGGCGGCGCTTTGGGACGAGGTCAAGGACAAGCTCGACGGCAGCGCCTATGCCCTTTCCGGCGGCCAGCAGCAGCGCCTCTGCATCGCGCGCACCCTCGCCATGAAGCCCGACGTCGTGCTGTTCGACGAGCCGTGCTCCGCGCTCGACCCCATCTCGACCTTCGCGGTCGAGGAGACCATCCGCGAGATCGCCGACTCGGGAATCTGCGCGGTCATCGTCACCCACAACATGGAGCAGGCCACGCGCGTCTCGGACCGCACCGCCTTCTTCTACGTCGGCGACATGGTCGAGTTCGGCGAGACGCGCCAGATCTTCCGCGCGCCCAAGGACCAGCGCCTCGTCGACTACCTGACGGGCAGGTTCGGTTAATGGAGACTCAGATGCAAAAGGAATTCTCACAGTCGGACCACCGCGAGCTCGACGGCCAGTCCACGGCCCTCAAGATCTCCGACTTCAACCTCTGGTACGGCGACTTCCAGGCGCTCAAGCACATCGACCTGGATATCCCCGAGCGCCGCGCGACCGCCTTCATCGGCCCTTCCGGATGCGGCAAGTCCACCTTGCTCCGCACCTTCAACCGCATGTGCGACTTCGTCGAGGGCGTCCGCACGGAGGGACGGATCGACTTCCGCGGCCAGGACATCTTCAAGATGGACTCGAACGCGCTGCGCGTGCACGTGGGCATGGTCTTCCAGCACCCTAACCCCTTCCCGTTGAGCATCCGCGACAACGTTCTCTTCGGCCCCGCGCGCATGAAGCGACTCACCCGCGCCGAGGGCGACGAGATCGTGGAGCGCTGCCTCACGCGCGCCGCGCTCTGGGATGAGGTCAAGGATAAGCTCGACCAGTCCGGCCTCGGCCTCTCCGGCGGCCAGCAGCAGCGCCTCTGCATCGCGCGTGCCCTGGCCACGAACCCCGAGGTCCTGCTCATGGACGAGCCCACCTCCGCGCTCGACCCGATATCGACGGTCCAGGTGGAGCAGCTCATGACCGAGCTCGCGGTGGACCACACCGTGGTCGTCGTGACCCACAACATGCAGCAGGCCGCGCGCGTGGCC
>CAVIBB010000159.1:0-4367 GCA_963640745.1 Paludibacteraceae bacterium
CCTGCGGCGATGACGTCGTGCGCAGTTATTTTGGCGTTCGTGCGGTTGAGGTGCGTGAGGATGCCGGCGGCTGCAGGCGCCTCTTCCTCAACGGCGAGCCCATCTTCCTTCGCGGGGTGCTCGATCAGGGGTACTGGCCGGATGGCCTCATGACGCCGCCGTCTGCGGAGGCCCTCGAGTTCGACATTCGGGCGATGCAGGACGCCGGGTTCAACCTGCTGCGCAAGCACATCAAGGTGGAAGACGGGCGCTTCTATGAGCTGTGCGACCGTTTGGGGATGCTCGTTATCCAGGACGTCCCGACCGGCGGCGGCCCGTATTCGGCGTGGCACACGAGCCAGAAGCCCACGCTCTTCCGGTTTACCTGGACGTGCATGCGCGACACGACCGAGCGGGCGCACCGGGCTCTCTCCTCGAGCGACGCGGCCTATCGCGAGGAATGGCTTGCGACCTGCGAGGGCATGATTGAGCTTCTTCGCGATCACCCGAGCGTTGTGGTTTGGTGCCTCTTCAACGAGGGTTGGGGGCAGTTCGACGCGGCCGCCGCGACCCAGCGCGTGTGGGAGCTCGACCCGACGCGGCCCGTGGACGCGACGAGCGGCTGGTACGACCAGGGCGCGGGGGACTTCTGGAGCATCCACAACTACTTTCGGCCGCTCGGTCCCGAGCGCGGGCGGGCGGCGCGGGGGCGCGCCTATCTGCTCTCGGAGTTCGGCGGCGTCACGCTTTCGGTCGCGGGGCACGTTTCGCGCGAGTCGAGCTACGGCTACGGCGCGGTGGGCGATGCGGAGGCCTTTCGCCGCGAGCTCGCTGAGCTTCTTGCCAAGGCCGATGCGCTCGAGGCCCAGGGATGCGCGGGCTTCGTGTACACGCAGCTCTCTGACGTGGAGGAGGAGACGAACGGGCTTCTTACCTACGATCGGCGCGTGAACAAGCTCGGGTAGGGGCGGCGGTCGGAGAGCGGGGCTTGGGGCCCGTGAAGGCGCCCCTCGCCCCGATTCGCCCGTTGCATGCAGGCCCGACGAACGGGTACAATCGGACACGTACAGAGGCTTATGCCCTCCTGTATATAACGTTTGATGGTGGGGAAACCCCAGAATCAGCCGTCTGGCAGGGCGGCTGATTCGCATTTAAAGGCCTCCCCACCGTAATCTAGAGCTTAGAGATCAAGCGATAGATGACAGCCGCCAAAAGAAGCACGGATGCTGAAAGTGCCAGCACGGTAAGGTCGTCCATGCTAACCCCTCCAATCTGCCTGCAGACTCGGAGGGCGCCGCTGTTCGTGTACGAACAATTGTACCATATTTGTATGATGCGAGACCTAAGGCGCGGCCGTAAATTTTGTCGAATCGAATAAACGCGCGTATGATTAGAAGGTTAATTCGAGGCGAGGCGGAAAGCGGGTGCCATGCGAGGGGTCTTCATCACGCTCGAGGGGGCGGACGGCTGCGGCAAGTCGACGCAGGCGGCGCGTCTTGCCGATCGCATCGCCGCGTGCGGCCGTGAGGTCGTGCGCCTGCGCGAGCCCGGTGGCACCTTCATCAGCGAGAAGATCCGCGCCCTCGTGCTCGATCCTGAAAACGCCGAGATGACCCCCGAGTGCGAGCTGCTTCTCTTTGAGGCGAGCCGCGCGCAGCTCGTGCGCGAGGTCATCGAGCCCGCGGTCGCGCGCGGCGCTGTCGTTCTGTGCGACCGCTTTTATGACTCAACCTATGCCTACCAGTCGGCGGGTCGCTCTCTTGACGAGGCGGTGATTCGCCGCGCGAACGCTCTTGGCAGCTGCGGCGTCGACCCCGACCGCACCCTTGTGCTCGACATGGAGACCGAGGCCGCCCTGGCCCGCGCCACGCGCGACGGCGCCGACCGCATGGAGGCCGAGGGCGTCGGGTTCCAGCGCCGCGTGCGCGCCGGCTATCTGCGCCTGGCTTCCGAGGAGCCCTCTCGCGTGCGCGTCGTGGACGCCGACGGGGCCGTCGAGCAGGTCGAGGCGCGTCTCATCGCCGAACTCGCCGACCTGCTCCCCGAGTTCGCGGGCGGTGCCTGATGGGGGAGCCTCGTTCGCTTGACGCCATCGTCGACCAGCCGCGTGTCCGCGATTTTCTTGCCCAGGCCATCGCCGAGGGGAGGCTCAGCCACGCGTACCTGTTCGTCGGGGCGCCCGGGTCCGGTAAGATCGACGCCGCGTGCGCGCTCGCCAAGGCCGTCGTCTGCCCGAATGGCGGGGACGGCACCTGCGACGAGTGCCGCCGCGTCTCTCACCACACGCACCCGGACGTGCACTGGCTCTCGCCGGCGAGCGCGACGGGGTACCTGGCAGACCAGATCCGTGACCTCATCGCCGACGTCAACCTGGCCCCGATGCGCGCCAAGGCCAAGGTCTATGTGATCGACCGCGCCGACCTTCTGCGCGGGACGGCCGCGAATGCCCTGCTCAAGACCCTCGAGGAGCCGCCTGAGGGTGTCGTCTTTATCCTGTGCGGGCGCACGGTCGCGGCCATGCTGTCCACCATCGTCTCGCGTTGTCAGGTCGTGCCCTTCCGCACATCCTCGCCTGAGGCGGCCCTGGCCGCCGTCGTGCGGGAGTCGGGGGCCTCGGAGCGCGAGGCCCGCATCGCGCTCGCCGTCGCGGGCGCCCCGGCGCGCGCCTGCGAGTTCCTCAACTCGACCGAGCGCCGCCAGGTTCGCCGCCTCGTCGTGCAGACCATGGGCGAGCTCTCGCGCGACGACTCCTGGGACGTCCTCAAGGCTGCGCAGGAGATCGCCGCGGCCGTCAAGGTTCCTCTTGCCGCCATCAAAGATGCGCAGGAAGAGGCTGTCAAGGAGAGCTCGGACTTCCTTACCGCGTCGGCCCTCAAGGCGGTCGAGGCGGCCAATAAGCGCGAGCTTACCGCCCGTGAGCGTTCAGGTATGATGGAGGCTCTGTCGGCAGCCGAGTCGCTTCTTCGCGATGTGCTCGTTCGCTGCGAGGGCATCGAGGCGCCCATCGTCAACGAGGACGCCGCGGCGACGGTGGACCGCATATCGGCCCTCTCCTCGACCGCGGGCGTGGTGCGCGCGCTCGAGGCCACGTCCGATGCCGCGCGAAATCTCTCGCGCAACGTTTCTGCGCAGCTGACCCTCGAGGTCATGCTGCTCGCCATAAAGGAGGCACTCTAAATGCCCAACGTACTTCCCGTTAAGCTCGAGTACTCGGTGCACGAGCTTTGGTTCGACCCCGAGGGGACGGGCGCCCAGGAGGGCGACCACGTCATCGTCCGTACTGAGCGCGGCCACGAGATCGGCCTGGCCGTGGGCGACGCTCAGTCCATGACCAACGACGAGCTGAACCTCGCCATCGGTCACGCGCAGCTCAAGAACGTGCTGCGTATCTGTACCGATGCCGACCTCGACCATGCCGAGGAGCTCGCCCGCCGCGGCGAGGAGGCGCTCCCGGTTTTCCGCCGCTACGTCTCGGCTTCCGGGCTCGAGATGAAGCCCGTGGGCGTCGAGTTCCTCTTCGACGAGGAGAAGGCCGTCTGCTACTTTGCCGCCGAGGACCGCGTCGACTTCCGCCAGCTCGTCCGCGATCTCTCGCGCGAGCTCCACGCGCGCATCGACATGCGCCAGATCGGCGTGCGCGAGGAGGCGGCCATCGTGGGCGGCTACGGCCACTGCGGCCAGGAGCTCTGCTGCCGCCGCTTTACCACGAGCTTCGACCCCGTGAGCATCCGCATGGCCAAGGAGCAGGACCTGCCGCTCAACTCGACCAAGATCTCGGGCGCGTGCGGGCGCCTCATGTGCTGCCTGCGCTACGAGTTCGAGGCCTACCGCGACTTCAAGGGCCGCGCGCCCAAGCGCAACGCCGTCATCGACACGCCGCTCGGCAAGGGAAAGATCGTCGAGTACAACACGCCCAAGGAGCAGATTGTGCTGCGCCTCGAGGGCGGCAAGACGATTCGCGTGGACCTCGCCGATATGACGGCATCCGAGGCCGCGTGCAAGAAGTCCAAGGAGCTCGGCTGCGCCTGCCGTCCGGATACCGTGACGCGCGAGGTGCTCGAGAAGCTCCAGTCGCCGGACGTCCAGATGGCGCTCGCGGAGCTCGACCGCAAGAACGGCGTGCTGCCCGCCGAGGCCCCCGACGCGAGCGACATCTTTGTCGACACCAAGAAGCGCCGCCGCGAGCGTCCTTCTTCCCAGAAGGGCGAGGCTAAGGGCGCCGCCGAGGGAGCCCGTCGCCGTCGTGGCGGTGAGGGCCGGGGCGCCGAGGAGCAGCCCGCCGCGGCTCAGGAGGGTCGTCGCCGCAAGCGTCGCTCGCCCGGTGACGGGGGAGCGTCGGCGCCGGCGCACATGAAGCCGGCGGCGGAGACCGGTGAGGCCAAGGCCGG
>CAVIBB010000160.1:0-4349 GCA_963640745.1 Paludibacteraceae bacterium
GAAATAAACCTTCGAAGGCTCCATGCGAGTTCCTCTCCTCTGGGCGGCCCCCCCGACCGCCGGTTAAGCCGCTCACATTGTCGCACGTCTCGCCAACGGGCGGCGCCGCCTGCAACGGGTGGACCACCGGCAATGGGCGCAAACCCGCGCCGGAAAACATGGTCGCCTGCATAAAGGTCATCGAACTTCTCGATGTATCGGATGTCTAACTCGAGCGCGTCGCGGCCGCTCGCCTGCCGCTCACCGCCCTGCCAGGCCCACACGCCGGCCTTCTTGCCGGGCGGGGGAGAGAATTCCCACTGACGCAGAGAAAACCCGAAAGAGAGGGGTCTCGCAATGGCAGAGCAATCCGGAGGAATGAAGAAGGAGCTCACCCTCTTCAACTTCTTTACCATCGGCTTCGGCGCGATCATCGGCACCGGTTGGGTGCTGCTCGTGGGCGACTGGATGATCCTCGGCGGCGGCCCGATTCCCGCCATGATCGCCTTCGCTATCGGCGCCGTCTTCCTCGTTCCCATCGGCATGTGCTTCGGCGAGCTGACCGCGGCCATCCCCATCTCGGGCGGCATTATCGAGTACGTTGACCGCACCTTCGGCCGCAAGATGGGCTTCATTACCGGCTGGATGCTGCTCTTGGGCAACGCGCCGCTCTGCCCGTGGGAGGCCATTGCCATATCGACGCTGCTCACCGACCGGTTCGCCGAGTTTCCCGCCCTCGCATGGCTGCGCAGCATCAAGCTCTACACCATCCTCGGAGCCGACGTGTACCTGTGGCCGACCGTCATCGCCCTCGGCTTCGCGGCGCTCGTCATCTTCCTTAACCTGCGCGGCGCCGGCGCGGCGGCCAAGCTCTCGAGTTTCCTCACCAAGGCGCTTCTTACCGGCATGGTGCTTGCCATGGTCATTAGCTTTGTAACCGGTTCGCCGAGCAACGCCCTGCCCGTGTTCAGCCAGGTGAGCGACGCGGCGGGCGGCAGCTCCACCAGTGCGACGAGCCTCGGCGGCGGCATCGTGGCCGTGCTCGTCATGACGCCGTTCTTCTACGCCGGCTTCGACACCATCCCGCAGCAGGCAGAGGAGGCCTCCGAGAACATTGACTGGAAGAAGTTCGGCCTCGTTCCGGCCATCGCGCTTCTTGCTTCGGGCGTCTTCTATCTGATCTGCATCTACAGCTTTGGCACCATCGTCGACTGGCATGAGTTCGTGCAGAGCTCCGTTCCGGCGCTGGCGGTGCTTGAGCGCATCAATCTTTTCTTCTACATCGCGATGCTGATCATTGCCACGCTCGGTCCTCTTGGCCCGATGAACTCTTTCTTTGGCGCGTCGAGCCGCCTCATGCTCGCCATGGGTCGCAAAGAGATGCTGCCCGAAAGCTTCGCCCAGATCGACCCCGCCTCCGGCGTCCCCCGCCGCGCCGTCGTCGTGATGAGCGTCCTCACCCTCGTCGGCCCCTTCCTCGGCCGCAACATGCTCGTGCCGCTGACCAACGTGGCTTCGCTCGGATTCATCTTTGCCTGCACCATGGCCGGCTTCGCGTGCTGGAAGCTCCGCCGCACCGAGCCCGATCTGCCGCGCCCGTACCAGGTCAACGGCGGCAAGTTCGGCATCGGCTGCGCTATCGCGGCGGGCCTTGCGATCATCGCCCTGATGGTCGTGCCCTTCTCGCCGGCGGCGCTCTCGGGCATTGAGTGGGCCATCACCATCGCCTGGCTGGCCGCGGGCCTCGTTATCCTCGCCGTCTTTGGCCGCGGCAAGAAGGCCGCAGGGTAGCGACGCCGCGCCGGGCCGGCGCCCTCCCGCGGGCCGGCGCCCGGTCACCAGGCCGGCGCCCCAACCCCGGCCCTTCTCACTCCGTTACAGCTGGCGGGGATAAGCCCCGCCATCAACGAAAGGAAGCACTCATGGGCAAGTTCGCATTCGTGGGCGGCCGTCTTGTGGACGGCACCGGCGCCGCGCCGGTCGACGACTCCCTCGTCCTCGTTGACGACAAGAAGATCGTCTACGCCGGCCCCCGCGCCGAGGTCCCCGACGGCTACGAGGTCGAGGACTGCTCCGGCAAGACGGTCATGCCCGGCCTCATCGACACCCACCTGCACTTCTCGGGCAACCTCACCGACGACGACAACGACTGGGTCATCGAGACTCCCGCGCAGAAGCAGGCCTGCGCCGTCAAGCAGAGCTACGATGCGCTGACCCACGGCCTCACCACCGTCTGCGAGATCGGCCGCAACGGCATCGCCATCCGTGACCTGGTCAACATGGGGGTCATGAAGGGCCCGCGCATCTATGCCACCGGCCTCGGGTTCTGCCGCACCGCCGGCCACGGCGACTCCCACAAGCTTCCACTGCAGGTGAGCAAGGATTCCCACCCCTGGGGTGACCAGGTCGACGGCCCATGGGAGCTGCGCCACGCCGTGCGCCTGCGCCTGCGCGAGAACCCCGACGCCATCAAGATCTGGGCCACCGGCGGCGGCATCTGGCGCTGGGACTCCGGCCGCCGTCAGCTCATGAGCACTGAGGAGATCCAGGCCGTCGCCGACGAGTGCAAGCTCACGGGCATCCCGCTGTGGAGCCACTCGTATAACTCCGTGAGCGCCGCGTGGGATTCCGTGCGCTTCGGCTGCGAGCAGCTCATCCACGGCTTCGAGCTCGACGATAAGACCATGGAGCTCATGGCTGAGCAGGGGACCTTCTTTACGCCGACCATCGGCTTCCTTCCCACCTGGTACGCGACCTACCCGCCCGAGGAGTCCGAGGCCAACGCCAAGTTCCCCGGTGACACGGTCGTCGAGCGGGAGCTGCAGCGCACCTACGCCAACCTGCGTCGCGCCAACGAGCTCGGCGTCACGCTGACCATCGGCTCCGACTCGTTCAGCTTCGTGACCCCGTACGGCTACGTGACCATCGACGAGATGTACGACTTCGTGGACAAGGCCGGCATCCCCGTGCTCGAGACCATCAAGGCCGCCACGCTCAACGGTGCAAAGATGGTCCACCACGAGGACGAGTTCGGCTCGCTCGAGGCCGGCAAGCTCGCTGACCTGCTCGTTGTTCGCGGCGACGTTGCGTCGAACATTCACGACCTCACGCCCGACAACATGGACGTCATCATGAAGGAGGGCGAGAAGGTCATCCGCGGCGCCCTATAGCAAGAGGGGCCGATGCGACGTCCGCCAGCACCGCTTGACGCTGGCGGACGTAACCGCGGCCAGCGCCGGATAACGCAATAGAATGGGGGCGCGCCCGGGCCGATGTGGCCAGGGCGCGCCCTTCTCATGGCCTGAACATGGACGTCGGAGCCGCCCCATGGATTCGAATGTAAAGAAGATCGAGGTGTTCGCCGCTGCCGCGCGCACCGGGAGCATTACGTCGGCCGCCCGCGAGCTCGGGCTCGCGCAGTCGACGGCGAGCCGCGCGGTGTCGAGCCTTGAGGAAGACTGGGGCGTCCGGCTGTTCGATCGGCGCGGCCCGGAGCTGCGCGCGACGCCCGAGGCGAAGCGCCTCTTGCCGGACGCACGGGCGGTGTGCGAGGCGTTCGGGCAGCTCGAGCGGCATGTGGCCGCGGTTCGCGATCTCGATGACGGTGTGCTTAGCATCGCTGCGCCGACGAGCGTGGTCGCGATGCGGCTACCCGACCCACTGCGCCGGTTCGTGGCCGACCGCCCCCACGTGGAGATAAACATCTTGGAGTGCACGTACGGCGAGGCGGAGCGTCAGCTCCTGGACGGTACGGTTGACCTGGCATTTATTCCCAAGGAGTCGGTGGGGGAGGGCTACGTCTCGGCGTTGTACGACAAAGACGAGATCGTTGTCGTGGCGCCGCGCGGGCACTTTGCGGACGAGCTGTCCGCGGTTCCGGTCGAGTCCCTGCTCGATGAGCGCTTCATCGCGGACACCGAGACCGCTCCGCTGCTTCAGCGCGAGCTCACCGACCTGCGCGTTCACTGCGAGACGTCGGACATCACGGCGATTCTGGCCATGGTTGAGGCGGGGCTCGGCGTGAGCCTGCTGCCAAGCTTGGCGCTCGAGCGGACCGGGTTCGACATCGAGGTGCGCCGTTTGGAGCAGCCGGCCCACCGGACGCTCTATCTCGTCCGTCGTCCGGAGGCGGAGCTTACCCGTGCCGCCCGCGCCTTCCTCGCCTACCTCTGAGCGGCGGGGCGGGGAAGCCCCCACGCACGCGGTCTGGCAGCAACGGGCACAGCCCTCTACCGGGCGATGAACACGTTGTTGCCGGCTTTCTTGGGCTCGTCGGGCCACTCGGGCACGACCTCGCAGCGGGCGAACTCCCGTTCGAACGCGGCCTCGACCTCACGCAACGGCGCGGCACGGCGTCCTTCGAGCGGGCA
>CAVIBB010000161.1:0-4215 GCA_963640745.1 Paludibacteraceae bacterium
CTATCCGTCCTCGCGTTTGCAGGGGTGCTTTTCTGGCACTTCGTCGTCTGCGGCCGCTTTCTCAGGGACTGTTGGTTTGAGCGCGGGCTCTTCATCTTCGGGCAGTGCACGGGTGTCCTGGCCACCGGCATCCTGCTGCTGCGCGTCTCGGACCCAGAGTCGAGGACGGGCGCCCTCGGGGATTTCGGCCTCGTGTGGCTATTCTTCTCGCTTATCGACGCAGTGCTCGTGGCCTTTACGCCGACGCTCACTCTCGCCGGCCTGGGCGGTGTCACTGGCTTTGTGCTCCTGGCCGTGGCGGCTGTTTTCCTGGCGCTCTCCTGGAGGATGTTCGGCGTTCGCGGATTCAATCAGGCGGGCGGCATCTCGCACGTTGAGTAGCTTTACGGGCGAGCTAAGTTATTGGAAGGGCAGAACATGACGCATAAGCTGATGATTCTTGGTTCCACGAGTGAGTTCACGCCGCTGGTCCGCTGCGCCCAGCGACGCGGTATCGCAACGGTGTGCTGCGACGGCTACGCCGACGGCCCTGCGAAGAAGGTCGCGGACGAGCGCTACGATATTGACATTCACGACCACGACGCCATCGCTGACCTCGCGCGGCGCATCGGCGTGGACGGGATCATCAGCGCTTTCTCCGACAACCTGCCCGAGCAGTGCGCGGCCATTGCCCCTAAGGCGGGGCTCGAGTTCTACCTGAGCTCCGAGCGCCTTGCCATCCTTCGCGACAAAAGCCGCATGAAGGCCATGTTCAGGGAGCTCGGCATCCCGTTCCCAAAGACGGCCCTCGTCCACAAGCCGACTCTGGAGGACGACCTGGAAGGCCTAACGTTTCCAGTGGTCACCAAGCCGCTCGACGGATGGGGCTCGCATGGCGTCTATGTGCTCGACAGCGCGGCCCAGGTGGCGAACCGTTTCGACGAGGTCGCGTCGTATTCCACCGGCGATGCTATTCTCGTTGAGGAGTTCAACGACGGCTTTGAGCTCAATACCATGACGTGGATCATCGACGGCGAACCCGTGGTGCTCGAGATCGCCGACCGCGAGAAGACCGCGGGCGAGCCTTTCGCGATCCCGCATGTGAGCCGTATCTGTTACCCGAGCGTGCTTACCGATCGCGTCCTCGACCAGGTACGAGACATCGTCGGCCGCGTGGCGCGTTACGTGGGCCACACGAATGGGCCTTTGTGCATGCAGTTCTTCTGGTCCCCTGAGCGTGGCATCCAGGTCTGCGAGTGCGCCGGCCGCGTCTTCGGCACGGAGCACGAGATGCTCGAGTATGCCACATTCGGCCGCCTGACGGTTGAGGACCTGCTTGTCGACACGGTCTATGAGCCGGAGCGCTTGAAGGAGCGCCTGGCCGGTCACGACCCGCACCTGGACCGCACTGCTTGTGGGCTATTCTGGCACGGCGGGGAAGGCGCGGTTGCCTCCATGGGCGGTTTCCCGCAGGTGGGTATCGACGATTGCGCGGCGGATACGCTCGAGTATTATGCGCCGGGCGACGTCATGAGGAAGGGAGCGCAGCCCTACGCCGTGCGTTCCTACATCGTCGCGCCGACGCGCGCCGAGCTTGACCTGCTGACCGATGGTTTCTTCTCGTCGGCTTACGTGCGCGGCGAAAACGGCGAGTCGTTGCTCTACGATAATGTGCGGATGGACTACCGCCGAGCGTTCGGAGATGCCTAGATGATCGATTTCAACGTACCGCCCTACGTGGGCACCGAGATGGACTACGTCCGCGAGGCGGCCGAGGTCAACCATAAGATCTGCGGCGACGGCCCGTTCTCCCGCAAGTGCCATGCCTGGATGGAGGAGCGCTTCCGCGCCGAGAAGGTCCTTCTCACCACGTCGGGGACCGACGCGCTCGAGATGGCGGCCAACCTCTGCGGCCTGGAGCCGGGCGACGAGGTCATCATGCCGAGCTTTACCTTCTCAAGCACGGCGACGGCGTTCGTCTCCGTGGGGGCCAAGCTCGTGTTCGTCGACGTCCGGCCGGACACGATGAACATCGACGAGACGAAGATCGAGGCCGCCATCACCGACCGCACGCGCGTGATCGTGCCGGTCCACTACGCCGGCGTGGCCTGCGAGATGGACACCATTATCGAGATTGCTCGTCGCCATGACCTCATGGTCGTCGAGGACGCCGCGCAGGCCGTGATGAGCACGTACAAGGGGCGTGCCCTCGGCACCATCGGCGACTTCGGCTGCTACAGCTTCCACGAGACCAAGAACTACTCGATGGGCGAGGGCGGCGCCATCGTCATCAACAACCCCGAGTATATTGACCGTGCCGAGATCATCCGCGAGAAGGGCACGAACCGCCAACGCTTCTTCCGCGGGCAGGTGGACAAGTACACGTGGGTCGATTCCGGCTCCTCGTACCTGCAGAGCGACCTCAACGCGGCGTACCTGTGGGCGCAGCTCGAGTGCGCGGACAAGATCAACGATGATCGCCTGGCCACGTGGGCGTTCTACTACGAGCAGCTTAAGCCGCTGGCCGACGCAGGCAAGGTCGAGCTGCCCGTGGTTCCCGCCGGCTGCGTGCACAATGCGCACATGTTCTATCTCAAGTGCGCCGACCTCGCTGAGCGCGGCGCACTCATCAAGCACCTGAAGGAGCGCGACGTCCTGGCCGTGTTCCACTACATCCCGCTTCACAGCTCACCCGCCGGCGAGCGCTTCGGGCGCTTCGCGGGCGAGGACGTCTATACGACCGTCGATTCCAACCGCCTTGTGCGCCTGCCCATGTACTACGGGCTCACCCGCGAGGATGCTCAGACGGTCGTGGATGCCGTTAAGGGATTCTTTGCATAGGTTATAGGGGCTGAAGGGTTTAGATGTTTAAAGCGGAAGACCACACCTTTGCTGTGTGCGCATACAAAGAGAGTCCGTACCTGGAGGATTGCATCACTTCACTTCGTGATCAGGCTGCTGCCTCGAGCATCATCGTCTGCACCTCGACGCCCAACGATTTCATCCGGGGGATTTGTAAGAAGCATTCCTTGGAACTTTATGTGTCCGATGGACCGAGCGGCATCGCACGCGACTGGAACTTTGCGATGAGCTGTGCGAAGACCCCACTGGTCACTATCGCGCATCAGGATGATGTGTACAAGGCCGGATACTTGACCTCAGCGTTTGAGCACCTGAATTCAGCACAGAAGCCCCTGATCTATTTCTGCGGTTATTCCGAGCTTCGCGACGAGGGAGAGGTGCTCGACAATACTCTGCTCAAGGTAAAGCGATTGATGCTTAAGCCTCTGGCTGCGGGGAGGCGCGCTGCTTCGAAATCGACGCGTCGGAGAATCCTGGCGTTCGGGGACCCGGTCTGCTGCCCGTCGGTGACCTATGTGGTCGGAAACCTCCCGATGCCTCTCTTTGAGGAGGGATACCACGGCTCGCTTGACTGGCAGATGCTTGAAAAGGTGTCGAAGCTCGAGGGTTCGTTCCTATATGATGCCGAGCCCCTGATGTCTCATCGTATTCACGAGGGTTCCGAGACGTCGTCCCTCATCCAAAGTAACCTTCGCAGTCAAGAGGACTACGACATGTTCTGCAAGTTCTGGCCTAAGCCAGTTGCGGCCGCGATTGCCAAGCTCTACTCGTTGGGCGAGAAGAGCAACGGGTAGACAATAAGCCTAAAACTGAACGAAGCCCTTTTATCTAGTTGATAAAAGGGCTTCGTATTAATCTTTGGTTGCCTTAAGCACGGCTGTGATTCCTATGGCTATCGCAACGCTAAAGCCACATATCAATGAAATGCTTACTCCGTTCATGTCCCAGCATGAACATGACGGGACTATGATTGCAAGCGTTACGAGAAGCGCCGAGAGGTTGACTGCGAGGGTCGTTCTGAGCTTTCCGAAAATCACGAGTGCGTCTGTAATGAGAGCGGTGCAAGCTGCCTCCGTAGTAACGATAAGCACGGGACCAAGCAACCATGTGTAGGGGCTTATTGACTCACCGTAAAGGAAGATCAAAAGCGGTTTAGATGCCAGGGCGAGTATCGATGAGATAACTAGCCCTATTGCCATCACTCCGTATACTAACTTCCAGAAATCCTTGCGCGCGTCGATTCGATGTCCCGTATTGAACACCTCTGCAATGGGGCCAAGGAAAGGCGTATATATGTTTTGTGCAAGCACCTGAATGATTACGCAAGGCGTGGCAACGGATGCATATATGCCCAAGTTGCTCTCTCCGTAAACG
>CAVIBB010000162.1:0-4209 GCA_963640745.1 Paludibacteraceae bacterium
GCACCCTTTGGGAGCAAGGCGTCTCATACGTCCCATGCAGGCAAAAGGAGCGGGTCCGGCCTTATCAAGGTTCCGGACCCGCTTCTTTTCTGTTGAGCGTTTTAGCTGGCCGCAAACGGCTGGCTGGCCACGTACGGCGGGTGGCCGGCGCGATGCGCTCGCCCCCGGCGACTAGTTGTCTGAGCGGGAGAAGCCGTTGCGCATCTCGTTGCTGCGTGCAAAGAGGACGTGGCCGAGCAGCTCGTCGGTCTGGCGGCGCGCCTCGTCGGCGATTGCCTGGTTCGTCTCGGCCATGTCGGCGTCGGACTCGTCGGCAAGAAGCACCAGGCGCGCGGCGGCGGACTGCAACTTCTCCTGGTAGCGCTCGACGTGCGGCAGGCAGGCGTTGTAGCTCGCGTCCGCCATGGCGCCGATGAGGCGGTTCGCCCAGTAGAAGCTCTCGGTCGTGGGGGTCTTCGGCGTGTTCTTCACGTACGCCGGCACATCATCCACCTGCGTGTAGAAGGGCACGAACGCGTTGAACGGGTTGCTTCCGAGCGCGATCCACTGGATGGCGCGGCGCTTCTCCTCGACGTAGGGACGGATCTGCTGCGCGGCGAGCTGGCAGTTGCGGTTGATCCCGATGGGGCGATACATCCCGCGCGTGGCCGGAGTGCCGCCGCGGCCGTAAGGGTCGTAATCGGTGCCCTGGTAGTGAAGGCTGAGCACGTACTTGACGTCCTCCATCGTGATCTTGCGCTCCGGCACGCGCGCCCACGGCAGGCGGTCGGACTCGGGGCCGAACTCCTCATGCGCGGCGGCCGTCTCCCAGGGGCCGGCGCTCGGGTTGAGGCGGCGCTGGATGTCCCAGGCGCGCGGCGTGTTGTAGACGTGGTCGGCGTCTGAGCGGCTGCCGAAGGCGTCACGCGGGTTCAGGCGCCCGTCGAGGCTCAGGTCGAGGTGGTTCTTCTCGACGAATTCGCGTAGGTCGGGGCTGCAGAGGTGCTCGCGGCCTTCGCCGAGGGCGTCGTCGAGGTCGAAGGAGTCGAGGCCCAGCTGGTTCGGCATGGTCACGTAGCAGTCGTCGGGCACGCGGCGGGCGATCCAGTGGTGGCCGCCCACGGTCTCGAGCCACCAGATCTCGTCGACGTCCGAGAACGCGATGCCGTTCATCTCGTAGGTGCCGTACTCGGCGAGAAGCGCGCCAAGGCGAAGGACGCCGTCGCGTGCGCTCGTGGCGTAAGGCAGCACGAGGGTGACCATGTCCTCCTCGCCGATGCCTCCCGCGACCTCGGGCACGTAGCCGTCCTCGCCGGGCGTGCCCTTGGCGGGCTTGTACTCCACGAGCGGGTCCGCGGCGAGCACGCGCTCGTTGGTGGTCAGGGTCTCGGTGGCGTTCATGGCGACGTTGCGCTCGTTCACGCCCGCGGCTTCCCAGAGACCTTCCTTGAGGTCGGCGTTGGGCATGCACGTGTAGCGCATCCCTGCCTCGGGAAGCGGCACCTCGAGGTGGCTGATCACGCTCTTATAGACGCCCTTCGCGGGGTCCGGGCGCGAGACACCCATGCGCTTCTCGCAGAACTCGCCGGAGGGGCAGTCCTCGTTGCGGGCGATGATGGTCGAGCCGTCGTAGCTTGCCTTCTTGCCGACCAGGATGGTTGTGCAGGCCATTTTTCAGGGCCTCCTATCTCGTGTTTGTTACATACCGGACTAATGTTAGCCTTCTGCGTTGCCTGCGCGCGGCGCGGCCACGATAATAAGAAACCTGTGTACTTTGAGTCGGAGAACCATAGGAGTTGCCCATATGTCCATGAACTTCAAGCGCCACCTGCCCATGGCCAAGGAGGTCCGCGCCGAGATGCCGCTCTCGGACGAGCTCGTCCAGAAGAAGGCCGCCTTCGACGCCGAGGTCGCTGCCGTCATGCGCGGCGAGGACCCGCGTCGCCTGCTCATCATCGGCCCCTGCTCGGCCGACCGCGAGGATTCCGTCCTCGACTATATGCATCGCCTGGCGGGCGTGGCCGACGAGGTCAAGGACAAGCTCATCGTCATCCCGCGCGTCTACACGAACAAGCCGCGCACCAAGGGCACGGGCTACAAGGGCCTGCTCCACAACCCCGATCCCGAGGCTCCCGCCGACCTGCTCGAGGGCGTCAAGGCCGTGCGTCGCATGCACCTGCGCGTCATCGAGGAGACGGGCTTCTTCACCGCCGACGAGATGCTCTACCCCTCCAACTACCAGTACCTCGTCGACCTTCTTTCCTACGTGGCCGTGGGCGCCCGCTCCGTCGAGAACCAGGAGCACCGCCTCGTCTCCGCCGGCATCCCGGTGCCCGTGGGCATGAAGAACCCCACGGCGGGCTCCACCTCCGTGATGCTCAACTCCATCTATGCCGCCCAGGCCAAGCAGAGCTTCATCTACCGCGGCTGGGAGGTCGAGTGCGACGGCAACCCGCTCGCCCACGCCGTCCTGCGCGGCTACATCGGCCTCGACGGGCGCACCTACCCCAACTACCACTACGAGCACCTGGAGCGCCTGGCCGGCCGCTACCTGGACGCCGACTTCGCGAATCCCTCCGTTGTCGTGGACTGCAACCACGACAACTCCGGTAAGCGCCCGCTCGAGCAGCCGCGTATCTGCCGTGAGGTGCTCGAGAGCTGCTCGCGCAACGACCTCGTGCGCCGCATGGTCAAGGGTTTCATGGTCGAGAGCTACCTCGAGGACGGTAACCAGCCCGTTGACGGCGGCGTCTACGGCAAGTCGATCACCGACGCGTGCCTCGGCTGGGAGAAGACCGAGCGCCTGGTGCGCGACATCGCCGAGCGCGTGTAGGGCTTCTCGCGGGGTCTCTTGTAGCTGGCAAGAAAACAGCGGTTGCACCAAGGCTTGGTGCAACCGCTGTTTTATTGCGCGGGCGTTTCTTGCCGGCGTGTCCGGATTCTAGAGGCAAGCGTCGAGTGCGAGGCGCGTGAGCACCCGCTGCGCGCGCAGCACGTCCGCGCGCGGGACATACTCGTTCGGCTTGTGGGCGAGCGCGAGGGACCCGGGGCCGTAGCTCATGCAGTTGCGGTTGCCGCAGGTGCCCGCGACGACGGCGGTGTCGGTATAGCCGGTGAAGACGCCGACCTCTGCCGGATGGCCCTCGGCGCCGGCGGCGGCGAGAAGCGCCGCGAGCAGGGGAGAGGCCGGGTCTCGCTCGATGGGCGGTCGGTCGCCGGTGACCTCATAGCCGCCGTGTGCGCCGGGGACGCGGGACTCCGCCGCTCGGATGGCGGACTCGACGGCCCTGCGCGCCATCGCGGTCGACGCCGGCGGGACGAGGCGCATGTCGACCCAGAGCTTGCACGCGTCGGGCACGACGTAGGGCCGGTACCCGCCCTCAACCTGGCCGAAGGTAATGGTCGAGCGCCCGAGCTCCTCATGCGCGGGCAGCGACTCGCACCAGCGGCGCAGCTCGCAGATGACCTCGGCCATCGCGGCGACGGCGTCGGCGCCCTTCCACGGCTGGCTCGCGTGGGCGGTCACGCCGCGCATCTCGATCTCGAACCAGGTGCGTCCCTTATGCGCGACCTGGACCTGGCCGTCGGTGGGCTCGGCGTCAACGACCCATTCGTCCGCGCCGACCCAGCCGGCGGCGATGGCGGCCTCGATACCGCGCATGAAGTCCTCCTCGTCCACGGAGAGAAGCAGCGCGAAGGACCGCCTCGGCAGGCTGCCCGAGGCGGCGGCCCTGTCGAGCAGCTCGAACAATGCGGCCACCGCGCACGCGAGGCCGCTCTTCATGTCGCAGGCGCCGCGGCCGTAGAGCCGCTCGCCGACCACCCGGCCCGCGAGCGCCGGGGTCTCGTCGTCCCAGCCGTCGCCGAGGGTGACCGTGTCCATATGGCAGCTGTACACGAGTGCCGGATCGGGCCCGGCCCCGGGTATGCGCACCATGAGGTTTCGCCGCCCGGGAAGGACCTTGAGCTCGCGGATCTCGACGGCGTCGCCGATCCAGGCCGGCAGCTCGCTGAGCTTATGTTCCACAAGGTGCTTGAGATGCCGCTCGATATCCCCTTCGTAGCAGCCGGGGTCTGTGCTCTCGATGCGCACGAGCTCGGCCGCCAGCCGCCACGCGAACTCCTCGTCGACCATTCGTGTCCTCTCGTCGCGTTGTCGCGGTTTTTCGTTTGCCGCTGACGGGGCAAAGTCGCGAAGTTTTGCGTCTTACACAGGCTTTGCTTCCACTC
>CAVIBB010000163.1:0-4172 GCA_963640745.1 Paludibacteraceae bacterium
GGGCTCCTCCGCTGAAGATGGAGCGTCTGCAGGCGATGCCTCCGATATCGAACTCGATGCTGACGTAGATTCCGATGTTGACGCCGGCTCCGGCTCTGCGATCGATGGCCGCAGCGATGAAGTCGCGGCGGAAGACGCCGCTGAGGACGACGGCGAGATTCCCGTCGCTCCCGGTAACGAGGCCCTGATAGCTGAGGCAAAGACCGCGGTCCTGCCTTCCGTTGGCTGGACGGGCGACGCCTACTGGGACGGTACGGTCGATGAGCACGGTGAGGCGAAGGTCTATACCGGCTACGTTGTTGACGCGCACGACGAGCGCGGCCTTCAGCGCTATTGGATTCAGAACGGCTATCTGTTCCGCAACGGCCTCTTCGACTCCCTCAACGGCAATTTCGGTTACGCCCTCAAGGACGGCTGTGTGCTCAGGGGTGTGTACACGGACGAGGAGGGGAACATCTACCTGGCCGACAACGACGGCAAGCTCGCCGGCGGCAAGGACGGCGGCTGGGTCGTGTCCTCGGCCTACGGCCATGGCCTGCAGCGTTATTGGATCGACCCAATGACGCATGCGGCAAAAGAGGGCTTCTCTTCCGATGGCTGGGCTCACTATACGACGCAGGACGGCTATGTCTTGCGCGGGCAGTCGCAGGCCTCCGACGGCGTCAAGCGCTCCGCCAACAACGACGGGCTTCTTTCCGAGTCCGGTTGGCTCGTGACTTCCGACTTTGGGCAGGGTCTCCAGCGCTATTGGATTGAGGATTACAAGGTAGCCGCTAACGCTCTGGTCCATGTTGGAGAAGGCGTTTGGACCTACGCGCGTGCTGAGGGCTATGTGGTCCGCGGGTCGTACAAGTTGGGTGCCCTTACCTACCTCGCCGATAACGACGGAAAGCTGGCGGGCGGCGAGTCCGGCGGCTGGGTCGTCTCGGGCGACTACGGCCAAGGCCTTCAGCGTTATTGGATTGATTCTTCCTCGCACGCAGCAGTGGATGGCTACTCCCGGGACGGTTACGCGCACTACACCACCGCTGGCGGCTATGTGCTGCGCGGCGGCACGACGTGCTCCGACGGCCTCATGCGTTACGCCGACAACGACGGCCGCGTCTTCGATGGGTGGGTGGTCACCGCCTCTTTCGGCCAGGGTTTGCAGCGCTACTGGCAGGAGGACGGCTCCGTGGCCCAAGGTAAGCTCGTGCATGTGGGCAATGGCGTCTGGGCCTACGCCCGCCCCGAGGGTTACGTTGTCCGCGGTTCGTACAAGGTTGGCAGTCTCATCTACCTCGCGGACAACGACGGCAAGCTCGCGGGCGGCGAGTCCGGGGGCTGGGTCGTTTCGGGCGACTACGGCCAGGGTCTTCAGCGCTATTGGATCGACTTGACGACGCATGCGGCTAAGGAAGGCTTCTCGTCCGACGGCTGGGGTCACTACACCACGTCGTCCGGCTACGTCCTGCGTGGTGGCACGGCTACTTCGAACGGCCTGCTTCTTGCGGACAACGACGGCAGGCTGATGGAGCATTACGCGACGTCGGCTGGGTGGTTCATTTCCGGGTGCATGACCGGGGGATCCGTGGAGCGCTATTACCTGGTCGAGGCCGACGGGCATCTCTACGTAAAGACGGGCCTCTTTAGCGCCGAGCTTTCTGCGGGTTCTGGCACCGAGCAGTTCTACGGGAAGCCGGATTCCGGTTACGTATCGCGCAATGAACGGATTGTTATCAACGGTAAGACCTATGCCTCGGATAACAATGGAGTCCTCAAGCTTTCCCTTGTCCGGATCTATCTGGATGCCGGCCACGGTTGGAACAGCTCGTATGACGGGGCATACGACGGCGGCGCCGAGGGATGCGGCTATCAGGAGGCGCAGCTCACTCGTGAGCTCGTGCAGCTGATCGCCGATATCGCGTCGCAGAAGTATGGTCTCGACATCGTTACCGAAAACGCGGTCAACTATAGCAAGCGCAACCAGGATGCCTACGACAAGGGCTGCAACTACTTCGTGTCCATTCACTTCAATTCCGGCGGCGGCTCCGGTTCTGAGAGCTATATCCACTCGCAAAATGCGGCGCCCGGCGCTTCCGAGCTCCAGTCGATTATGCATAGCAAACTGATCGAGGGTCTCGGGCTTCGTGACCGCGGCAAGAAGGAAGAGCGATTCGCCGTGTGCGGCGGCAAGGTTCCGGCCACGCTTTTGGAGATCTGCTTCATAGACAACGAGAGCGACATGGCCACGTACCAAGCTCGTAAGCAGTATCTGGCGGAGTGCCTCGCTGCAGGCCTGTATGAATACTCTTCAAGGTAGCAATGGCCTTGAGGCCTCGTCGCTGTTTGCGGCGGGGCCTTTCTTCTATGTTCCTTTCTCGCTATCTCTATGTTTGCAAGGGCTTTGTCGGCTCGGCTATAGAGGTTGCTATACTTAAGCACATTGTGCTCATGAGTTCGATGGATGAATTGGATGGCATGTGCCTGAGCTAGAGACGACTTATAAACACGAGCGCCCCCGTGTTCTTGTTGTGATTCCTGCCTACAACGAGCAGGACTGTATTCTTCAGACGGTGCGGACTATCGAGAAGTTCGGCTACGACTATGTTGTAGTCAACGACGGATCGAAGGACGCTACCTTGACCATTTGTCGCGATAACGGCATTAACGTTCTCGATCTTCCGCAGAACCTTGGCATCGGCGGTGCGGTGCAGGCGGGGCACAAGTATGCCCAACGTTTCGGTTACGACATCGATGTCCAGGTGGACGGTGACGGCCAGCACGACCCGTCTTATATACCGGCGCTTGTCTCGCTCATCCAGCAGGGTGCGGATCTTGCGATTGGATCTCGATTCCTCGAGGCTACGGATGGCTTCCAGTCGACCTTTATGAGACGCGTGGGCATCAAGTGGCTCTCGTGGTGGATCAAAATCTTTACGGGCAAGGTAGTCACCGATCCTACCTCCGGTTTCCGTGCGAGCAATCGCCGGGCCATAGAGCTCTTCTGTAAGAGCTATCCCGACGACTACCCCGAGCCGGAGTCCATCTCTTTGGCTATGAAGCTTGGTCTTGATGTTCGCGAGGCTTCGGTTCAGATGCTTGAGCGCCAGGGCGGCACGTCCTCGATTGGTGCATTCTCTTCGGTCTACTACATGATCAAGGTGTCGCTAGCTATTTGGCTTACCTGCTGGTCTCACAGAAAGGGGGAGTAGGCGTGAATATTGTGCTCAGGCTTAGTGCGGCCCTTGTATTCGGTGGATTCCTTGCGTATGTGCTTAGGCTCGTGTCTAAAGGGAAGCTGTTGCTCAAGTATGCGCTTCTGTGGATATTCCTCTGTGCTATCGCGCTCATCTGTGACATCTGGCCGCAGATTATTTTTGCCGTTTCCGGGGCGATAGGGTTCATCTCTCCCTCGAACTTTGTTCTTCTAGGTGCCGTTGTGGTGCTCCTTGCCATCTCACTTTCGCTAAGCGTCGCCGTGAGCCGCCATGTGTTGGCTGTGAAGAACCTGACTCAAAGAGTTGCTCTACTGGAAAAAGAGCTTGAGACAAAGCTCGGCGATGGTGATTAGCGGATGCTCCCTATTTCGCGGGGAGCAGGTTTGTAACGTAAGAGGCTGCCGCCTGCGGTATTTGGGTTTTAAGATTTTGCCGTGAGGCACGACCAAATGAATCAAAAATAGCTTGCGTCAAGGATGTCCTCGATTTTTCGAGGACATCCTTGCTTTAGATGATGGGGCTTAAATTAAGGTTCCAAACCTTTGCGATCTGGTTTGCCTACCGCGCGGCGTAAATCTCTTGCGATACTCAACTTTGCAGAATTATTATCGATAACAGCTGTAATTTGAGTTAGAGGCCTCAGCTTTTCCTGTTTCGGGAGGGCGGAAAGGACTTTCCTATGAAGGGCATCATCCTTGCCGGGGGTTCCGGCACTCGTCTGTACCCGCTTACCCGCGTGACCAGCAAGCAGCTGCTCCCGGTCTACGACAAGCCGATGATCTACTACCCGCTGAGCACGCTCATGCTCGCCGGCATCCGCGACATCTTGATCATCAGTACGCCTGCCGACCTGCCGAACTTCGAGCGCTTGCTTGGCGACGGATCGCAGTTCGGCGTGAGCCTGAGCTACGCCGAGCAGCCCAGCCCCGACGGGCTGGCGCAGGCGTTCATCATCGGCGAGGAGTTCATCGG
>CAVIBB010000164.1:0-4144 GCA_963640745.1 Paludibacteraceae bacterium
CAACATGCACATGCTCATCGTCCCCATCAAGGGCGCCTTTGACGCCAAGCCCGACGATGACGAGTCCACTGAGAAGGAGAACTAGAATGCCTAAGATGAAGACGCACAAGGGTACCGCTAAGCGTTTCCGCAAGACCGGTACCGGCAAGCTCATGCGCGCCAAGGCCTTCAAGAGCCACATCCTCACCAAGAAGTCCCCGAAGCGCATCCGCGGCTTCCGTCAGGAGACCGAGCTCACCGGCCAGCAGGCGAAGACCGTCGCCTCCCGTCTGAACCACTAATAGGCGCTTTCGCGTCCGTAGACTTGAACCACAAGGAGTTGATTATCAATGGCACGTGTTAAGCGCGCAGTGAATTCCAAGAAGAAGCGCCGCACTCTCCAGGAGCGCACCAAGGGTTATTACGGCACCTCCTCCCGCACTCTCCGCGGCATGATGGAGCAGGACCGTCACTCCGGCCAGTACCAGTACCGTGACCGTCGCAACAAGAAGCGTGAGTTCCGCGCCCTGTGGATCCAGCGTATCAACGCCGCTGCCCGCATCAACGGCATGAGCTACTCCACCCTTATGCACGGCCTCAAGCTCGCCGGCATCGAGCTCGACCGCAAGGTCCTCGCCGAGATCGCCTACTCCGACGCCGACACCTTCGCCGACATCGCTGAGCAGGCCAAGAAGGCCATCGCCGACGCCCAGTAAGGTCGTCAGCGACCCACAATGGGTTGACTAGTAGAGCTTTTAGAGCCCTTGAACGGAAATCTGCCGTTCAAGGGCTTTTTCTTGCCGTTTGCCGGGTGGGGGAGAAGTGCCCGTTTAGAAACCGAGCCGGCGGAAACAATGCAAGTAACAAAGAACACCGTCGCTACCAACCAAAGCGACCGACAAAGGAGGCGAGTCCAGTGAACACAGAAGATTCAATATCGAACGGACCCGCCGCCGTTTCCGAGGCTCAATAAACCAGGCGAGCGCACTCGCCACCTCCCATCGACGATTCCTCGGACAGAAGCCGAATCTGAAACGACCGGCGGGTCTTATCGATCAACCTAAGTCCGATAACTCCCAGTTCAGAGACGAAGGCGATTCCAAAGTACAGACGCATAGCGAGGGGCCATACGACGGCCCCTCGCTTTTTTGTTGGCGGGATCGGGGCGCTGGTCCACTTTGCGCTCGCCCTCGGGATAAACCCGCCCAAGGTTACGCCTTTGTTTTCGGCTCGTGTCATGCGCTCGCTTGTGTTAGCCTGTTTTCACTGAGCAAATGCGACGACAGGGCAAGTACTCGCCTCATCCGTCCCACAGCAAGCGGGCTGGGCCTGAGAACCCGCGGCGGAAGGCGACGAACACACCCTCGAGCAGCTCGAACGAACGCAAGAAGGCAAGGCACGGACACCCCCGGCAACCTTCGAGCAAGTATTTCGGGCCGGCGTCCTCCGTCATTGGGCATCGAGCGGCTGTGTGCGCCTGCCTCGCGTTTCTCACATGTTTTAGAAGCGAGAGGGAGAAGCGAGAGGGAAATGCAGCTTAGAAGCGATGCCATTAAACGAGGGGTTGCGCGCGCGCCGCACCGAAGCCTTCTTAAAGCCGACGGAATCTGCGACGAGGAGATGGACCGCCCCTTCGTCGCGGTCTTCAACTCCCGTAACGACATCATCCCGGGACACAACAACCTCGACAAGATCGCCGAGGCCGTCAAGGCCGGCATCCGCATGGCGGGCGGCGTCCCCTTCGAGATCTCGACCATCGGCGTGTGCGACGGCATCGCGATGAACCACGACGGCATGCACTACAGCCTGGTTTCTCGCGAGACTATCGCCGACAGCTTCGAGATCGCCTTGCAGGGCCACGCGTTCGACGCGGCCGTGTGCATCCCCAACTGCGACAAGATCGTCCCCGGCATGATCTTGGGTGCCCTTCGCGTCAACGTGCCGACCGTCTTCGTGTCCGGCGGCCCGATGCTCCCCGGCCACCAGATGGGCAAGACCGACGGCCCGACCACCGACCTCAACTCGCTCTTCGACGGCGCGGGACAGGTCCAGGCCGGCACCATGACCGACGAGGAGCTCCTCTACCTCGAGAACAGCGCCTGCCCCACCTGCGGCAGCTGCTCCGGCATGTTCACCGCCAACTCCATGAACTGCCTCTGCGAGGCCCTGGGCATCGCGCTTCCCGGAAACGGCACCATCCCCGCCGTCTACTCCGAGCGCCTGCGCCTGGCCAAGCAGGCCGGCATGAAGGTCATGGAGCTGCTCGAGAAGGGCGTCAGCTTCCGCGACCTCATCTCCGAGGCGGCCATCCACAACGCCATGGAGTGCGACATGGCCTTCGGCGGCTCGACCAACACGGTCCTGCACCTCACTGCCATCGCCATGGAGGCCGGCCACCCCATCACCATGGATGACTGGGACGCCGCGAGCAAGCGGACCCCGCACCTGGTCAAGCTCCAGCCCTCCGGCCCGCGCCCGCTGCTCGACCTCTACGCCGTGGGCGGCGTGCCCGTGGTCATGCACGAGCTCCACGAGCTCGGGCTTCTTGACGAGTCGGCCGTGACCTGCATGGGCACCATCCCCGAGTACCTCGAGAAGTGCGCCAAGCCCGCCGACGGCGAGGTCTGCCGCACCCACGACAACCCCATCACGCCCGAGGGCGCGCTGCGCGTCCTGCACGGCAACATCGCGCCCGACGGCGGCATCGTGAAGAAGGCCGCTGTCGACCCCTCGATGATGACCCACACCGGCCCCGCCCGCTGCTTCAACTCCGAGGAGGAGGCCTGCGAGGCCATCTTCGGCGGAAAGATCAACCCCGGCGACGTCGTGGTCATCCGTTACGAGGGCCCGGCCGGCGGCCCCGGCATGCGCGAGATGCTGACCCCGACCTCCGCCATCTGCGGCATGGGCCTCTCGACCTCGGTGGCGCTCATCACCGACGGGCGCTTCTCCGGCGCCTCCAAGGGCCCCTGCGTCGGTCACGTCTCTCCCGAGGCGGCGGCCGGCGGCCCCATCGCCCTTATCCAGGACGGCGACATGGTCACCGTCGACATCGAGGGCGGCAAGCTTCAGCTCGAGGTCTCCGACGAGGAGATGGACAAGCGCCGCGCGAGCTTCAAGGCTCCCGCGCCCAAGCACAACCACGGCGTCCTCGCAAAGTACGCACGACTCGTTTCCAGCGCAGATAAGGGGGCATACCTCGGATGACGACCTTGGACGAAAAGCTCGCCATGCGCAAGCTGGCCATAGAGGGAAGGCCGTTCGGGCCCGGTAGCCACACCGAGCACGAGGGCAAGACCATGACCGGCGCGCAGGCCATCATCGCCAGCCTCGAGGCCGAGGGTGTCGACACTCTCTTCGGCTACCCCGGCGGCCAAGCCATCAAGATCTACGACGCCCTGTACGACTCCAAGAAGATCCACCACGTGCTCGCCCGCCACGAGCAGGGCGCCACGCACATGGCCGACGGCTACGCCCGCGCGACGGGCAAGGTCGGCGTCGTGCTGGTCACCTCGGGCCCCGGCGCCACGAACACCGTGACGGGCATCGCGACCGCCTTCATGGACTCCGTGCCCATGGTCGTCATCACCGGCCAGGTCACGCGCGGCGTCATCGGCACCGACGCCTTCCAGGAGTCCGACATCGTCGGCATCACCATGCCGGTGGTCAAGCACAGCTTCTTGCTGCAGTCCTGCGACGACCTCACGCGAACCTTCCGCGAGGCCTTCTACATCGCCTCGACCGGTCGCCCCGGCCCCGTGCTCATCGACATCCCGAGCGATCTCTCCGGCTCGGAGATGGTCTTCCACTACCCGGACAAGATCTCCATCGCGAGCTACAAGCCGACGTATCGCGGCAACGCGCGCCAGGTCAAGGCAGCAGCCGACCTTATCTGCGCCGCAAAGAAGCCCCTGATCTACGCGGGCGGCGGCATCGTGACGAGCCACGCCTGCCAGGAGCTCACGGCCATCGCCGAGCGCATGCAGATCCCGGTGGTCACCTCGCTCATGGGTAAGGGCGCGATGCGCTGCTCCAACCCGCTGAACCTCGGCCCCGTCGGCATGCACGGCTCCAAGTACGCCAACATGGCCGTGACGGAGTGCGACCTTCTCATCGCGGTGGGCGCGCGCTTCTCCGACCGCGTGACCGGCAAGGTCTCCGAGTT
>CAVIBB010000165.1:0-4122 GCA_963640745.1 Paludibacteraceae bacterium
CCGTTACCTCGATCACGAATGGGGCGCCTGTGAGGAGCAGGACGGGCCGTTCCATCTCTGCATGTGCTACGCGGACGTCTACGAGGTCGGCCAGCCCAATCTCGGCGTCGCCATTCTCTACAACGCGGTCAACGCCCAGGAGGGTATGAGCTGCGAGCGCGCCTACCTGCCGTGGAAGGACATGTCCGCGCTCATGCGCGAGCGCGGGGTCCCCATGCTCTCGCTCGAGGGCGCCGCGCCGCTGGCCTCCTTCGACGCCGTCGGGTTCACGCTTGCGCATGAGCTCATCTGGACGAATGTTCTCGAGGCCCTCGACCTCTCCGGCATCGCCATCGAGTCCGCCGCCCGCGACGAGGACGACCCCATCATCCTCGCCGGCGGTCCGTCTGCCTGGAACTGCGAGCCGATGGCCGACGTGTTCGACGCGGTGCTCCTGGGCGACGGCGAGGAGTCCATCGTCGAGGTCTGCGAGAAGATCCGCGAGCGCCGGGCCGCCGGCGACACGCGCGCGGAGCTTCTGCTCGAGCTTTCTCGCTTGAACGGCGTCTACGTCCCCTCCCTCTACGACGTGGTCGTGGACGAGACCTCGACGCGTTGGGGCTACGCCGTGCCTAAGGCCGGCTCCGGCGCGCCCGCCGTCGTGACGAAGAGCTGCATTCCCGACCTCGCCGCCACGCCTGCCGTCGCCGGAAAGATCGTCCCGTACATGGGCATCGTCCAGGACCGCCTCTCTCTCGAGGTGCTGCGCGGCTGCGCCCGCGGGTGCCGCTTCTGCCAGGCGGGGATGACCTACCGCCCCGTGCGCGAGCGTCCCTTCGAGCAGGTCGTCGAGGCGGGCGAGGCGGGTCTCGCCGCGAGCGGACACGACGAGATCAGCCTCACGTCGCTTTCCACGACCGACCACTCGCAGTGCGCGCGGATCCTCAACCGCATGCACGAGGACCTGCGCGATCGCGGCATCCGCGTCTCGATCCCCTCGCAGCGCCTCGACTCCTTCGGCGTCGAGATGGCCCTGGCCGTCGGCGGCGGCAAGAAGGGCGGACTCACCTTCGCCCCCGAGGCCGGCAGCCAGCGCCTCCGCGACGTCATCAACAAGAACGTGACGGAGGAGGACCTGGAGCGAGCCGCCCGCAACGCCTTCGAGAACGGCTGGCGCCGCTGCAAGCTCTATTTCATGATGGGCCTGCCGACCGAGACGGACGAGGACATCGTCGGCATAGTCCGCGCCGCCGAGCGCGTGCTTCAGATCGGCCGCGAGGTCGTCGGCCGCGGCTACAAGAGCGGCATCTCGGTCTCGATCTCCGTCGCGGTCTTCGTGCCCAAGTGCTACACGCCCTTCCAGTGGTGCGGGCAGCTCGCCCCCGAGGAGGTCCGTCGGCGCCAGCAGCTGCTTCTGCATTCCTGCAGCGACCGCGGCGTCAGGATCGCTTACCACGATTCCTCGACCTCGCTCGTCGAGGGCGCTATCTCCAAGATGGGCCGTGCGGGTTTCTCGCTTCTGCGCGAGGCCTGGGCGCGCGGCTGCCGTTTCGACGCCTGGACGAGCGAGTTCTCGTTCGACCGTTGGGCCGAGGCCGCCGAGGCGTGCGGCTACGACCTCGAGGACATCGCCTGCGAGCAGTTCGACCTCGAGGCTCGGCTTCCGTGGGACCACACCTCGCCCGGCGTCTCCAAGGGTTTCCTGCAAAGGGAATGGCGCCGCGCCGCGGAGGGCGTCACGACGCCCGACTGCACGCGCACGAGCTGCGTGGGCTGCGGGGTTTGCCCAACCCTTGGTGTAAGCAACGTCATTGTGGAGGAGCGCAAATGAGCGGACCCAGGCCCCAGCCGTGGGGAGACGCGAAGCCCCAGGACCTCTCCCTCATCAAGGAGCTCCCGCGCCTTCGAGTCGAGTATCGCAAGGACGACCGCCTCGCGTACCTCGGCCACCTCGAGGTGCTCGAGACGGTGAGCCGCTGCATCCGGCGGGCGCAGCTGCCCTTCTCGGTAGGCAACGGCTTCGCGAGGCGCATGAGAATCCAGTTCTCCCAGGCCCTCCCGGTCGGCGCCTCCTCAGACTGCGAGTACTTCGACCTGCGCCTCGGCGAGGACATCGGCGCGGAGGCCGCCCTGGATCGCTTGCTCGCCGCGACGCCGCCCGCGCTCGCCCCGTCGCGCGCCGCCTACGTGGATGGCCGTGCCCCGGCGCTCGAGAGCTGGCTCACCCGTTCCCGCTGGTCGGTGCTTGTCTTGGACTGCGCCGTCGACGCCGACGAGCTCTCCGCCCGTATATCCGCCCTTAAGGAGGCGGGCGACCTCGAGTACCTGCGCGGCGAGAAGGTCAAGCACATCGACGTCTCCTCGGCGCTCGTGACCTGCGAGGCGAAGGACGTCGACGGGGGAGTCTTCCTCTCGCTCGATACCCGCTCGAGCAACGCGGGCGCGCTTCGGCCGCAGATCCTCATCGACGCCGCCCTCAAGGGGGTCGCCGACGGAGCCGCCTACGATTGCCTCAAGGTCCGTCGCGTCGCGCAGGCGCATGAGGCGGACGACGGGTCCCTCGTCCTGCCTCTTTAAGGAGCGCCCGCCACACGTATCCCGGCCCGCGGTCGGCTGTGTCGGCGGGCCTCTTCCTAAGTTAGGCCCACAAATAGTGGCCTTCTTATGGAGCCGGCCAACAACTTGAAAAAAGGAAGGTCGACACCTCTATATTTCTATAGGTTGCATGACCGCCGACGACCAGCCGGTACCGCTACCGTTTCCCCGGTGGGACCTGCTGGCCAACAACTTGCTCCGTTGACCGGTCAGAGCGACTTGAGTAATATCAGTACCTGTTGCACTAACGCCAGCAATGAAGGGTTCAAGAATGTACGCAATCATCGCAACTGGTGGCAAGCAGTATAAGGTTGCCGAGGGCGACGTCATCGCCGTCGAGAAGCTCGATGCGCAGCCTGGCGACAAGGTTGAGCTCCCCGTCCTGCTTATCAGCGACGGCAAGAGCACTGTCGTTGGCTCTGCCCCTCTCCAGGACAAGACCGTCACCGCCGAGATCCTCGAGCAGTTCAAGGGCGAGAAGGTCCGTGTCTTCAAGTTCAAGAAGCGCAAGCGCTACCAGCGCGACAAGGGTCACCGTCAGCAGCTGACGAAGATCAAGATCGCCTCCATCCCCGCGTAGCACTCGTTTTATAGAAGGTAGGTAGCACAATGGCACACAAGAAGGGCCAAGGCACTTCCAAGAACGGTCGCGACTCCGCGGCTCAGCGACTCGGCACCAAGCGTTTCGGCGGCCAGAACGTCAAGGCCGGCGAGATTCTCGTTCGTCAGCGCGGCACCCACATCCACCCGGGTGAGAACGTGGGCATTGGCAAGGACGACACCCTGTTTGCCCTCAAGGCCGGCAAGGTCGAGTTCACCCGCGGCGCCAAGCACATGGTGCACGTCCGCGAGGCCTAAGCACAGCCGAGCTTTTCATTAATTTTTTGAGAGGGACCCTGCTTGGCAGGGCCCCTCTTTTTGTCCGGGTTTATGCTGGTATGCGTTGCAATTCGAGTACTCACGGGAGTCTTCCAAGTGGATAACACCTTTACCGATCTTTCCCACATCAACGTCAAGGGCGGCGACGGCGGCGCGGGCTGCATGAGCTTCAGGCGCGAGGCGTTCGTGCCCAAGGGCGGCCCCGACGGCGGCGACGGCGGGCGCGGCGGGGACGTCGTGGTCGTGGCCGACGCGCAGCTCTCGTCGCTCATCGACTACCGCTATAAGCACCACTTCCGCGCCGGCCGCGGTACCCACGGCAAGGGTGCCCGTCGCCACGGGTCTGCCGGCGACGACCTGATCCTGCGCGTGCCGCTGGGCACCGTCGTGCGCGAGCTCGATCCCGAGACCCAGAAGCCCGTCTACGAGATCGCCGACCTCACGCAGCCGGGCGAGCGCGTCATCGTCGCCCCCGGCGGCCGCGGCGGCCTCGGCAACACGCACTTCGTCACGTCCGTGCGCCGCGCCCCCGCTTTCGCCGAGAAGGGCGAGCCCGCGCTCGAGCACTGGATCGAGCTCGAGATGAAGCTCATGGCCGACGCCGCCCTCGTGGGTATGCCGTCGGTCGGCAAGAGCTCCATCATCGCCCGCATCAGCGCCGCCCGCCCG
>CAVIBB010000166.1:0-4101 GCA_963640745.1 Paludibacteraceae bacterium
ACCTTGACGCGCGTGGAGCGGACGATGTGGAACTCGTGGGCCCCCATGAGGTCGAAGACCTTGTTCACGGAGCCGGCGGTTGAGTTCTCGATGGGCAGCACGCCGTAGTCGACCTCGCCGGACTCGACGGCCTCGAAGACGTCCTCGAAGGTCTTGGTGTAGCGGATGTCCGGGTGGCGGAAGAACTTCTCGGCGGCAAGCTGGGAATAAGCGCCCTCGACGCCCTGGCAGGCCACGCGGCCCGCCTTGGGGAAGACCTCAGGGGTTGCTTTGCGGGCGGCCTCGATGGCCGCGACCAGGTCGTTGTTGCCCGCGTCTCCCAGAAGCTCGTGCTGGCGCGAACGCGAGGCCTCCATGAGGAGCTCCATGAGCACCTGGCCGTAGGTGGCGAGGTCGGCGGGGACGCGCCCGGCGGCGTCGGCCACCTTCTGCCGCTCGCGCACGGGGTCGAAGACGCGCATGTTGTTCGCGCGCTTGTACTCGGCGACGCCTGCGGCCACCTCGGCGCGCTCGCCGAAGAGTCGGAAGATCTCGGTGTCGATGCGGTCGATGTCTTGCCGCAGCTCAGAAAGCTCTCGCATATAAAACCTCCAATGACACGAAGGGGCAGTCCCCTTGCGTCATTTATTTGTTGACGGGATCGGCGGGCCAGGAGAGAAGCGCGTCGGCGATGGCGCAGGCGGCGACGGCCTCGACCACGGGGACGGCTCGCGTCACGGCCGTGGCGTCGTGGCGGCCGCGCACGGTGAGCTTGGCGCCCTGCATGGCGGCGAGGTCGACGGAGTCCTGCTCGATGCCGATGCTGCTGATGGGCTTGAGCGCGCAGCGGAAGTGGAGCGGGGCCCCCGTGGAGATGCCGCCGAGGATTCCGCCGGCGTTGTTCGTGCGCGGGGCGCACGCGTCGTCGCGGACCTCGTAGGGGTCGTTGTTCTGGCTGCCGCGGAGGCGCGCGGACTCGAAGCCGGCGCCGAACTCGATGCCCTTGACGGACGGGATGCCAAAGACGGCGTAGGCGAGCGTGTTCTCAAGGCCGTCGAACATGGGCGAGCCGACACCGGCGGGAAGGCCCGTCGCCACGCACTCGATGACGCCGCCGACGGAGTCGCCCGCGGCCTTGGCGTCCATGATGGCCGCGGTCATGCGCTCGGCTGCCGCGGGGTCGATGGCCGGGAAGTCGCGGCCATCCGCGAGCGCGTCCATCTGGGCGGCGAGGCACGCGTTGGCCTCGGGCGAGTTGTCGAGGGCGCAGAAGTGCTCGTCGGGCACGCCGGCGCACTCGTCGACGTGGGCGGAGACGCGGATGCCCTGAGTCTCGAGCCACTGCAGGCAGATGCCGCCGGCCACGCACAGCGGGCCGGTGAGGCGGCCCGAGAAGTGCCCGCCGCCGGGGATGTCCTGCTCGCCGTGCCACTTGGCCCATGCGGTGAAGTCTGCGTGGCCGGGGCGCGGCACCCCCATGATGTTGCCGTAGTCCTGCGAGCGGGTGTTGGTGTTCTCGATGACGGCGGCAAGAGGGGCGCCGCAGGTGCGCCCGTCCGGGTTCAGGCCCGAGAGGATGCGCGGCGCGTCCTTCTCTTTGCGCGGGGTGGTCCAGGGGGCGTTGCCCGGCGCGCGGCGCGCCATGAAGTCGGCGAGGCGCTCCTGGTCGAGGGCGAGGCCCGAGGGCAGGCCCTCGACGACGCAGCCGACGCCGGCGGAGTGGGACTGGCCGAAGATCGTGACCTTGAGGGTGTTTCCGAAGCTCGACGGCATGCTAAACCTCCTGGCAGGCGCCGCCCAGGGCGCGCAGGTCCTCGAAGAACGCGGGGTAGGACTTGGCGACGCACTGGGCGCCGCGGATAACGGTCGGGCCGGAAGCCCGCGAGGCGAGGACGGCAGACATCATCGCGATGCGGTGGTCGTTCGCCGCGTCGGCGCACCCGCCGGTGAGCTCGCCCACGCCGTGGACGATGAGCCCGTCCTCGGTCTGGTCGACGCGCCCGCCGAGCGCCACGACGGCGTCCGACACGGTCTGGAGACGGTCGGACTCCTTGATGCGCAGGCGAGCCGCGCCGACGATGGTCGTGGTGCCTTCCGCGCAGGCCGCGACGGCCGCCAGCGGCGGGACGAGGTCGGGGCAGCTCGAGACGTCGAGGCGGCATCCCTTGAGGTGGTCGGGGTGGACCGTCACGCTCGTGGCGCCGCGCTCGACGCGGGCGCCGAGGAGCGCAAGGGCGCCGAGGATCGCGCGGTCTCCCTGCGTCGAGCGCATGTCGACGCCCTCGACCGTCACGCCCGCCTCGTTGAGGGCCCCGGCGGCGAGCCAGAACGCCGCGTTCGACCAGTCGCCGCCGACGCGGACGTAGCCAGGCGTGCGGTAGCGCGCGCCGGTGGATACCTTGAAGAGAAGCCCGTTCTTGCCGTTCTCCGCGTGCTTGGAGCGCTCCACGGACACGCCGAACTCGGCGAGGGCGGCGCAGGTGATGTCGATGTAGGGGAGAGACTCGACCGGCTCGGTCACGAAGACCTCGCAGGCGCCGCCGGTGAGGGGCGCCGCCATGAGCAGGCCGCTCACGTACTGGGAGCTCACGTTGCCCGCGATCTCGAAGCGGCCGGCGCGGAGCTTGCCGCGGACCGGCAGGGGCACCGTGCCTTGGGGCCCGAGCTTGCAGCCGTTCTCGACGAGCACCTCGTAAAGAGGGGAGAGCGGGCGCTGCGGAAGGCGCCCGTGCCCGGTCAGGCTCGCGTCGCAGCCGAGGGCGGCGACGACAGGCAGCAGGAAGCGCATCGTGGAGCCCGACTCGCCGCAGTCCAGTAGGGCGCCGGCCGCGACTTCCTCGGCGGGGACGACGCGGAAGCCCTTCTTGGTGCGGGTGATCTGCGCCCCGAGGGCGCGCAGGCACTCGGCCGTGGCGTCGATGTCCTGGGAGCTGGTGTTGCAGTCGATGTCGGTCACGCCGTCGGCGAAGGCGGCGCAGATAAGCAGGCGGTGCGCCTCGGACTTGGAGGCGATGGCCGGGATGGTCCCGCCGAGGGCGGAGGGGGTGACTCGCATATCCATTAGCGCGCCCCCGTCCCGCAGCCGAGCTCGACGAGCCCGCGGAGCTCCTCGAGCGTGACCTTGCGCACGCTCACGGCTCCGACCTCGTCGGGGACGACGATGTTCATCGTGTCTCCGTGGCGCTTCTTGTCGTGGACCATATAGTCGAAGACGACGTCGTGTGGCAGCTCGGTGTCGGTGGGGAGCCCCTGCGCGGCCATGGCGGCGACGATCGCGTCGCGGGTCTCGGGCTTGCACCAACCCTTGGCGCAAGCGGCGCGCGCCATGCAGCAGAGTCCTGCGGCGACGCTGGAGCCGTGGCCCAGCGAGAAGTCGCTCGCGGCCTCGATGCCGTGGCCGATGGTGTGGCCGAGGTTGAGCGTCTGGCGAAGGCCGCGCTCCTTCTCGTCAGACACCACGACGTCGCGCTTGATCTCGACGTTCTTTGCCACGATCTGCGCCACGAGCTCGTCGGGGTAGCCCTCGCCGTTCATGGGGCGGGCCGTGAGCTCAGCGAGCATCTGCGGGTCCGCGAGAACGGCGTGCTTGACCACCTCGCCGATGGAGTCGGTGTAGAGCTCGGGGGCGATGCTGTGGAGGCACTCGACGTCGGCCACGACGGCGCTCGGCTGCCAAAAGAAGCCGCAGAGGTTCTTTCCGTGGGCGAGGTCGACCGCGACCTTGCCGCCCACGCTCGAGTCGACCATGGCAAGAAGCGACGTCGGCGCCTGGACGACCTGAATGCCGCGCAGGTACATGGCGGCGGCGAGGCCCGCCATGTCGCCCGTGACGCCTCCGCCGAGGGCGACGACCACGTCGTCGCGGGTGAGCTGGGCCTCGGCGAGCCCCTCGAGCAGCCCCTCGAGCGTCGAGAGGCGCTTGTTCTGCTCGCCGGCCTCGAAGGTGAGTGTGCTCACGGCGTAGCCGGCCGCGGCAAGGGACGCCTCGACACGATCGGCGTAGAGCGGCCCCACGTTCGTCTCGGTGATGACGCAGGCGCGCTCGCCGCCGGCAGCGGCGCGCGTGATCTCGCCGATGCCGTCGAGGATTCCGCACCCGACGTGGACCTGGTAGCTGCGCGA
>CAVIBB010000167.1:0-4096 GCA_963640745.1 Paludibacteraceae bacterium
CGGCTAGCGCCCCTGAACGCAGAGAAGCCCCTCTCCCTTCTTTCCAAGCTCAGCGCTCGCTGCGCTCGCTCGCTTACGCGAATCGCTTGGCAAGAAGGGAGAGGGGCTTCTCGGCATCCACGTCGTAATTACGGTATCGATTCGGTCAATACTCGCGTCTCTGCGGTCATATCGCTGCCACACGTCAATTCGCCACAATGGACGCAACGGGCCCAGAAACGCAAGGATACAAGGGAAAGGAGCGGACGTGGCTAAGGATTATCAGAGCCTCGCGTCGCAGATCATCGAGAAGGTTGGCGGCAAAGACAATATCGTTTCGGTTACTCACTGCGTCACGCGCCTGCGCTTCGTCCTCAAGGACGAGACCAAGGCGGCAGACGCGGAGGTCAAGCGCGTCAAGGGGGTCATCGACGTCGTGCACGGCAACGGGCAGTACCAGGCCGTCATCGGCCCCGACGTCGAGCACGCCTACGACGCCGCGGTAGCGCTGCTTGGGGCGGGCTTCGCCGGCGGCGAGGTCGCGCCCGAGGCCGCCGGCCCGGACAACCGCAACGTTTTTGAGAAGTTCTCCGAGACCATCTCGGGCATTTTCTTCCCGTTCATGGGCGCGTTCGTGGCCGTCGGTATGCTCAAGGCCATCCTCGTGCTTATCTCCAACTTCATGCCTGAATTCGCCAAGATGGGCGCGTATACGATTCTCTACGCCGGTGCCGACGGCTTCATGCGCTTCCTGCCTTTCGTCCTCGCCGTCACGGCAGCCGAGAAGTTCCACACCAACAAGTTCGTGGCGATGGCTATCGTGTTCCCGCTGCTCTACCCGACGATCGTGACTGCGCAGGCTGAGGGCACCGCGGTTGATTTCTTTGGCGTACCCGTCACCTTGGTGAGCTACGCGACCTCGGTCATCCCGCCGATCATCATCACGTGGCTGCTTTCCAAGATGGAGGCGGTCCTCAAGAAGGTCATGAGCCAGACGCTCTTCTCGCTCTTTGGCTACATGCTCTGCCTCGTCGTTCTCGTGCCCGTTGAGCTCATCGCCGTCGGCCCCGTCTTCCAGCTCGCGGGCCAGCTCGTCGCCGACGGGATCCTCGCGGTCTACAGCGTAGCGCCTGTGGTGGCCGGCATGCTCTTTGCCGGGTTCTGGCCGGTGCTCATCATCTTCGGCGCCCACGCCGCCTTCACCCCTATTGTCATGAACAACTTCTCGACCATGGGCTACGACTGGATCAGCCCGCTGTCCTGGGGCTGCAACTTCGCTATGGCCGGCGCCTGCCTCGGCGTCTTCCTCAAGACCCGCAACAAGAACCTCAAGGAGGTCGCCGGCCCCAACTGGGTGACCGCGCTTCTTGCCGGCGTGACAGAGCCCGCCATCTACGGCGTGAACCTTAAGTTCAAGCGCCCGTTCGTCATCGCGTGCATCTGCTCGGCCGCGGCTTCGGTGCCCATCGTCCTCGCCGGCGTCCAGCGTACCGCCTTTATCGGCGTGAACCTCATCACGCTGCCTGCGCTTGCGTGCTTCCCGGGTGGTTGGGGCGTGCCCATCTGTGCCGCCATCGGCTTCATCGGCTCCGCTGTTGCCGTCTACTTCTTCGGGTTCGACGACTCGATGATCGACGACCCGGCGCTGCTCGAGGACGCCGAGTAGCCTGAGGCCGCTTTCCTCGGCCCGCCGCCTCCGTACGGCGGCGGCGGGCCTGCCTGACCTGGTCGTTATTCTTGCCTGCGGTACTGTCCTGGCAAGACCCCGCACTCGCGCTTGAACATCTTGTAGAAGAAGCTCATGTTCGAGTAACCGACGTTTCTCGCCACATCCGTGACAGAGAGCGTGTCGTTGGCGAGCAGGCGCTTGGCTTCCTCGATTCGCTGCTTCTGCACGACCTCCTTGAACGTGAGCCCGCACTCGCGCTTGAGGAGCTTCGCGAGATAGCTCGTGCTCACGCAGAACTCGTCGGCGCATCCCTTGAGGGTGCAGTCGCGGAAGTTCTTCTCGATGTAGCGAAGGATGGGGAGGGCTGGGCTCTGAAGGGGGACGGTTCCCTCGTCGACGCCCTGTTCGTAGACGTCGATGAGTTCGCTCACCACGAGCGAGAAGAGCCCGTGGAGCATGTTCTCGGAGCGTGGGGAAGGGTCCAGGCACTCGCACATGAGCTCGTTCATGAAGATGGGGAGCCGGCGGCTTTTCTCAGAGTGGAACAGGATGTAGTTGTCGTGGGTCACGCCGCGCGAGATGGCGTTGACGAAGAACGACGTGACGAGGCTGTCGGTCTCGAGGCGGTTGAAGAAGTTCGAGGTGAAGTAGCTTTTCTCCACTTGGATGTTCACGAGGATGTCCTGCTCGCGCAGCGGGGCGATGGTGTGGATCGTGCCCGAGTCGACGAGAAGGACCTGACCTTTACGCAGCCCCAGCAGGCGATCGCTCAGGGTCTCGACGCACATGCCGTCGTACATGTAGGCGAGCTCGACGAAGTCGTGGGTATGGAGGGGGTATTCGCGGAAGCGGGAGTGTTGTTTGCAGCAGATGAGCGGCGCGCTTTCCCGGGTGCCTCTGTATATGTCCCAAAACGACGACTTGAGGACCTTCACGCCGTCGATATCGATGAAAGGACGGGTCTCGACGGGGACCTTGCCTGCGCGGTATCCCTTCTCGTGTTCAGAAAGCGTTCGAAGTTTGTGTTCAAGTTCTGCGGGCGTCATGGGATGCTACCTCGTGGTTGTTTGGGTGTATTGACCGAATCGTTACATATAAGGGCGGCTTGCGACAAGCGGTTGCCCGACGAAAGGATGGGAAGATGAGTTTTGCGGCGCAGTATCCCAGGGTGACCAGGGCAAGGCGCGTCGACGACCTCTGCGGCACGTGGGACTTCCAGTTCGATCCCGAGCGGCGCGGCGTCGAGGACGGTTGGGCACAGACGGGGCTTCCCGAGCCTATCGACATGCCGGTTCCGGCGAGCTTCAACGATGTCTTCACAGATAAGGCGAGCCGCGAGTATTACGGAGACTTCTGGTACGCAAAGCGCGTTTTTGTGCCCGCCGAGTGGGAGGGCCGCCTTGCCGACATCCGTTTCGACGCGGCGACGCACCGCGCGGAGGTCTTCGTCAACGGGGAGCTGGTCGCGTCCCACGAGGGCGGGTTCACGCCGTTTACCGCGTCACTGAACGGGCATGTGCGCTGGGGTGACTGGAATCTCGTCGCGGTCAAGGTGAACAACGAGCTGAACGAGCACATGCTTCCGGCCGGCGGAACGGCGACGCTGCGCGACGGCACGCGGATCGCGGCGCCGTACTTCGATTTCTTCAACTATGCTGGCCTGCAGCGCAAAGTGCGCCTGCTCTGCACGCCCCGGGCTCGCATCGAGGGACTGAGCACTGCGGTCGAGCTCGCGCCCGACGGGTCCGATGCGCGCGTGCGCTACGAGGTTGAGGTTTCCGCCGATGCGCGGACGCTTGACGTCGACGTCGTGCTGGCCGACGAGAAGGGCAACGTGGCGGCCCATGCAGCCGGACGTGCCGGCGAGCTCGCCGTCGAGAACCCGCGCCTCTGGAACCTTCGGGATGCCTATCTGTACACCGTCTGGGTTCGTATCATGGACGGCGAGAAGCTCGTCGACGAGTGGTACGACACGCTGGGCCTGCGCACTGTCGAGGTCCGCGGAAGGCGGATCCTCGTCAACGGACGCCCGGTCTATCTCAAGGGCTTCGGCCGCCACGAGGACAGCCCGCTTCACGGCCGCGGCTTCGACCCGGTTGCCAATAAGCGCGACTTCGAACTCCTTAAGTGGATGGGCGCCAACTCCTTCCGCACGAGCCACTACCCGTACGCCGAGGAGCAGCTCTACGAGGCCGACCGCGAGGGCTTCTTTGTGATCGATGAGGTCGCCGCCGTCGGGATGCTGCGCTCCACGAAGAACTTCGCCGACGCTGTCTCCACGGCGAGGGGTGAGACTTTCTTCGACGACCCGGCCGTGCATGAGAGGACCCTTCCTGCGCACCTGCAGGCGGTCCAGGAGCTCGTCGAGCGCGACCGCAATCACGCGAGCGTTTGCGCATGGTCGCTCTTCAACGAGCCGGACTTCTCGTCGCCTGCCTCGGTACCCTA
>CAVIBB010000168.1:0-4026 GCA_963640745.1 Paludibacteraceae bacterium
CGCGGACGCCTTCGGCGTGCAGGCGGTCCTCTTCGGCGCCTCGGTCATGGCCGCTGCCGTCGGCGCGTTCTTCATGCTCCGCTTCCGCGCCGAACCCTAGTCCCCGTTGTGAAGTCTTCACTTCTCGATTTAGCCTTCACAACTCGAGAATTCGCCAGAATTTGCGGTTGTGAAGGCTAGTTCGCGGCTTGAAGTCTTCACAACAGGCGGCGAGAGGGGCGGCGAGAGGGGTGGCGGCGAGGGGACGGCAAGAAGGGCGGCGGCTGGCCCCGGTTTCGGGCGGTTAAATGTTTGGTCGAAGCTCGCCTCGCGGTGCCTTGCCCCCTATGATTGCCTGCGGTCCGCAGTCGGTTTTAGGAAGGTTATTTCTCGTGCAAGCCTGGAAGTCGTTCGGTAAGTTCATCGGTTCCCACCTGGCGTTCATTGCGCCGATATGCGTGGCGCTCGGGGTCCTTTTCCCCTCGCAGATCTCGGTACTCAAGCCCTTCGTTACCGCGCTCTTCGCGTTCATGACCTTCCAAGGCGCGCTCGGCAACAACCTGAGGAACCTCGTCGATACCTTCCGGCACCCCGCGGCCATGCTCGTGACCCTTCTTATCTCCGTTGTCGCGATCCCGCTTTGCGCGTTCGCGCTCGGCAGCCTCTTCTTCGGCGACAACACCAACATCGTGCTCGGCATCGTGCTCGAGTACTCCGTGCCCGTGGCAGTGGTCTCGGCTATGTGGATCAACATGTTCGACGGCGATCTCTCGCAGGGGCTCGCGACGCTCCTTGTTGCCACGGTGATCGCCCCCGTGACCATCCCGCTCACGCTGAAGCTGCTGATGGGGCGGTCGGTCGAGGTCGACGCCGTGGGCATGATGATCGACATGCTGATCGAGATCGCGCTGCCGGCCTTCGCGGGCATGGTGGTCAACGACCTCACGCGCGGCTGGGGTAAGCGCGAGCTCTCGCCCGTCATCGCGCCGGCGGCAAAGATTGCCCTGGTGCTCGTCATTCTCTCCAACTCGACGAACGTGTCCCCGTACATGAAGCATCTGACGCCGCAGCTCGTGGGCGTGATGGTCTTTATCGCGCTCTTCGCGATGTCCGGCTACTTCTGGGGGCTCATCGTCTCGCGCCTGTGGCGCCGCCCGCGCGCCACGCAGGTCACGATGACCTTCCAGACCGGCATGCGCAACATCTCGGCCGGCGCCGTCATCGCCGCGCAGTACTTCCCGGGCGAGACGATGTTCCCCGTCATCATCGGCACGCTTTTCCAGCAGGTCCTCGCCGCGTGCTTCGGCAGCTTCATGACGTGGCTGCTCGCGCGCGACGACGCAATGTTGACAGCGCAACAAGTAAAGCGGTAAAACTCCAGCGGCAACCCCGTTGGAAAGAGAATCCATGAACATGCAGCGCTCAAGAACCGCCCAGCTCGTGCTCCAGTCCGCCTATGTCGCGCTCGGCATCGTCGCTGCGCTCGGTAGCACCGGGCTTTTCCATGCCGAGCCCAACCCCAGCTTCTATACCAAGTTCACGAACATCAGCAACTACCTGTGCCTCGTTATCATGGCGGCCGAGCTCGCCCAGGCGACGCGCCGCGCGGGCGACGGCCCGGTCACTTTCTCGCCGCTCTGGAAGTTCATGGGCGTGCTCTCGATCCTGCTCACGTTCCTCGTCTTCAACATCCTGCTGCTCCCGGCGCGCACCCTGGCCGAGAACCTCGACGTCACGAGCCTGCTCTGCCACCAGGTCCTGCCCGTTCTCTACGTTGCGGACTGGCTGCTCTTCTACCGCCGCGGCGACCTCAAGGCGAGCTACCCCCTGTGCTCCGCGGCCATCCCGCTCGCCTACGTCGCGTTCATCTTTTGCCGCGCGGCGGCCCTCGGCTTTGCCGGCGACGACCTCTACCCGTACTTCTTCCTGAACCTGGACAAGCTCGGGGCGGTCGGCGTCGCGACGTGGGTCGCCGCCCTCACGGTCGCGTTCCTCGTGGTCGGTTTCCTCTTCTATGGCTACGACCGCCTCGCCGCGCAATCCGCCCCCGCCGCTTCCCCCGAGCCCACCGCCCCCGCCGCTTCCCCCGCGCCGGCCGCCGAGGTTTAAAGTCCGTAAGGTTTCGCCTGCGCGCCGTCGGCCGAACACGTTTGCGCCCTGCCGTAGAATGATTCAGCTCAACCGCTAGACAGGAGGAACCACATGGCCCTTCGCAAAGAGGACGTCGCGGGCATCGCGGATTACGCGCGCATCGCCTTGACCGACGCCGAGCTCGAGGAGATGACCACGTACATGAACGAGGCCGTCGACCTGCTCGAGCCTATCCGCCAGTACGACCTCGAGGGCGTGGAGCCCACGTTCCACCCCATCGGAGACCTCGCCAACGTCATGGGCGCCGACGTCGCGGACGACCCGCGCGCCCTGCCCATCGACGTCGCCCTCAAGAACGCGGGCGCGTCCCACGAGCGCTATTTCCGCGTCCCGTCCATCCTCGGCGACCAGGGAGGCGATCGCTAATGGCGAACCTCGACCAGCTTTCCGCGGCCCAGGTGGCCGCCGGCGTCGCTAGCGGCGAGTTCTCCGCCGTCGACGTCGCGCGCGCCTCTCTTGCCGCCATCGACGCCCGCGAGCCGGAGGTCCAGGCGTTCCTCGAGGTCTCCGCCGACCTCGCCCTCGCCGCCGCCGAGGCGACCGACGCCGCGCGCGCCGCCGGCGAGAAGCTCGGCCCCCTGGCCGGCGTGCCCGTCGCCTTCAAGGACAACATGCACCTTCTTGGCACGCGCACGACCTGCGCCTCCAAGATGCTCGAGAACTACGAGTCCACCTTTACCGCCACCTGCGTCCAGCGCATGCTCGACGCGGGCGCCACCCCCCTGGGCAAGGCGAACATGGACGAGTTCGCGTTCGGCTCCTCCACCGAGAGCTCGGCCTTCCACCGCACGAACAACCCTTGGGACACCGAGCGCGTGCCTGGCGGCTCCTCGGGCGGCTCGGCCGCGGCGGTCGCGGCCGGCGAGGTCACCCTCTCGCTCGGCTCCGACACCGGCGGCTCCATCCGTCAGCCGGCGTCGCTCTGCGGCGTCGTCGGCATGAAGCCGACCTACGGCGCCGTCAGCCGCTACGGCGTCGTGGCCTTCGGCTCCTCGCTCGACCAGGTCGGCCCCTTCGGCCGCCGCGTCGAGGACGTCGCCCTTGCCATGAACGCGCTGGTCGGCGCCGGCCGCGACCCCTACGACTCCACGAGCCAGGACTGCCCGGTCGACTTCCTCGAGCACCTTGAGGACCCGATCGAGGGCCGTCGCGTGGGCGTCGTCCCCGCCCTCATGGAGGCCGCCGGCCTCACCGACGAGGTCAAGGCCGCCATCGAGTCCGCCGCCTCCGCGCTGCGCGACCAGGGCGCCCAGATCGTCGAGGTCGACCTGCCCAACATCGCCTCCGCCATCGCCGCCTACTACGTCATCGCCCCGTGCGAGGCCTTCTCCAACCTGGCCCGCTTCGACGGCGTCCGCTACGGCTACCAGGAGGCCGGCTGCGGCAACCTCGCCGACCAGACCTCGCTCTCGCGCGCCCACGGCTTCGGCGAGGAGGCCAAGCGCCGCCAGATGCTCGGCGCCTACCTGCTCTCCAGCGGCACCTACGACAAGTACTACTACCCGGCGCAGCAGGTGCGCACCCTCATCACGCGGGATTACCGCAACGCCTACGAGAAGTGCGACGTCATCCTCATGCCGGCCTCGCCGCGCACCGCCTTCAAGTTCGGTGAGATGAGCGACCCCACGCAGATGTACGCGTCGGACATGTTCACCATCTCGAACAACATCGCCGGCAACGGCGGCATCTCCGTGCCGCTGGGCCTGGGCGCCCAGACCGGCCTGCCTGTGTCCGCGCAGCTCCAGGGCCCTGCGTTCAAGGACCGCAGCCTGCTGACCTTTGCCCGCGCCATCGAGCGCGGCTTCGACGCGGCCGGCGCCGTCGCGCCCGCCTTTGCCGGGAAGGGGGGTGAGCTCTAATGAAGACGCTCTCCGAGGTCCTTAAGGACTGGGAGGC
>CAVIBB010000169.1:0-4019 GCA_963640745.1 Paludibacteraceae bacterium
GATGATGGTCACGCTAATGAGAATCACGCCCGTGCCAAGGACCGCCACATGGCTAACCTGCTCGAACGTGTTGTCAAAGTCGTTGACGGCGTGGCAGACCGTCTTGCCGTTCTCGTCGAGGTCGAAGACGTATTTCTGGTCGCCGAATTTGGCCTCGAGTTCCTCAAGGGTGCTGCCGAAGAACTTGGTCTCCTTGGAGTTGAATGAGTACTGCTCGATGTATTCCTTGGAGAGATACACGGCCTTGACCTCCTGTACCTCGAGGTCAAGGTCTTTCGTGTCGCCGTTCTCGTCCAAGTCGTCGACAATGAGGTCGTAAACGGCATCCTGAAGATTCTCGACGAAGGCCGCATCGGAAATCTTCTGGTTGCTACCGGTCACCTCGGTCGACTCTTGCGTCGAGGATGAGGCCTCGTTGCCGGGGGAGCTTTCCGCAGAGTTCTGAGCGGGCACCCCGCATCCTTGAAGCGCGAGGGCAAAGCAGAGGGGGAGCGCAATCACCTTATTTCTCATCAGAGGACTCCTGGTTGTCGGCGGCGTATGCATCGGGAGCCTGCTGTTTCATGTACCTGGCGGCGACAAAGGCAGCGACGGCGATCACAACCAAGACGGCAATGATGGGCACTAACGGCAGACTTTCCTTTTCTTCCTTGGCGGGAGTGCTTTGCGAGGCAGTTTCAACCGCCGCCTCCTTGACTTCCGTTTGTGGCCAGACGATGGTCCCGTCGTCGGAGACGGTTGCTCCCTGTGCGAGCATGTCCTGGATCTGCTCAAGGGTGTATCCGGTGATGGCATAGGCCTTGAGCAGCGGGTCGTTTCCTACGTAGATGATCTTCTCGGTTGTCTGGTTGGTGCTTGGGTTTGTGGCGGTGATGGTGTAGATGCCCGGGTCTGAGTACACCTTGCCGTCGCTGGCCGGCTCATTCGATCGGACATCCACGAGCTCGCTGCCGTTGTCGGAGAGCACGGAGCGCTTTACGTAGATATTCAAGTAGTGAGACTTGGCGAAGTCGACGGAGAATCCGTTTTCTGTCACGGCGCTGTTCGTAAGCTCCGAGCCGGTGCTGGAGTCGAGAAGGAATACCATGGCGTCGCCGTTGCGAACGGAAAACTTGAAGCGAATGGTGTAATTGCTGTACTCGGGCAGTATGGAAAGGCTCGGAATGGGGCCGATCCCGGGTGTTTTGCGGGAGTCGTTCTTAATCTCGTAGTCGAGCGCGACCTCGTAATCTCCTTCGGCGAAAGAGGACACGTCGGTCTCCGCGCCGTTCTCGATGCCTGCAAGATAGTTGACATAGACCTGCGGGGCAGATTCGTCGTTCGCGTAGTCGATCTGCTTGATGATGAGGGCGCCGCGCCCGAAGCCGGAGTCCGACTTGGTGGTTCCGAAGCGCTGGTCGTATCCGTTCTCGTCATCGTTGATGGTGAGCGCGCTATTGCCGTTGAGGCAGTCGATGTCCTGGTCGAGTCGGAACTTCAGCTTGATGTCGTCGCCGGCGGTCTTAAGGAAGGTTACCTCGTCGTTTACGCGTTGAACGGTGGTAAAGCCGGTGGCATAGAAACGCCCGAGGCTCCAGCCGTAGTGGGGGTCCTTCTCTGTAAGAGCATCGGCGCCTGAGTACCCGGTGTCGGTTCCCGCGCTTACGGTTGACCCAAGGTAATACACCTGGTCTTCTGCGCGGGCGGCTATCGGGAAGATCAGCGCGCAGAGTAGCGCGAGTATTGGTATAAGGCCGAAGCGGGTCTTTCTCACGTTGTTCTCCATGGTCCCTAACCTTTCCTTGGTTTCTCGGGTGTGTCGGTATGGTCGAGCTGATCTCTGAGGTGCTCAACGGCTTGCGGGCCAAGCCATAGCTCGATGGCTAGCGCAAAGCCGGGAAGGTCGAGCTGCTGAAGGAGAAAGAAGCGCAGCTCGTTTGATAAATCGGCAAGGTCGAGGGATTCCAGTCTGTTGACAAGGCCTTGCCAGCCGGTTTGTTGATGCGCTGACTTTTGAAGGTGGTCGGCTATGAGGCTTTTGAGGGCCTGTGCATCGTGTTGGTGAAGAATCGCCTGTGCGGAGAGCGCCAGGCTTTCTATTCGCTCAAGCTCTTCGCTGAGGCGCGAGGAGAAGTCGGCGACCATCTCTTCGTCGCTGAGGCCCTCGGCCTGGCTTTTGTCGAGCGCGCGACGGGCCTCGGGGAGGCTCATGCCGTCGGCCTTCATGCGCGCGACGATGAAGAGGCGCGCGAGGTCGTCGGCCGTGTAGGTGCGCCGGCCCCACTTGCTGTCCTTGGGCGAGAGGATGCCGACACCGCCCTTGCCTTCGTAGCAGCAGCGTTGGATATCTCGCCGAGACAGCCCGATAAGCGCTTCTACCTGTGAAATCGTCCAGCCTTCTTGCGACGTCATGGCCTCACCCCCTCTTCATAAACCTTTTCTGTTCAACGGTTGAACAGCAACCGCGCGTTCGCGTGGCGCCGCCCAAAGAGGGCATGCGAATTTCGCGCGGCGCTAGGGGTGGGGATGGGGTTCGGATTCGGGTCTCGCAAGAGTGGCTTGAATCGGCTCTAGCCAAACACTTGTATGGTTGCTACAATAGAACAAAGGTTTGTAAGGCAGGTAAAAAGCAGGTTGTTATAATCACGCTTGACGGTAATAATGCGAGGCGATACTATGATTTCAAGTTATCGAGATCCAAATACCTACAATCTCGCTCACGGAATTCGAGTCGCAGAGTTCCTTCCGTTTGAACGAATTGCCCTGCGGAAGATTCGCCAGCTTCAGGTGGCCTCATGTCTTTCTGATCTTCGGGTTCCACCTGGGAATCGTCTCGAAGCGCTTAAGGGCGAGAGGAAAGGCCAATACAGCATTCGCATTAACGGCCGCTATCGCGTCTGCTTTGAGTGGGGAGACGGCTTTGCGAGCAACGTTGAGATCGTTGATTATCACAAGTGAGGTATGACCATGGATAGGTATATCGCGCCTGTTACTCCGGGGGAGCTTCTGAAGGAGGAATTCCTGGAGCCTATGGGCATCACGCAATATCGACTTGCGAAGGAGACGGGCATTCCGGCGCAACGAATTGGCCAGATTGTGCTCGGAAAGAGGAGGGTTACGGCCGACACCGACCTTCGCCTCTGCAAGTTCTTTGGCCTTGCTGACGGCTACTGGCTTCGTGCACAGGCCGCCTATGACACTGAGGTCGCCAAAAGAGAACTGGCACCCGAGCTGGCAAAGATTCACCCATGGAAAGAAACCGCGGCCGCGCTGTAGCACGACCGCGGAAGATCGAACAAGTCTGGTGGTTGCCCTATAGCATCACCCGGTTGCGCAGGGGCTCGCCGGCGGCAAGGTGGGTGAGGTTCTCGGCGACGATGCCCACGATGTTGTCGAGGGTCACGGGCAGGTGATAGAAGCCGCTGATGTGGGGCGTGAGCAGCAGGTTCGGCGCATCCCAGAGCGCATCGCCCGCAGGCAGGGGCTCCGGCGTGCACACGTCGAGCGCCGCGCCGGCAAGGTGGCCGGACTCGAGCGCGGCGATAAGCGCTGCCTGGTTCACGAGGCTGCCGCGCCCGGCGTTGCCGAAGTACGCCCCCGGCTTCATTGCGGAGAAGAACTCGGCATCGGCGAGGCCGGCCGTCTCCGGCGTGCTCGGAAGCACGGAGCACACGATGTCAGCCTGGGGGAGAAGCTCGCCGAGCTCCGCCATGGTTGCCATACGCTCGAACGGCGTCTCGGCCTCGACGGGGCGCCTGCGCACGCCCGTCACGTGGGCGCCCATCGCGGAGAAGAGCGCCGCCAGGTGCGTGCCGATGTCGCCGGCGCCGAGCACGAGGACGTTTGCCCCTGTCGGCGTCGATACCTCGCCGAGGTCGCCCCACTCGTGGCTGCGCTGCAGGTCGCGGTACCCGTGGAGCTTCTTCATAAGGCAAAGGACGCTTGTAAAGAGATGCTCGGAGACGGCCTGCCCGTAGGCGCCCGTGGCGCAGCAGAGCGCGCAGCCCTCCGGCACGACGCCGGGGGCGACGTACTTGTCG
>CAVIBB010000170.1:0-4016 GCA_963640745.1 Paludibacteraceae bacterium
CGATTGCCCCAATGAACCGCTCTATCCTTTTGGCTTTGGGCTTACGTACGGAAAAGTCGAGTACTCTGCGCCCGGTCTCTCGTGCGACGAGCTTTCGATTAAGGATTTGATTGCAGGGAAACGCGTCGGAATCGCGGTGGAGGTCGCCAATGCTGGCAAGGCGGCATGCGAGGAGGTAGTGCAGCTGTACGTCCGAGACGTCGCGGCGGCTGTTGTGAGGCCTGTCAAGGAACTCAAGGACTGGCGGAAGGTTCGCCTTGAGCCCGGTGAACGAAAGCGCGTGGACTTCTCCATTGGGTTGGAAGATCTCTCTTATGTAGGCACTGACCTGCGAAAGAGTGTGGACGCCGGCCTCTTCGAGATTACGGTGGGCCCCGATTCGTCTTGTGGCTCGATGGTGGAGTTCGAACTGAAATAAAGAGGTGACGCACCCAGCCCGGCGGTTGACCGCCGGGCTGACCGGCTAGGCGGCAACGGGGGCCACGATGCGCTGGCCTGTGGGTCGCGTTCTACAGATACTCCCCGAGGTCGAGGTTGGTCGATGCGGCGCGGCGTGCGCCGGTGCTGGCGCGCTCGATGAGGCCGGTGCCTACGAGGTCCATGTGGCTCTGGGTCGCGGCCCCGCGCTGCTGGCCGATACGCTTGACCAGGCGCTTCACGCCTTGCCGGCCGATCTCGGCGCCGGGGGAGGCGATGGTGGTGAGGGAAACGTCGCCCGTCCAGGCGAGCGGGTTACCGTCGCCGCCGCAGACGCGGATGTCGCCGGGCACGTCGAGACCTTCCGCCTGCAGGCCCGCGATGACGCCTGCCGCCAGCACGTCGGTGAGGCAGATGACGAAGTCGGGGCGCTCGCCGGCGTCGCGCTTGGCCAGCCTGCGGCCGAACTCGAAGCCGTCCGAGGCGGTGTTCCAGCTGCCCTCCTCGACGACCTCGAGCTCGACGCCCTTCTCGGCCGCGGCCTCGCGCACGCCCTCGGCGCGAAGGAGCAGCTGGGTGAAGTCGGCGGCGCCGATCATGCAGACGCGTCGGGCGCCGCAGTCGGCGGCGTGGTTCAGCAGCATGCGACCCTCGGCCAGGTTGTCGGCAGCTACGTAGATGCCGGGGGCGTCGCTGTGGACATTGAGGTAGACGGTGGGGATGGGGGTCTTCTGCATCGACGGCGCCCATGACTCGCCGGCGGCCATGGGCTGCACGAGCACGCCGGCCATCTGCGCGCCCATGAAGTAACGCAGGTAGCGGCCCTCGAGGACGTCGTCGTTGTCGGCGCTGGCGATGAGCAGGTCGTAGCCGTTGGCGCGGGCCTCTGCCTGGGCACCGTTGGCCACCTGGAGGCTGAAGCCGTGGTCGAGCCGGGGGAGCACCAGGCCAAAGACGCGGCTTTTTCCGCCGGCGAGCGAGCGGGCGCTCTGCGAGGGGATAAAGCCCAGGCGGTCGACCGTCTGTTGGATGAGCTCAAGGGTCTCCGGGCGAACTTTCTCGGGGTGGTTGAGCGCGTTGCTCACCGTGCCGAGCGAGACCCCTGCCTCGCGCGCGACGTCGCTTATCCTCACGTTGCCCATGGCTGCTCCTTGATGCGTTTCAATTGACTGCGTTTGAGTTTAGCAGGGCTTTGCGGGCATGGGGGCAGCCCCTTTCCCGCTTTCGGAGGCCGTTTGCGAGGCTTGGTGAACAAAAAATCGAGATCCTGCGTGCTTTATTAAGAAGTTGATATTTATTCAACTGGGCAAACGCGAACGAAACGGTCGCGATTCCAAGCGGTCGGCCCACTTCGGCTTCTCAAAGCGTCAATAATCCACGCAGAATCGCGAAAAAGTGATCACGCAGCTTCGTTTTCGGCCCTAACGACCCCGCAACCGCCGACTTAACGTGCGGGTGGGCGGACGGGCTGCCTCTTCGCCCGTTCGGCGACCCCGTCGCTAGCTAATCCGTGAGAGGCGTCGATAGTCTCCCGGCGTCATGCCCTCGTACAGTTGGAAGAGCTCGTTGAAGTGGCTGTAACTCGTGTATCCCACGGCTGCGGCCACCGCTTCAACGTTCATGTCCGACGTGGCGAGAAGCCCCTCGGCCTTAGTCACGCGCGCCTCGGCGATAAGCTCGGTCGCTGTCTTGCCGGTGTGTTTGCGCAGGTACTGCGAGCAGTAGTTTGCCGTATAGCCAAACTCGCGTCCAAGCGAGCTCATGGTCACGTCTGCACAGTGTTCGCGCAGGTAGGCAAGCATGCGCAGGGTCTTCGTGCTAAGTCCATAGTAGGAGTAGGTCGGCGTCCTGGAGAGCTCGTCGAGCAGGAGCAGGACTTGGGCGGAGAGCGCGAAGCTCTGGTGGAAGTCCGCCTTGGCGTACTCCATGACGACGGCTTCCATCTGCGCTGCGAGCCGGCGGCTCTGCGAGTCGGAGAACATAAGGTGATCGCTCGTGCCCTCCCCGCGCAGGAAACGCGACATCTCGTTGTCCGCGGCCAAAAACTCCGCGAAGACACCCGACTCGAAGAGGGAGGGACGCAGGCAGAGATTAATCACGACGGCCTGCTCATCGACCGGCTCGAGCGCGTGGCGAGAGGCGAGGTTCATGGCGCACAACGTGCCGTCAAGCATATAAACGCGTTGACCCCCGACGATGTTCGCTACGGTGCCGTCCAGAACAAAGCACAGCTCAAAGTAGTCGTGGGCATGCTCGGGCACACCGAAGGGCATGCCGTGCGCCACGACGAAGATGGGCTCAGTGAAGTCGATGCCCGACCAGTCGCTCAGCAAATCGCTGGTCACGAAGCCCGGCGAGGTGTGCTCGAGAACGACCTCCTCGGAGAGGTCCTCTGCTGTGTGCAAGTAACCCTCGCGCTCGAGCATGCGGCTTCGCCTGTTGGGGTCCGCCATGCCCATCTCCTTCCATAAACGGTGCTGAGTGCCCAGTACGACGACGATCCATCTGTCGTCACAGCAGGGCTCTAGGCCATTGAGCTGCGTTAACGATAAAACGGGCAGTGAGCAAGATTAACAAGGCAATTATAGCCGTGATGTTGAAGCGTTTTAATTCAAATAGTCGAAGTAACCCACCGAATCGTCGCTGGTGACCACAAACCTTGCAAGAGCTTCGGTTCAACGGGTGGCAAGCGGCTTCCAAAGCGAGCCTGCCCGAATTATCGCTTCCGCAACAGGAGACAACCATGAATCAAGTCACAAAGTCGAAGATCGGAATCTTCGCGCTCGCGCTTCTTGCCACCCGCCTCCAGGCCGGCGTCATCGGCCGCGCCTTCGGCGGCCAGGCCCGCTAATCCGGGTCGGCTAACTTAACGTGCGAAAGGAGATAAACATGACGTTCGAAACCGATGTGACCGCAAAGGCCGCCTGGACCACCCCGTGGCTCGAGCCCGAGCAACAGAGCGTGACCGAGGAGCCGGCTATCAATCTCATGGACATGTTCATGGGCAAGCCGATGCCTGAGTCTGCTCCCAACGAAGAGCGCCTGCGCCCGTGCCCGATGCTTCGCCGAGAGTTCGTCGTTGCCGGCTCGGTGGCGCGTGCAACGCTGCGATGCACTGCTCGCGGCATCTATAAAGCCCAGGTCAACGGCCAGGACGTGAGCAAGGCGCTCTTTGCGCCCGACTTCACGGCGTACGATAAGCTCATCATGTTCCAGACCTACGACGTCACGGGCCTCGTGCGCGAGGGCGCCAACCGCTGGGACGTAACGCTGGCCGACGGCTGGTATGCGGGCCGTATTGCGGTGCCGGGCGATTCTTGCCAGTTCGGAAACAGGCTCTCGTTCACGGGCGAGCTCGTGGTCGAGCTGGCGGACGGCTCGCGCCAGGTCGTCGACACGTCTGACGCCGCCGCGTGGCGCTCGGGCTTCGGCAAGTACGCGTGGGCCGACATCCAAATCGGCGAGAAGCAGGACCTGCGCCGAGAGGCCTGTTTTGAGGGCGCCGCCGCGCCGGTCGAGCCGCCTGCCGCTGAGGTGATTCCGCAGGTAGGACCCGTCGTTGTGCGCCGTGAGCGCTTGGAGGCCGTCGCGTCCTGGAC
>CAVIBB010000171.1:0-3888 GCA_963640745.1 Paludibacteraceae bacterium
GCGCAGAACACTGCCGCGCGGCTCGTCGTTTATCACTGGTTCTTATGCCCCGTGAGTGATTAAGCTATACAAAATCTAAGTGCTTACGTATCAGATTTACATGTTGGGCGACGGATTCAAGTGCGCGTCGCGCTAGTCCTGCAAAGTTTTGCGCCAAGTGCGACGCCGGGGCATGATTGCTGCAAGGTTTTGCGTCAAGTGCTGCGTAAAATCCGGCGTCAAACAGCCCGCACCTTGCCTTAGAACGACAAAACCCCAGTTGGGCGGAGCCCAACTGGGGTTGCTCGTTCGAAATCACGTCGCACTTGGCGCAAAACCTTGCAAGGAACGGTTACTTACGCTGCACTTGGTGCAAAACCTTGCAGAACGCCGGTGCCCAAGCCGCGTTTAGCGCCAAATTTTGGCCGGCGCGCTACTCCTCGCCGTCACTGCTCCCGCCGCCGAGCAGCTTGCGCATCACGGCCTCGGGATTCGAGGTGTCGTAGCGCGCAAGCGAGGTGATGCGCTCCTGCACGCGGTACTCACGGAGCTCCTCCTCCATGCAACGCACCTTCTCGCGGAGCTGCTCGACCTCGTCCTGAAGCTCGAGCTCGCGCTCACGCATGTCGATGATGCGCACGACGCCGGCCAGGTTGATGCCCTCATCGGTCAGCTTGGAGATGAGGTTGAGCCGGTCGATGTCAGCCTGGCTGTACAGGCGGGTGTTTCCGCGCGAACGTCCGGGGTTCACGAGGCCCTTCTGCTCATAGACGCGCAGGGTCTGCGGGTGCATGCCCGTGAGCTCGGCCGCGACGCTGATCATATAGAGCGGCTTGTTGCGACCCTCGTCGTTACGCGCCATAGCGCTCGACCTCCTCGCGATAGTCGCGCTCGTCGGCCGCCTGAAGCGCCTCGAGCGCGTCGCGCTCCTTCTTTGAGAGCATCGTGGGGACCTTGACCTGCACCGTCACGTACAGCGCGCCGACGGAGCCCTTGCGCTTTACGTTGGGGGCGCCCAGGTCCTTGAAGCGGAAGGTCTTGCCGGACTGGGTGCCGGCCGGGACCTTGAGGCGAACTGTCTTGCCGGCCGGCGTGGGAACGTCGACCGTGGTGCCGAGCGCCGCCTCGTACATACTGAGCGGCAGCTCCATGCGCACGTCTGCCCCGTCGCGCTTAAACAACGGGTGGTCGGCCACATGCGTGGTGATAACGAGGTCGCCCGCAGGACCGCCGTTGACGCCGGCCTCGCCGCGCCCGCGATAGCGGAGCTTTCCGCCGTCGACGGCGCCGGCCGGGATCTTTACCGTAAGGCTCTGCTCCACGCCGGTGGACGGCACGCGGTAGCTCACCTTGCGGGAGCCGCCGGAAAACGCCTCGTCGAAGGTCACGTCGATGGAGATGGTGAGGTCGGTGCCCTTGGTCGGCCTGCTCGCACGGCCCGCGCCCCCGCCAAAGATCGTCGAGAAGTCGAAGCCGCCGAAGCCGGACGCGTCGCCGCCCATGCCGCCGAAGATGTCTTGCCAGTTGCCGCCGACGTTGGTGGTGTATCCCCCGTAGCCGCCGGGGCCACCAGCCCCGGGAATGCCGCCGAACATCAAAAGCTGGTCGTATTCCTTGCGCTTCTGCTTATCGGAAAGCGTGGTATACGCCTCGCTGACCTCCTTGAACTTGGCCTCGTCGCCACCAGCGTCGGGGTGATACTTAGCCGCCAGTTTACGGAAAGCCTTCTTGATGTCGTCGTCGGTGGCGTCGCGCTTGACGCCCAGGATGTCGTAATAATTTCTTTCTGCCATGGCTGCACGAGCCCCCTCTCAAAAGTCGCGCCCGGGCACGGATGCCCGGGCGCGGAGAATCCGTTAGTTGTTGTCCGCGTCGCCCGTCGCGGCCTCGGCCTCAGGCTCGGGCGCAGGGCGCTTGGGGCCGCCGAACGTCACCGTGACCATAGCGGTACGGATGACCTTCTCGCCCATCTTGTAGCCCTTCTGGTACACCTGGGCCACGGTCTCGTCGTAGGCCTCGGCGTCCTCGACACGGCCGACCGCCTGGTGGGAAAGAGGCTCGAATGCCTCGCCGGCGGGGTCGATGACCTCAACACCCTCCTTCTGGAGTGCGGTGAGCATCTTCTGGTGCACGGCCGCAATGCCGTCGACGAACTGCTTGAGCTGCTCGTTGTCCTCAGTCGCGCCCGCGTGCTCGATGGCACGCTCCATGTCGTCGAGCACGGGGAGCAGCGAGAGCACGAGTTTCTCGGCGGCGCGCTCCTTCTCGGCGAGGCGCTCGGCCGCGGTGCGGCGGCGGAAGTTCTCCCAGTCGGCCTGGAGGCGCATGTAGCGCTCGGTGGCGTCCGTGGCCTCCTTTTTTGCGGCGGCAATGGTATCGTCCACCTCGGCGAGCTTCTTTGCCAGCTCGTCGCGCTCCTCGCGGAGCTTGCCGGCGTCGGAGGCGAGCTCCTTCTCGGCAGCCTCCTCGCCGCGGCGGATGGCCTCCTCCACGCGAGCGCGCTCCTCCTCGGGGTCGAGGGCCTCGTCGGGCTCCACGGCCTCGGCCTCAGTTGCTTCGGGAGCGGCGCTCCCGGCGGTCTCTACGGTATCGGCGGCGTTCTCGGCCGCCCCGTTCGTGGTCTCCTCGGAATCGATAGGCACCTTCACGTCACCCTCCTCACATGAATCGTAAGGGAGGCGGCCGGTTAGGGCCGCCTCCCTTTAAGTCTTCTACCTGCGGCGCGTTTATTTGCGCTGCGGAGCTTTCGTTGCGTGCGGACGTGCCGCGCGCACCTTACTTGTCGTCGTCGACGACCTCGTAGTCGGCGTCGACCACGTCGTCGCCCGCGGGGGCGGCGTCGCCGGCGGCGGCAGAGGCCTCGTCGGTCGTGGAGTAGACGATCTGGGCGAGCTTCTGGGAAGCCTCGGTGAGCTTCTCGCCGGCGGCCTTGATGGCCTCGATGTCGGTGCCCTCGAGCGCCTTCTTGGCGTCGGCGATGGCGGCCTCGACCTCGGACTTCTGGTCGGCCGGGACCTTGTCGCCGAGGTCCTTCAGGGTCTGCTCGGCGCCGTAGCACAGGGAGTCGGTCTGGTTGCGGACCTCGATCTCGTCCTTCTGCTTCTTGTCCTCCTCGGCGTGGGCCTCGGCGTCCTTGACCATGCGATCGACCTCGTCGTCCGAAAGGGCGGTGGAGCCGGAGATGGTGATCTGCTGGGACTTGCCGGTGGCCTTGTCCTTAGCGGTGACCTTCACGATGCCGTTGGCGTCGATGTCGAAGGTGACCTCGATCTGCGGGACGCCGCGGCGGGCGGCCGGGATGCCGGTGAGCTGGAACTTGCCAAGCGACTTGTTGTCGCGGGCGAACTCGCGCTCGCCCTGCAGGACGTTGATCTCGACGGAGGTCTGGTTGTCCGCGGCGGTGGAGTAGACCTCGGTCTTGGAGGTCGGGATGGTGGTGTTGCGGTCGATCATCTTGGTCATGACGCCACCCATGGTCTCGACGCCAAGAGACAGCGGGGTCACGTCGAGCAGCAGGATGCCGGAGACGTCGCCGGTGAGGACGCCGCCCTGGACAGCCGCGCCGTCGGCGACGACCTCGTCCGGGTTCACGGACATGTTCGGCTGCTTGCCGGTCATCTGCTTAACAAGGTCCTGGACGGCAGGCATACGGGTGGAGCCGCCGACGAGGATAACCTCGTTGACCTCGGAGATCTGCAGGCCGGCGTCCTTGAGGGCCAAGGTGACCGGGGTCTTGCAGCGGTCGAGCAGGTCGCGGGTGATCTTCTCGAACTCAGCGCGGGTCAGCGTGTAGTCGAGGTGCTTGGGGCCAGAAGCGTCGGCCGTGATGAACGGCAGGTTGATCTGGGTCTGCTGGCCAGCGGAGAGCTCCTTCTTGGCGTTCTCGGCAGCCTCCTTCAGGCGCTGCAG
>CAVIBB010000172.1:0-3798 GCA_963640745.1 Paludibacteraceae bacterium
GTCTTGTTGACGCTCTTCATGGCGTCGTTGGCGGCGTACTCGCCGCACGTCGCCGCGAAGCCCTCGATATCGCCGTTCTTGTACTTCTCGACTTGATAATGGACGAGCTTGTCCACGTCGTGGCTCGTGTACGTCACGGCGGTGACGGCCCTGTCGAGCTTGGCGCCGGCGGAGCGGGCCTGGGCGTCGTACCACTCCGCCGCGAGGGCGGCCGCGTCCTGGTCGCAGGTCTTGGCATAGCGGGCGACGATGGCCTTCGCCGCCTCGCGCGCGTCCTCGACGGTCGCGCCCTCGTGCGCCGCGCACCATCCGAGTACTTCGCGCTGGACGGCCGACGAGGCCTTCGAGCGAATGGACTCGACGGCGGCGTTGTAGGCCTCCCACTGCGCGGCGCTTATCATGCGTCGCCGCCGTCATCGGCGAGCGCAGCGGGGGTGCCGGAGAGGTCGAGGCCGGTCGCCTGCGCGGCCTGCAGGACGGCTTGCCGCGCCTCGTAGCGGTCGCGGTCGCTCTTGATGCGCTCCTCCTGGTCCTGGGTGTATCCCAAGTCCTCGATGCAAACGTCCGAGGTCGCGAACCAGGGCATGATAGATGCCTTCTTCAGGGCGGCGTCGGCCCTGGCCGCGTCGCTCATGGTGTCCGGCCGGCCCATGTGGACCATAACGGACCTCTCCGCGTCGGTGAGCCCACTCATGGGCTTGTCGCGCTCAAGGGCGAGCAGCATGAGCGCGAGGCGGCGCAGCGTCCGCGAGTTGCGGGCGTTCACCGACTCGACGAGCGCGATGAGCTTGTTCTGCATCGCGGTCAGCGCGTCGGCGCTGGTGGGGTTCGAGTCCTGCGTCAGAAGCTCGGAGACGGGGATGGAAGCGGCGGCGGCGAAGTCCGTGGCCAGGGACCGCTTGACCGATAGAATCGGCTCCATGCTCTGCTGCGTGAAGTTGCCGAACTGCGGGGTGCCGCCGTTCGCCGGGTTGTCGGTCGCGAGGATGGCGGCGTCGGCGCTGAACTTCCACTTATTCTCGGCGAAGGCGTTGAGCTGCGCGTCGGAGAGGCCCGTGGCCCACTTCTGGCCGACGGCGGTGAACTCGGATGCGACGTGGAGGTTGAGGGCGTTGGCCATGTACTCCTGCACGATGCCGCGCATGGGCACGGTGAAGCGCGAGCGGCCCAGCGGGTGCCGCCCGTCCGGCCGGAACGTGAGCGCGACGATGCGCGGCTCGCCAAGGGGGTCGGGCAGCCACTCGGCGCGCCAGACGGCGGACTGGCCCTCGCGGGTCAGCTCCCAGCACCCGCGCTCGGTGTAGAAGTCCACCTTCGACGGCACGGTGTCCAGGAACTCGTCGCCGGACACGGCGCGCTTTCGGGCGCGGTCAACGATGGCGAAGCCGCACGCGAGCCGCCCGTGGGAGTAGTCCCAGATGCCCGCCGCGCTCTGCGCGGTGTGCCAGCGCACGCACGCGCCCCGCGCGTCCATGCCCACGACGGCGAAGGACACGCCCGCGATGAGGGAGTCGGTGAGCGCGGCGCGGTAACCGAGTTGCAGGTCGCAGCGGTCGGTTATCTCGCTGACCAGCCGCTCCTCCTCGGTGTCGGGGTCGGGGAAGGCGAACTTCTCGAACTTCGACCGTTCCACGACGGACTGCACCGCGACCTCCGGCCACGGGCACCCGAGCCTCATGTTCCTGTAGCGGTCGGGCACGATCGCGGGAATCTTCCGGAGTGGCACGCGGCCCTCGTAGATCTCATAGAGCTGGTCGTTCCTGCTTTCGTTGGCCGAGAACACGCCCACGCACGCCGCGAGGTCGGCCGCGTCCTTCTCGAAGAACTCCGCCGTATCGGGCGTACCGGCGGTGAGGATGGCGCCCGCGATGCCCGCGAGCTCGCTCGAATCGCTCAACCCACCATTCCTTTCCTGTTGGGGTCCCTCTTGCAGTTTGCGAGCGCCCACAGCGCCAGGCCCGCCGCCTCTATCGGGGCAGGCTCCTCGCCGCCCCAGCCCCAGCCGCCGCCCTTGCCTATGGCGCGGCGGGTCGATGTGGTGGCGGAGCGGCCCAGCGCCTCGTCGGCGACGTGCGTCACGGAGCCGGTGAGCACTCCTTCATAGGCGGCGTTGGCCGCGCTTATCGCCTGGTCGGCGGTCGGCCTCACGACGTAGCCCCTCGGCACACGCATCTGCTCCATGCGCTCGCACAGCGCGCCCGCGCCGGAGCGGCCGTCGATGACGGCGGCGCATCCGGTGCGCGACCTCTGCGAGAGCCATTCCGCGAGCCAGCCGACGCCGCGCGCCGTGGACTCAAGGAACATGAGCTCTACATGGTCCCTGCCTTCCGGCGGGCGGACGGCGCACGCGAGCGCCACGGTGGAGCCGTCGGCGCTGAACTTGACGCCGTAGGCCACGCGCTCGCCCGGCGTCGGCTGCGGGGCGCACGCAACCTCGCAGGCCCTCCACTGCTCCTTAGTGAGCAGCGGCGGCTCGCCGCTGGTGACCTCGGGGAGCCAGTAGCCTAAGTACTCCTGCGCCGCCCCCAGCTCGTCCATGTCCTTCATTCCGGCGCGGATGGCCCGCGCGCTTGCGTGGAAGCCCAGCGAGGGCATCACGGCCAGCCACCGCGACTCGTCCCAGATGTCGCCCATCTCCTCGACGCCGTACTCGACCCATAGCAGGTCGGCGGCCTTCTCGCCGCCCTCCCACGCCTGGGAGCGCACGTCGCGGAAGACCTCGGCGGGGTTGCCTGCGCGCGTCGGCGTGCCGGCGTAGATGAGCTGTGGGTTGTGCTTGGAGCCCGACGTGGTGGTCGGGTTGATGACCTGGGTGTGGACGCGCGTCAGCTCCTGGGCCTCGTCGTAGACAACGACGTCGAACGAGAAGCCCAGGCGGCTCGACTTGGTCCTCGTGGAGAACTGGATGACGCCGCCTGAGCGGAAACGCATCCACTCCTGGCCGGTCTGTGAGCAGACGGCGACCAGCTGCTCGCGCCACCCGTCGCGGCCCTGCGCCCTGTCCCTCGGGAACTTGCCGAATATCTCGCGGAACCGCTCAAGCATCTCCATCGTGGTGGAGTAGTTGTGTTCCGTCCAGAGGACCTTGTAGCCCATGACGGCGGCGAGGAAGGCCACCCACACTATGAGGTCAACCGACTTGCCCTGCTGCCTTGGTATCGACTCGCCTACGCGGGGGTGGACCCACTTCCCGGCATGGTCAACCGCCCCCATGTCGCACAGGAGGTCGCGCTGCCAGTCCAGCAGCTCGTAGCCCATCGACGGCGCCGCCACGGCGGCGAGGTCCCCGACGGTCTTCTCCCACGGCCGCGCGACGTATAGGCGCGGCTCAGCCGAGTTTCGCCGCGAGGAGATCGGCGAACTGTCCTGCGAGGTCGTTGTCGCCGCCCCCTTCCCGCTCTAGCCTGTCTATCTCCTGGACGGTGTCCCTGTACTCCTTGGCGAGCCTCGCGGCGGTGGTCGGCTCGGCGTCGTAGAGCTGCCGCTCGAGGATGCGGCGCACCCAACGGAGACGGCCCAGGGTGTCCTGATGGCCCTCGGCGGAGTCGGCGGGCGGGGAATCCGGGACGGTGTCGCGCGGCTGTTCCGTGGCCACCCTCTGCTCAATCTCCCCGCCCTGCACCATCTGCTTGATGACCTTATCGACGCCGGTGCGCGAGCGGCCTAGTTTTTTCGCCATTGCCCGAGATGAAAGGGCCGGGTAGGCGTTCTTGATGAACTCCCGCTCGGCGTCTGAGAACCGCTTGCCCTTCTTCTCTGTGTCATTCGTGGCCATGCCACAGACCCTCTCTGTGAACG
>CAVIBB010000173.1:0-3711 GCA_963640745.1 Paludibacteraceae bacterium
GTCGCAGGGAGCATCGTCGGGAGCGTTCCAGTCAACGCCGCCCGGGACGGTCATGGCGGCGAGGCCGGCCTTGGCGACCGCGGCCACCTTGGCGTGCGGGATCGCGATGCCGTCGCCGACGGCGGTGGAGAACTCCGCCTCGCGGGCGAGGACGCCGGCCTTGTAGCCCTCAGCGTCGCTCACGTTGCCGGCGGCAACGTGAAGAGCGACGAGCTGGTCGATGGCGTCGGCCTGGCTCGGGGCCGCCGCACCGACCTTCACGCTCTGCGCGCTCAGGAGGTCAGTAATCTTCATACAGGCTCCTTTCCTTGGAACTGCTTAAACGCTTGATTGAGTGAAACAGGTAGTGCTTTCTTGCAAAGGCGCCCCTAGTTGCGCGCCATCAGCTCCTCGACCTCCTCGCGCGTGGCGAGGTGATCGGAGAATGCGCTTGCCGAGCCCGCGGAGAGGCCCATCTTGAAGGCGGTCTCGTAGGAGCCCGTCTCGAGGTAGCCGGCAATGAAGCCGGCCACGGAGGAGTCGCCGGCGCCGACGGAGTTGACCACGGTGCCCTTGGCGGCCGGGCTCTGGTGGACGCCGCCCTCGGCGTCGACGAGCACGCCGCCCTCCCCCGCCATCGAGACGAGGACGTTGGCCGCGCCCTGCTCCTGGAGCTTCTTGGCATACGGCACGACCTCGTCGCGGGTCTTGAGCTCCACGCCGAAGATGTCGCCGAGCTCGTGGTTATTGGGCTTGACGAGGAAAGGCTTGTACGGGAGCACGCGGGTAAGAAGATCACGCTCGGCGTCGACGACGATGCGCACGCCGCGACCCTCGAGGCGGGCCATGATGCGCTCGTACATGTCGCCGGGAAGCGTGTTGGGCACGGAGCCGGAGATGACGAGGACATCACCCTTGCCGAGAACGTCGAGCTTGGCGTAGAGCTGCTCGATGTCGGCGTCGGTGATGCGGGGACCCTGACCGTTGAGCTCGGTCTCCTCGGCGGACTTGATCTTTGCGTTGATGCGGGTGAAGCCCTCGGCGACGCGAACGAGATCGTGGTCGACGCCGGACGCGTCGAGGAGGGACTCGAGCGCCACGCCGGTGAAGCCGGCGGAGAAGCCGAGCGCGTGCGAGGCGTGCCCGAGGTTGCCCAGGACGATGGACACGTTGATGCCCTTGCCGCCCGGGAGGATCTGCTCGTAGCTCGTGCGGTTGATCTGCCCGAGGCGCATATCGTCCACGCGGACGATATAGTCGAGCGACGGGTTGAACGTGACGGTATAGATCATTGTCGGCCTCCGTAACGTCGTTTGCTTGCCAATTGCTTCCTGTTGCTTATCGGTGAGTACTATTGCACGTTTTTGCTCATTTGTGAATAGAATCAGTCAATTTCTTTCAAACAGCTGTGAGCGGCATGTTTATAACGGTAAACGGTAGTCGTAATGACGGTATTTGATTGTTTTTGCTCAAAGTGACGCGATTTGACGCATTCAAACAGAAAGAAGCGCTAAACGATCTCCACGTTGTCGCAGTTCGCGTAAGGGCTTCCCTGCGGCAGCGGGCTGGTAATGAGCGTCGCGGAAGTGAAGTCGCTGAAGGTAACGAAGCTCGACCGCCCGACCTTGCTCGCGTCCGCGAGCACGAAACGGTGGATGGTTCGCATCATGGAGAGGCGCTTGACCTCGGCCTCATTGGCGTCGGGGGTCGTGTAGCCGTCCTCGAACGTGGCGCCGTTGGTGCCCCAGAAACCGAGCGTGAAGTGATAGCGGCTGACGGCGGCGTTGGCATCCGGGCCGACGAGCGCCTCGGTGGCGGACTTAAGCGAGCCGCCGAGCACGATGACGTCGAAGCCGCGCGAGGCGAGCTTGAGCGCATGGCTCACGCAGTCCGTGGCATAAGTCGCGCGCTTCTCGGTGAGCTCGTCGATCAGGGCATCGACCGAGGTGCTGGCGTCGAGATACACGAAATCGCGAGGCCCGACGAGCGGCGCCGCGGCGATGGCGATGGCGCGCTTCTCCGCGGCATGCTGGCTCGAGCGCTCGGCGATGGGGACGTCGCGTGTGACGCCCTCGAGGTCGAGGGCGACGGCTCCGCCGTGGACCTTGGAGAGGCGCCCCGCCTCATCGAGCTTCTCGAGGTCGCGTCGAATAGTCGACTCCGAAATGCCGAGCTCAGCGGCCAGGTTCACGACCGTCGCGGAGCCGTTCGCGTTGATGATCTCGAGGATGCGCGAGTGACGCTGGTCGGCGAGCATTACTCCTCCTCGGGGTAGACGACGCCCCAGTCGGCGCGCAGCTTGTCCATGACGCGCATGACGTCGGCAGCGTAGTCGATAAGCTCGGCAGCCTGCGCGTCACCCGCGACGGCACGCTCCAGGTCGGCCATCTCGTAGCAAAGCGCATAAGCCTCGGTACCAGCGGAAACCTGCTCGACGCGACCGTCATCGGTCCAGACAATGCGAGCGGCGTCGGCGCGAGGGTACTGGTCCACCTCGAGATAGCACTTATCAAAGCTGATGACGGCGCGCTTGGGCTGCTTGGAGTGCAGGGTCAGGCTGATGACGCCGAGCTGGCCCTCGGCGTTGCGGCAAACGGCGCCGCCCGCCACGTCCACACCCGTCTCGCAGGTGTTGCCCAGGCTCACGACCTCCGTCGGGGCGGACTCCATAAAGAGGCGCATGATGCTCAGGGCATAGACGCCGATGTCCAGGACGGCGCCGCCGGCAAGTTCGCGGTTGTAGAAGCGCGTCTTCGGGTCGTAAGGCTTGAAGCTGCCGAAGTTGACCTGCGCGAGGTTCATGCGGCCGAACTCCCCTGCCTTAGCGCGCCCAAGAAGCTGCCGGTAGAGCGGCATGTGGAGAATAGTGGTCGCATCCATGAGCACGACGCCCTTGTCCGCGGCGAGCTCGCGGGCCTCGTCAAGCTCGGCGGAGTTCAGCGTGATGGACTTCTCGCACAGGACATGCTTGCCCGCCGCGAGGGCGGCGCGCAGGTAACGGATGTGGGTGTTGTGCGGGGTGGTCACGTAGACGGCGTCGATGTCGGGATCGGCACAGAGCTCCTCGAGCGTGTCGTAGACGCGCGCGACGCCGTGCGCCTGGGCAAAGGCCTCGGCCTTGGCGCGGGTACGGTTCTGAACGCCAGCGAGCAAGCGTCCCGCGAGCGCAAGCGACTCGGCCATCTGGTTTGCGATGACGCCGCAGCCGACGACGGCCCAGCGCAGCTCGGGCGCGGTAAAGATATCGTCAGGGAAGGACCTGCCCGCCACGGACGCGAATGCGGCCTTCGCCGCCGCCTCGGCATCGAGTGGGGCGACGTTGACGGGGTCGTTTGCGTCCATGGGGTCCTCCTTTAGGCAGGGCTTGCGCGTATTGCCCATAATTATAGAGGATGGTGCGCCAATTCGAGCAATTTCTTCCAAACCCAATCACCGCCGAGCCGCAGACAAGACCCGAGGCTATACCAGGAAGCCCCGAAGCGGCGTGTTCCAGCAACGTTGCAATGAGAAGCGCCCTAAAGGCGAAGGTGCCAGTAACGCCGTAATGAGAAACGCCCTAAAGGCGCGCCGTCCAGCAACCTGGTATTACTGGATGGCGCGTCTCCAGGGCGCTAACGTGCTTCTCATTACTGGATGACGCGGTTTAAGGGCGCGCGGCAGCCCCCGATTACTGGATGGCGCGGTTTCAGGGCTCGCGGCAGCCTCTCATTGCTAGCTGGCGCAGCTGTGGGG
>CAVIBB010000174.1:0-3702 GCA_963640745.1 Paludibacteraceae bacterium
GGCCTTCACCGTGCCCGAGGGCAGCGTGTTTCTTGCCTGCGACTACTCGCAGATCGAGCTGCGCCTGCTTGCGCATCTGTCCGGTGACGAGCACCTGGTCGCGGCCTTCAACTCCGGCGCGGACTTCCACGCCGCCACGGCCGCCCGCGTCTTCGGCGTGGGCGTCGACGAGGTCACGCCCGCCCTGCGCAGCCGCGCGAAGGCCGTGAACTTCGGCATCGTATACGGCCAGCAGGCCTTCGGCCTCGCGAGCTCGCTCAAGATCCCGCGTAAAGAGGCGCAGGAGATGATCGACCGCTACTTCGAGGCGTACCCCGGCGTGCGCGCCTACCTCGACGAGTCGGTGCGCCTGGCCCACGAGCGCGGCTACGCCGTCACGGCCTACGGGCGCAAGCGCCACATCAAGGAGTTCGCGCAGCGCAACAAGCAGCTCATCGCCTTCGGCGAGCGCACGGCCATGAACCACCCCATGCAGGGCACGGCCGCCGACATCATAAAGATCGCGATGGCGCGCGTGGAGCTCCGCCTGCGCGAGGAGGGCCTCGCCTCCAAGCTCGTGCTCCAGATTCACGACGAACTCGACCTTGAGGTCCCCGAGGCCGAGATCGAGGCCGCGAGCGAGCTCGTGCGCGAGACCATGGAAGGCGTGGCCGAGCTCAAGGTGCCCCTCATCGCCGAGGTCAGCTACGGCGCGAACTGGGCGGAGGCCAAGTAGTGGCGGGCTGGAACGACTTTGCGGCAAGAAACCCCGAGGCCGTCTCGGACGCGGCGCCGGTCGATCCCGGCCGCGCGCCGGGTGGCAAGAAGATGCACGTGGAGGCCTGGTCGGACGGCTCGTCGCGCGGGAACCCCGGCCCCGGCGGCTACGGGTCCGTGCTGCGCTACACCGACCCGGCGGGCGTGAAGCACGAGCGCGAGTTCTCGGGCGGTTTCGAGCGCACGACGAACAACCGCATGGAGCTCCTGGGCGCCATCGTGGCGCTCGAGGCGCTGCGCCGGCCGTGCGTCGTGGACTTCACCACTGACTCGCAGTACGTGTGCAATGCCTTCAAGCAGCACTGGATCGAGGGCTGGCAGCGCAAGGGCTGGAAGACGGCGAACAAGCAGCCCGTCAAGAACGTCGACCTCTGGCGCCGGCTCATCGCTGCCTGCGAGCCACACGACGTGCGCTGGCACTGGGTCAAGGGTCACGCCGGCCATGCGGAGAACGAGCGCTGCGACGCCCTGGCCACCGCAGCCGCCGACGACCGCGCAAACCGCCGCGTCGACGAGGGCTTCACCGCATAATTCTGGTGATAGGCCGCCTTGTACGGTTGCCCCCAAGGGGTTACTGGGCGGCGAGAAGGGCGTTGAGGTAGAAGACGCCGTTGCGGACACCCATGTGGAGCGATCCTCCGTTGCGGCGCACGATGCACTCCATCGACCTTGTGCCGAACCCGTGGTTCATGCGGTCGCGCTTGGTCGTCAGCGGCAGGCCGTCCTTGAAGCGCGGCGTTTCGGTGCAGTAGTTCTCCACGCTCACGGCGACCATGGCCCCGCGCCGCTCGACGTTGAGCGTGATCGTGCGTCGCTCCGGGTCGTCGACCTTGCGCGTGGCCTCGATGGCGTTGTCGAGCGCGTTGCCGAAGAGCGAATAGATGTCCGACGGCGTCATGAAGTCGAGCGCGGAGCCGTCTGCGATGCACGAGAGCACGATGCCCTCGTTTGAGCAGGCGAGGCTCTTTTCGGTAAGAATGGTGTCGAGCGCCTCGTTTCCCGTCTGAACCACTGAGTCGTAGACGTTGACCTCGTGGGCAATGTCGTCCAACACGTTTTTGTCGACGACCTCGTCTTTATCGGCAAGATGTCGAATTTGATGGCGGATATCGTGACATTTGATGTTGATTGCCTCGATGTTCTCGCGACTTAGCCGGTACTGCCTATCGCGTTCGGCGAGCAGGCGCTCGGTTTCCGCCTTCTCCTCGCTCATCCGGCGCGCGTACAGGATCTCGTATTCAGCGAACAATACGAACGCGCAGATAAGTGCATGCACCAGACGTATAAGCACTAACGTCGTGAATTTGATTTTTTCCCACACAAGGCTCTTTATGAGCAGGTCGAACCCGATGATTGCGATCGCAACCACCAGGAACATCACAAGCATGGAACGGTCCTCGACGAGCGTGAGGCCGTTGCGGTCGATTTGTCGAATAAAGGCGAGGTAGCCGACCATATACACAGCAGCAAAGACCACTGTCATAACAATCGATGCCAACGGCTCGGCCAAGGTCCCGCTCGCGCGGTGAGAAATCAGGATCGTCGCCGTAACCTCCAGCCCGCTCGCGAGGTTCTGCAGCGTATATCCTGCCGTCGCGCAGAAGAGCGCCTGCCATGGTCCCGTGTCGTAGACGAACATGAGCAACGCCACGTAGGCGGCCATGAGCCCGATGAAAACGACGAGGCTTTGGCTTACGTTGAGCCCTCGCACAAGACCGCACACGACCGGCGCCACGCAGGCAATCGCCAACACGCTAATGCCAACGATTCCGCGAATTGCCGAATCGTCTCGATGGGGGAGGCGGTGCGCGAGCAACATAATCGCGACCGTGAGGGTCGCCACGATCCTTGTGGCCCAGCGAGCGGAAATAAGCCCCGCTCCCACGGCGGTTATGTTCACCGGCGGCCTCCCAGGTAGTCAGTGACCTTTTCGGTCACGGCGCGCTTGTGCGTGCGTGAGATGCGCAGCACCTCGCCGTCGGACATCTGCATTTCCTGGCTGCGCATGACCGAGATCTGGTCCATGTTGACCAGGCAGCTCTTCGAGATGCGCACCATGGGGGCGTCGGCGAGCTCTTCTTCGACCTGCACGAGCGAGCCGCGGGCGCTTAGCGGTTTCTCTCCCTCTATGTGGTAGGTCAATCGGTGTTTCATGACCTCAATCCAGCCGACTTGCCGCAGCGGCACCACGCGCACGCCATCCTCGGTGGGGATGGTGAGCGTGCGCCCTGCGTTCTTCTCTACGGCGCGCAGCGCTCGGTCGAGCGAAAGTTGGAGATTGCCGTACGTTACCGGCTTGACAATGAACCCCATTGCACCAACTTCGTAACCCTTCACAGCGTACTTAGCCAGATTGGTAACAAAAATGATAGGAATCTCTTCGTCATAGGTGCGTAGCAGCCCCGCCGCCTCCATGCCGTCGATTCCCGGCATCTGAATATCCATCAGGCAAAGGTCGTAGCGGCCCTTGTCGGAGAGCATCTCCATAGCGGAGCTGTGCCAGGTGACCTTGAACTCGGTCTGGTGCGCGCGCCCATAACGGGCAAGGAGGTCGGTCAGGCGCTTGGCCTCGGCCGCCTCGTCCTCGACGACGAGCGTCCTGTACATGCTCGGTTTCCTTCCCTTATATGCGGCAAGAAGTGCAGTTCGTGCCGTTTTCCCTGCACAACAGGTTAGCAACCGGTTTGCCGAAGGTCCGCCGACACCGCTCATCGGCGGGTTTCGCCGCTCGCCGCGTCCGCTCGCGGGATGTTGCGGCCGTTCGTGTCGGTGGCCTGTTTCTTCATGACAAATGTTATGCGACGGATAAGGCAGACCTTAATTTGAGCTTAGAAAGCAGCCCGGCAAGGGCAAGGGGAACCCGCGCGACCTGCGACGGGTTCAAGGGAAGAAAGAAGGATCTCATGAAAAAGCAGTTTATCGTGGGCATGGCGCTCGTGGCGGCCG
>CAVIBB010000175.1:0-3652 GCA_963640745.1 Paludibacteraceae bacterium
CTCGGGGCCCACGCCCGGGTAGTCGAGGCCGGCCGAGATGCTGTAGACCGGCGCGATCTGGCCGTACTCGTCCTGGCAGAAGTAGCTCTTCATGCCGTGGAAGATGCCCAGCTTGCCCGTGGCCATCGTGGCCGCGGTCTCCCAGGTGTCGACGCCGCGCCCGGCCGCCTCGCAGCCAATCAGGCGCACGCCCTCGTCGCCGATGAAGTGGTAGAAGCTGCCGATCGCATTGGAGCCGCCGCCCACGCAGGCCAGGACGGCGTCGGGGAGCTTGCCCTCGGCCTCGAGGATCTGCGCGCGGGCCTCGCGGCTGATGACGGCCTGGAAGTCGCGCACGATCGTGGGGAAGGGGTGCGGGCCCATGACGGAGCCCAGGCAGTAGTGGGTGTCGTCGATGCGGTTGGTCCACTCGCGGAAGGTCTCGGAAACGGCGTCCTTCAAGGTGCCGGTGCCCGCCGAGACGCCCACGACCTCGCTGCCCAGAAGGCGCATGCGGTAGACGTTTAAGGCCTGGCGCTCCATGTCCTCGGTGCCCATGTAGACGCGGCACTCCATGCCCAACAGGGCCGCCGCGGTGGCGGTCGCCACGCCGTGCTGGCCCGCGCCCGTTTCGGCGATCAGGCGGGTCTTGCCCATCTTTTTGGCGAGAAGCGCCTGGCCGAGCACGTTGTTGATCTTGTGCGCGCCCGTGTGGTTGAGGTCCTCGCGCTTGAGGTAGATCTTGGCGCCGCCGAGGTCGGCCGTCATGTTGGCGGCGTAGTAGAGCAGGCTCGGGCGGCCGGCGTAGTTGTTGAGCAGGTCGGTGAGCTCGGCGTTGAACTCAGGGTCGTCCTTGTAGCGGTCGTAGGCCTCCTCGAGCTCGATGACCGCGTTCATCAGCGTCTCGGGGATGTACTGCCCCCCGTGGATGCCGAAGCGCCCGCGCGATGTGGGGGAATTGCTCATGCTTACTCCTTTCCGGCGGCACGCACGGCGGCGACCGCGTCGATCATTTTTTGCGGGTCCTTGGCAGGCGAGCCGTCCGCGGACGGCGACTCGATGCCAGAGGACATGTCCACGCCGAACGGGCCGGTGGCCGCGATGGCGGAGGCGACGTTTTGGGGCGTGAGGCCGCCCGCGAGAATGAAGGGGCGCGCCGGACGCGTGGGCGCGCCGATGGCAAGAAGCGACCAGTCGAAGGTCTCGCCCGTGCCTTGACCGTTGTCAAGAAGCACCAGGTCGGCAGGGCTTTTCTCGGCGGCGGCGAGGTCCGCGGCGTCGCGCACCTTAAACGCCTGGATGATGCGCGCCTTGCGGCCGAGCGACGTCGTGTCGAGAAGCTCACGAAGGCCGCGCACGTAGGCCGCGTCCTCGTGGCCGTGGAGCTGCACCGCGTCGATGGCCTCGGCGAGGACGAGAAGCTCAATCGTCTCGGGGTCGGCGTCCACGAAGACGCCGACGCGCTTGATGCCGGAATCCGCGAGCGCGCACCCGAGCTCGATGGCGCGCTCCGGCGTGACGGAGCGGTGCGAGCGCGGGAAATCGACGACGAAGCCGCAGTAGTCGGGCGCCGCCTCGAGCACGGCCTCGACGTCCTCGTCGCGCCATAGGCCGCAGAGCTTCACGCGGGGGCCGGCCGGGGACGGCGAGCGCTCGGCGCCTGTCGGGTCCGCCGGGTCGCCCGGCGCCGCTCCCGTCAGCTCCGCCGAATCGTCCGGCGCCGCGCCCGTCTCGCCAACCCCGCGCAGGCCATCGAGCATGGCGCGCTTGTCCTTCGAGCGCATGAGCGTCTCGCCAATGAGCACGGCGTCGACGCCGGCGGACTCCAGACGCGCAACGTCCTCGCGGGTCTCGACGCCGGACTCGGAGACGAAGACGCGCTCGGGCCCGACCATCGGGCGAAGGTCGATGCTGCGGCCGAAGTCGACCTCGAAGGTGCGCAGGTCGCGGTTGTTCACGCCCACCACGCGGGCGCCGGCCGCGATGGCGCGCGGCACCTCCTCGGGCTCGTAGGCCTCCACGAGCGCAGTAAGGCCGAGGAGGTGCGCAAGCGAGATATAGGTTTTGAGCTGGTCGTCGTTGAGGATGCTGCAGATGAGGAGCACGGCCGAGGCGCCGATGGCGCGCGCCTGGTAGACCATGTACTCGTCGACCACGAAGTCCTTGCGCAGCACCGGGATGCCCACCGCGCCGGCAATCGCCGTGAGGTACTCGTCGGCGCCCTGGAACCAGAACGGCTCGGTCAGGCAGCTCACGGCCGAGGCGCCGGCGGCCTCGTATTCGCGGGCGATGGCCACGGGGTCGAAGTCCGGCGAGATGAGCCCCTTGGAGGGCGACGCCTTCTTGACCTCGCAGATAAACGACATGCCGGGTGCGCGCAGGGCCGCCTCGAACGGGAACGCGAAGGTCCCGTCGGGCGAAGCGGCGAGCTCGGCGTCCGCCGCGGCGCGGGCACGCTCAGCCATCTGGGCAAGAGGGACCTGGCGCTTCTCGACCTCGACGCGCTCGCGCGTGCGGGCGGCGATCTTCTCCAGGATGTTGCCGGCTTTAGGGTCCTCGATGGACATTATGCGTTGCTCTCCTCGACGAAGGCCGCGAGCGTCGCGGCGGCGGCGCCGGAGTCGACGACCTCGGCCGCGCGGGCGATGCCGTCGGCAATGGACTCGACCGCGCCCGCTGCGTACAGCGCCGCACCAGCATTGAGCAGGGCCGCGTTGCGCTTGGGCCCGTGCTCCTCGCCGGCCAGGATGGCGTGGACGGTAGCCGCGTTCTGGGCAGGGTCGCCGCCCACGAGGTCGGCCTTCTCGCAACGCTCAAAGCCGAAGTCCTCGGGCGCGATCACGTAGGTGCGCGTCTCGCCGTCCGCGAGCTCGCAGACGGCGGTCTCGGCACTGAGGCTGATCTCATCCATGCGGTCGCGGCCGAAGACCACGAGCGCGCGCTTGACGCCGAGCTTTGCCAGCACGTGCGCCACCGGCTCAACCAGATACTCGTCATAGACGCCCAGCAGGAAATACTCGGGGCAGGCGGGGTTGGTGAGGGGCCCGAGGATGTTGAAGACGGTGCGGATACCCAGCTCCTTGCGGATGGGGCCGACGTACTTCATCGCCGCGTGGTAGCGCTGCGCAAAGAGGAACGCCATTCCGCAGCCGGCGAGCTCGGCGGCGACCTTCTCGGGCGACTGGTCGAGGTTCACGCCCAGGGCCTCCAGGCAGTCGGCGGTGCCGCACTTGGAGCTGGCCGCGCGGTTGCCGTGCTTGGTCACGGGGACGCCCGCAGCCGCGCAGATGATGGCCGCCGTGGTCGAGATGTTAAAGGTGTTGGAGCGGTCGCCGCCCGTGCCCACGATCTCGAGGGTCTCGATGCCCGGGTGCGGCACAGGCGTGGCGAGCTCGCGCATGGCGGCCGCGCAGCCCGAGATCTCGTCAATGGTCTCGGCGGTGGAGGACTTGGTCGAGAGCGCGGCCAGGAAGGCGGCGTTCTGCGTCGGGCTCGTCTCGCCGCTCATGATCTCGTGCATGGTGGTGTAGGCCTCGTCGTAAGTGAGGTCCTCCTTCATCACAATCTTCTCGATGGCTTCCTTGATCATCTTTGGTTTCCTTTCGCAAAGACAGGGGGTTGTCTCTTTGTGCCGTTGCAGTTTTTATAGCTGAAAAAGGCGTTTACCCGTGCG
>CAVIBB010000176.1:0-3593 GCA_963640745.1 Paludibacteraceae bacterium
GATTCGGGGCTGAATGCCCCTCAAAACCGGGGTTGTGCGCGGCGGCCGCTTTTTTTAACGTCGCACAACCCCGCATTTAAGGGGAGGGCGCCGGCGGAGGGGCGTTCGGAGCCGGTGGTTGGTTCGGTCTTCGGTGCCTACGCGGTGAGGTACACCATAGCCAGGATCATCGCGAAGCCGACGAGGTCGACGGGGGTAAAGGACGTGCCCAGGAAGAGCACCGTCGAGACGGTCGCCGCGATGGGCTCCGAGGTCCCCAGGAGTGCCGCGCGCATGGAGCCGGCGTCGCGAACCCCCTGCAGGTAGAGCGCGTAGCTGCCGAAGGTCCCCACCACCACCGAGAACACGAGCGCCGCAACCGCGGGGCCGTCGAGCACCGGCATATGCTCCCACGGACGGTACGCCAGCGAGAGCACGCAGCCGGAAACGAGAAACGCCAGCCCGTTCACCGTGAAGTTGCCCCACTTGCTCATAGGCTTGGCCGGCAGGATGGAGAGGCACGCCGACGAGACCGCGCACACGAGACCCCACACGAGGCCGAGCACGGGCAGGCTGAGCTGCCCCGGGTTTCCCCCGGTGGCAAGAAGGAACGTTCCGGCGAGCGCGAGCGCGAGGCCGAGCGTCTCTTTCCAGCGCGGGCCGCGGCGCGCGCGGACGCACGTGTAGGCGAGCACGAGCGCCATGCCGAGGCTCTGCATGACCGTGGCCATCGCCGAGCTCGTGGCGTTGACCGCCTCGAGGTAGGCCACCTGCGAGAAGAGGATCGCCCCGATGGATACGGCGAGGATCTCGAGGCGCCCGCGCGGGTCGCGCAACACGCCCGCGAGCTGGGCGCGGCTCTGCGGCCTGGCCGCCGCCGCGGCAAGAAAGAGCCAGCATGCCGTGAGCTCCCTCAGGCAGACGAGCCACAGGGGGTCCACCGCGTAGTTGCTCATGAGCCAGCTGCACACGGTGCCGTTGAGACCCCAGAACGTGCCACCCACGAGCGTGTAGACAATCCCGCGGCGCACACGGGCGCGCGACTCTTCGCGCTCGTCTTCGTGCGGCTCTTCGCGCATCCCCGCGCGCTCCCCCGCGATTGCGGTCTGCTCCGTCTCGACGGCCTTCTCGGGCATGTTTCGGTCTCCTCATCACGTATCGGCCCCGCAAGGGTAACACCCGGGCGGTGGGGTATGCTCCAACACGTATAAAACCCGAGCAAAGGAGCTCTATGGAAAAGAAGGACTTCTCGGCGGCCGACCCTGCTCTCGCCGAGGGAACCGGATACGCCGGGTTCACCGTCGCCCATGTCGAGGCCGTGCCGGAGATCGGCGGCCAGGCTTACGTGATGCGCCACGAGGCCACCGGCGCGCGCCTGCTGTGGCTCGCGAACGCCGACGTGAACAAGTCGTTCGCCATCTCGTTCAAGACCCCGCCCGCAGACGACACGGGCGTCTTCCACATCCTCGAGCACTCGGTGCTCTGCGGCAGCGACGCCTACCCCGTCAAGGAGCCCTTCGTCAACCTGCTCAAGACGAGCATGCAGACGTTCCTCAACGCCCTCACCTTCTCCGACAAGACCATGTACCCCGTGGCCTCCACCAACACCGCCGACCTCGAGAACCTCATGGGCGTCTACCTCGACGCGGTGCTGCACCCGGCCATCTACACCCGCCCGCGCATCTTTGAGCAGGAGGGCTGGCACCTCGAGGTCGAGGGCGAGGGCGCCGAGGCAAAGCTCGCCTACAACGGCGTGGTCTTCAACGAGATGAAGGGCGCGCTCTCCGACCCGGACGATGTCCTCTACCAGGCGCTTTCCCACGCGCTCTACCCCGACACCGCCTACGGCTTCGAATCGGGCGGAAACCCGCGCGCCATCCCTACGCTCACCTATGAGAAATTCCTCGACACCCACGCGCGCCACTACGACCTGGCCAACAGCTACACCGTGCTCTACGGCGACATGGACATCGAGCGCGAGCTCGCCTTCATAAACGAGCGCTTCCTCGGCGCCGAGAAGCGCGGGGCCGGCGCGCCGAACGCCCTCGCGCCCCAGGCCCCCGTCACCCCCGAACCCAAGCGCATCGAGATGGCGACCGCCGAGAACAACGCCGAGGTAGGCGTCTCCTATGTAATCGGCGAGGCGAGCCAGCGTGCCCGCGTGCTCGCGGTGGACGTGCTCCTGGACGCCCTCTGCGGCTCGAACGAGGCGCCGCTCAAGCGCGTGATCCTCGACGCCGGGCTCGCCGACGACTTCGACGGCGCCCTCATCGACGGGATCCTCCAGCCGCAGGCGATGTTCACCCTGCGCGGCGTCAAGCCCGGCTGCGCAAAGAAGTTCCGCCCGCTCCTCGAGTCGACCTGCGCCGAGCTCGCCGAAAACGGCATCCCGCGCGACAAGCTCGCCGCGGCGCTCGCCCAGGCGGAGTTCAACCTGCGCGAGGGCGACTGGGGCGGCTACCCCGACGGCGTGGCCCTCTCCATGGTCGCCATGTCCTCCTGGCTCTACGACGACGAGCGCCCGCTGGACTACGTGCACTACGAGGACGCGCTCGCCGAGGCCAAGGCCGGCCTCGACAACGGGCTCTACGAGCGGCTCCTTCGCGAAATCGTCTGCGAGAGCCGCCACTCGGCCGAGGTCGAGCTCGTGCCCGTGGAGGGCGGCGACGCCGCCGAGGAGGAGGCGGAACTGGCCGCCCGCCGAGCCGCGATGACCGACGAGGACCTCGCCGCCGTGGCCGCCGAGGTCGAGGCGCTGCGCGCGGAACAGGAGGCCCCGGACACGCCCGAGGCGCTCGCCACCCTGCCCCAGCTCACCGTGGCCGACATCGAGGACGCCGCGCCTGAGCCGGACGCGCCCCTGGTCGAGGCGCCTCTTCCTTGCATCGCCCACGAGCTCGAGACCCACGGCATCGCCTACGTCTACCACTACTTCGACCTGCGCCGCCTCGCGGCCGACGAGCTTCCCTACGCCGGCGCGCTCTCCGACCTTCTCGGCAAACTGGACACCGAGGCGCACACGGCCTCCGACCTCGACACGCTCATCGAGACGAACCTCGGCGGCCTCGGCTTCTTTACCGAGGTCTACACCGCCGAGCGGCTCGACTACGCCGCGCCCGCGTTCGTGGTGAGCGCGTCGGCACTCTCCGAGAAGGTCGAGCGCCTGGCCGACATCCCGCGCGAGGTCTGGGGCCAGACCCGCTTCGACGACCTGGACAGCATCCGCGACATCCTGACCCAGCGCAAGATCGCCCTCGAGCAGTACTTCGTGGGCAGCGGCCACTCGGCGGCGGTCTCGCGCGCGCTCACCCACTACAGCGCCGGCAACAAGGCCTCCGGGCTTCTTGGCGGGGTCGACTACTATCTCTTCCTGCGCGACCTGCTCGCCGCCTGGGATGAGCGCAAGGATGCGTTTGCCGCCAAGCTCGCCGAGCTCTGCGCGCGCATCTTCACGGCCGACGAGGTCACGGTGAGCTTTACCGGCTCGGCGGCGGACCGCGAGCGCTTCTGGGCCGTGGCGGGCGACCTCGGCCTGCCCGTCCTCGGCGAGAAGGGCGCGGCCCACGTGCTCGACGTTCAGGTTGACGGCGCGGTTGACGAGGGCTTCGCTATCC
>CAVIBB010000177.1:0-3579 GCA_963640745.1 Paludibacteraceae bacterium
AATCGAAGTCTCTGCTATCGATATGCGACGGGATTAAATGGCTAATAAAGGAAATGAATCTTTTGATGCTGCTCATGTTAGCCATGCGGTCTCCAAAATACTGTGCATGTGTCTATTTCGGGATGTAAAAATAAAATAATTCTAGCAGTCGAGCTCACTGTGCTAATGACCCGTAGAAAGGTAGTTGACGATTAGCTTATAGTGAGACTTAGTTTATCGCTTGCCGGCATGATGTTTAATTTACATTGGCTTCGGACTTGACTTGAAGTCAAAACCCGTCCGCGCTAAATCGTTTTTAAGAAGACCTGGGGTAGGTAGGTTCCTGTGCTGGGGCCGGGAGAGCGATGTATCTTGCGCGATTTCAAGAACAAGTTCGAGGAAATGCCCATATCACGGGGGCCTTTTCTAGAGCTGCGCTTCCGTTCTCGGCCCTTAACTTTACCCGCCGGTCCTCTGGAATAACGGTGTCGCAGTTCCGATAAGAGTACGCGCCCTCATGCGAATCGGTATCCTTTCTAAAGCTATTTATCAATTATGGGGAGGATTTTCCATTGAGCGATACCGATATTGCACTCGCCATACGCATAGACGACATCTCGCTGCTGGAGGCAGTGTTCCAGGCCCAGAAGCCTGTGAGCGATGATGCCAAGGTTGCTATGCTCATCAACAATCCCGAGAACGCCTTCAGCGTCGACGACGAGGCCCATCGCCTGGTGCTGCGTTCCGTCGTCACGGTGCGCTACGAGCTCGGGTCGAATGCCGGCACGGAGGACTCTGACCCCGATTCACTCTTCGGTATGACGCTCGGCGTTGTTGCGAGTGTGCCCGCTATGGGCGACGCCGCCGTTGCCGCGCGCCATATGGCTGGTAACGACGATGCTGTTGCCCGCAGGGACAACAAGATGGCGCACGCCCTGCGTCTTGAGGCTATTAAGGCCGGCCATGCATTTGCTTCCGCGAAGCTCGCCGAGCTGAGCGCGCTCTCGCCCTCGCCGAAGGTGCTCCTGCCCGCCATCGACGCCGATGAACTTCTCCGTGATCTAGAGAAGCAGGAGATTGATCTTCAGTTCCAGGGGTCAGAGGCGAACAAGATGAACGGTCTTCCGAAGATCTAGGCAGCAGATTATCTGCGTGACGATTCGGAGAAAGCATGCAAAGAGAGCGATTCATAGCGTCCAGCCTTGCGGTCACCGCCGGGCTGGGCCTCGTCTTTGGGGTTGGGCCCTGCGTTGCCCATGCGGAGGAGTCTCTCTCTGCAAGCGTTGACGCTCTGTCCGCGATCGAAGCTGAGGCGGACAGTATCGCGGCAAGCGAGGACTGCGAGGGCATTTACCCTGTCCCTGCGGCGGATGAAACTGCTTCGGTTGGCGACGCTTCAGAGCAGACGAATGGGGACCTGGACGTTGATTCCGGAGCCTCAACAGATTTTGTCGAGTCTGATGAGCAATCTATCGAAGTGTCGATCGGCGAATCTGAGCCGGCGGCCGTCTCACAGGCATCCGGTTGGTCTTTCGAGGACGGATCCTGGTACTACTACGACGTTGACGGAGCCAGGCGCACGGGCTGGCTCGTTACGGGCGAGGCTCCGGGAAATTCCGGCGCGGGGCTTCAGCGGTATTGGCTCGATTCCGAGGGGCGCCTTGCTGTCGGCAGACTCATTTCGTCCGATGAGGCCGGTTGGTGGGCTTACGCCACAGATGGTGGCTATGTTGTCCGGGGCTCCTATGCCGCGGGCAATGGTTTGGTTTACCTTGCAGACAACGACGGCGTGCTCGCCGGCGGCGAGTCCGGCGGCTGGGTCGTGTCGGCTGACTACGGGCAGGGCCTGCAGCGTTATTGGATCGACGGCTCGTCCCACGCGGCGGTTGAGGGCTTCTCCTCGGAGGGCTGTGCTCATTACACCACGCGGGAAGGGTATGTCCTGCGTGGCGCGGCGAGCACCTCGGACGGGTCCATGCGCGTGGCGAACAACGACGGCCTCCTGCAGGAGTCCGGTTGGTGCGTGACCACGGGTTTCGGACAGGGGCTCCAGAGGTATTGGCTCGATGACTATAAGGTGGCAAAGGCCCAGCTCGTCCATGTATCGCAGGGTGTATGGGCCTATGCGCGTCCCGAGGGTTATGTGGTGCGCGGCTCGTACTCCGACGGGTCAGGCTGCATCTATCTTGCGGACAACGACGGCGTGCTTGCGGGCGGCGAGGCGGGCGGCTGGGTCGTGTCTGCCGACTATGGCCAGGGCCTGCAGCGTTACTGGATCGACGGTTCCGCCCACGCTGCGCGGACCGGTTATTCGGATTCCGGCTGGCTGCATTACACCACCGCCCAGGGCTATGTTCTTCGCGGTCCAGCCACGATCGAGGGCCAGATGATCTACGCCGACAACGACGGCGCGCTCCGGACCGGTTGGCTCGTCACTGCCGATTTTGGGCAGGGCCTGCAGCGTTACTGGCTGAACGAAGGCAAGGTTGCCAAGTCTCGTCTGGTCAGCGCTTCGGAAGCGGGCTACAACGCGTATGCCATGGCTGATGGCCGTATCCTGCGAGGCAAGCTTCGTTACGGAGACGCGATGCTTTTGGCGGGCAACGACGGTAAGCTCGCTTGGACTTCCGGTGACGGCGGTTGGGTAATTACCGCGGATTACGACGGCGCCATGCAGAGGTATTGGGTGGACGACTCGCCGGGAGACGGACTCAAGGGAGCGCGTATCGGCTCCTTTACGGTCGCCGGGTCGAGCTACTACGGTCGCGATGACCAGGGCTATGTCGTGCGCGGTGAGTGGACGGCCCCCAACGGGACCGTCTACTACGGCGACAACGACGGCGTGGTGACCGAGGGCCAGCCCATCATGGGCGCTTCTCGCTATACCGCTACGCAGATGGTGGCTTACTACAAGGCTATGGGCAAGACATACCCCTCTTTCGCTTTGGGCAGGGGAGGAGCCCCCTCCATCGAGACGTTCTGCGCGATTCTGTGCGAGGAGGCAGCTGCCGAGGGGGTACGCGCCGAGGTCGTGTTTGCCCAGGCTATGCTCGAGACCGCCTGGCTGCAGTTCGGCGGCGATGTGCGCGTCGAGCAGTTCAACTTCGCGGGCATTGGGGCCACCGGCGGCGGCGTTCCCGGCAACTCGTTCGCGGACGTGCGGACGGGCCTGAGGGCGCAGGTCCAGCACCTTAAGGCTTATGCGAGCACCGCCGCGCTCAACAACCCGTGCGTCGACCCGCGCTTCTCGTACGTTAGCCGCGGCTGCGCGCCCACCATAGAAAAGCTTTCGAACAAGTGGGCCGCGAGCTCCACTTACGGCGAAGACATGAAGAGGGTCATGAACGGGCTCTCGAGCTATTAAGGAGAAGGTTATGGACGATAAGACCCGCGCCATCGCGGCACCTTTTGCCGCCGCTGCGCTCGTGGGAGCGCTCGGCACCTGCGGCGTCTCCACTGCGATGGCTCAGGAAATCGAGGCTGCGCCGGAGACGGACGCGCTTGTCGCTGCTGCTGACGTTACTGGCGAGGAGAAGCTCCTTGATTCGGCGGGTTCCACGGAATCGGCGGACGGGTTTGACGAGGCTGATGGCTCGGCAT
>CAVIBB010000178.1:0-3492 GCA_963640745.1 Paludibacteraceae bacterium
CGGCCGCCCTCGCGGCGGAGTGGTACGACGCCCAGGCCCGCTCCGCCGGCGCCAGGCTCGACCGCGCCGTGACGGCCGTGACCTATACGCGCCACGACGTGGACAAGCTCGTTCATTATCAAGTCGAGAAGTACAAGAACGGCGACGTCGGGGGCTTCGCGGCGATGTGCGGCGAGTACGCCGCCAACGACGCTATGAGAAGCGTCAACCGGACCATTCTCAAGAACGCCCGCCGCGACAAGGCCAAGGGCGTCATGTTTGCCCGCGTCACGAGCGGGTTGAACACGTGCGCCTTCTGCCTGATGCTCGCCGGGCGCGGCGCGGTCTACCACACCCGGAAGAGCGCGGGCGAGTTCGACCATTGGCACAGGCACTGCACCTGCAAGGTTGTCCCGAGCTTCAGCGGCGACAAATACGAGGTGCTGGTCGAGGGCCGCGACCCGAGGAAAATCGAGTCCAGGCTCAAGGAGGTCGAGCGCCTTACCGGCGTCAAACCAAACACCCCCGAGTTCACGCGCGAGGTGGCCCTGCGCGACCCGAACTGGCTTCTCGGCGGAGACGCCGCCACCGATTACTCGCTTAACCCAATCGAGAATTACGGCCGTCTGATTGTTACCGGCGATTATTCAGCCGAGAACGTCGTTGATCGAAAAAACGAATGGAGGGACCTGTGGGCGCACCATGTTCTTGCCGAAAACGGCATATCGGCGCAGGTCCACGGTGCGGCAGACCTCGATATAACGATTAATGGCGAATGGTGGGAGATTAAGAGCCCGGACGCCGGGGATGAAAATCTCCGCTTTATTGAGTCTTCGGTCAGAAAAGCGTCCAAGCAGTTTCGAAAGCGCCAAATCACTCCTCGCCGCATTGTCTTTAACCCGAGGTATCGGGACTGCGACAGAGCAAAACTTAAAGACGAGCTAACCAGGCAAATGCGGGTGCATGGCATCTCAGAAGCGATGCTCATCAACGATGACGGGACGATAACCCGCCTAACGGCATAACAAAAGGCGCCAAGTCCCTGTTCAGAGCCATGGCGCCTTAAGTAGATATTACCACAGCATACTTCGCTAGTTCAACAGCTAGAACGACGGTCTCCAAAACCGTAGAACGGGGGGCAGCACCTCGGCGGAGTGCCTATTGCAAAAAAATCTACGCAACCACCCGTTAATCCCTAACACTGTGAGAGGATTTGAAATGACTGAAACCAACAAACCTACCCCCCACACCCCCGGTTTTCTCACCCTGCTCGGCCTGCTCTTCATCGGGCTCAAGCTCGCGGGGTGCATCGACTGGGCGTGGTGGGTAGTGCTCGCCCCCATCTGGGCGCCGCTCGCCGTCGCGGCCGTCCTCCTGCTGATCGTGGGCGCCTGCAAGTATTACCAGGAAACCCATTAACACGGCACGACACACCGACCGATGAACCAAGGCACCCGCACGGGTGCCTTTTTCATACCGACAGGCCCCGCACGGGGCGCAGACGAAGGCCCGCACGGGCCGGAAGGAGCCGACATGGCAGAGAACGAACCCACCGGGAACGAGCCGACGGAACCCACGGAACCGCAGGGCACCGACTGGAAGGCGGAGGCCCGCAAGTGGGAGGAGCGCGCCAAGGCCAACAAGGCCAAGGCCGACCAATGGGACGCGCAGGAGGAGGCCAACAAGACCGAGGTCCAGAAGGCCAAGGAGCAGGCCGACAAGTACAAGGCCGAGCTCGACAAGATCAAGGCGGAGAAGGACCGCGCCGCCGAGGTCGCCAAGGTCGCTAAGGAGACCGGCGTGGACGAGTCCTTGCTCGCCCGCATGTCGGGCGACATCTCCGAGAACGCCGAGTTCCTGAAATCCATGCTAGGCTCCGCCCGCCGCTACCCGCAGACGCGGGACAACGGCGAGAGAAACAAGCAGTCGAGCAACGACGGCGTGGCCCAGGCCGCGCGCATGCTGTTCGGCCGGCACGACTAACGACACCAAGAGAAAGGCAGCTGAAAAATGGCAGCACTCATCACCAGCGACTTCACCCTCCCCGAGGAGTACACCAAGGGCGTCTTCAAGAAGGCGCAGACCTCGTCCGTACTCGCCCGACTCTCCGGCTCGCAGCCGCAGAAGTTCGGCAAGTCCAACGTCATGGTCCTGACCTCCGCCCCCAAGGCCGAGATCGTGGCCGAGGGCGCGGCGAAGTCCCCGACCCCGACCGGCTACGACAACAAGACCGTGACCCCCATCAAGCTTCAGGTCACCGTTCGCGCCTCCAACGAGGTCATGTGGGCCGACGAGGATTACCAGCTCGGCGTCATGGCCGACATCCAGGAGAACTGCGGCATCGCGCTCGGTCGCGCCCTCGACCTCGTGGGCATCCACAAGGCCAACCCGCTCACCGGCGCCGTCGCTTCCTCCGTCACCGACGGCCTGACCGACGTGGCCGGCGCAGCCACGCTCTCCGGCACCAAGTACGACGAGGCCGTCGAGGCGGCCGCCGCGCTCGTCATCGCCAACGGCTACGCGCCCACCGGCATCGCCATGGACCCGACCCTCGCCTTCGGCCTCGCCACCATGCGCGACACCACGGGCCGACGCATCTACCCCGAGCTGGGTTACGGCCAGGACGTTGCCTCCTTCGAGGGCCTGTCCTGTGCCGTCGGAGACACCGTCTCCGGCAAGGAGCTCGCGGCCGCGTCGAACATCCTCGCCATCGTGGGCAAGTTCGACGCCTTCCGCTGGGGCGTGCAGCGCGAGATCGCGGCGCACGTCATCGAGTTCGGCGACCCCGACGGCCTCGGCGACCTTCAGCGCATGAACCAGGTGGCCATCCGCGCTGAGGTGGTCTACGGCATCGGCATCATGGACAAGGACGCCTTCGCCAAGGTAGTCAAGGCCTCGTAGCCATGGCCGACTACATCTTCGTGCCCACCGGCGGGCGGGTGAGCTCCGACAACGAGCTTCCCCGCCCGCTCTTCGTGCCGGCCGACGAGACGGGGCAAAAGCAGCCCTCGCCCAAGCCTAAGCGGGCGGCGGCGAGGAAGGCCAAGCCGAAGGCGGGGGAGTGACGCATGGCTTACGCGACCATCGAGGACGTCGAAGCCGCCTGGCGCGACGTCGCGGACTTCGAGCGGCCCCGCTTCGAGCAGGTTCTCGAGGACGCGGCCCTCTGGCTCGACGCGCAGCTCAGCGCGGCCCGCGCCACCGCGCCGCCGCACGACGTGATGCGGTTCCTCTCGTGCAACCTCCTGCGCCGCGCCGTCGGCGAGCTCGACCCCACGGGCGCCGACGCCCAATGGGCGACGCTTACCGACCAGGCGGCGCAGTACTCGACCCCGGCCGCTGTGCGCTCCGACTTCTACCTGACGAAGTGGGAGCGCGCCATGCTCGGAATCGGCCAGGGCTCCGTCGGCTTCTCGGCGGGGGCGGGCGATGAGTAACGCGGTCAGCTTCAAGTGGAACCCCCGGTTCTGGGGAGAGTGCATGACCTCGCCCGCCCTCAAGTCGGCGTTGCAG
>CAVIBB010000179.1:0-3476 GCA_963640745.1 Paludibacteraceae bacterium
CCCTAGGATCGCGCCGCGCAGTAACGACGGATATTCTCGCGCCCTGAAATCTTGCCACGCAGCAATGCTCGGGGGCTAAGCGCCCTGGAATGACGCCATGCAGTAACGGTCGGCTTCCTCTCGCCCTGAAATCGCGCCGCACAGCAACGAGGCATTGCTGGGCGGCGTCCTTCTGGGGCGGATGGGGAGAGAAGATTGCTGCGCGGCGCAGTTCCAGGGCACACGACGCGGGCTCGTTACTGCGCGACAAGGTTCCAGGGCTCGCGATGGCTCCGAGTAGGCGCGGGCGGCGGTCAGCTCGGTTTCGACGCAGCCTCATGCTTAGCGACTTTCAGCAATCTCAAAGTGTCGTGCCGCAAACGTGGCTCTTCCGCATTTCAGTAATCTGCAAGCCTGGTGGGGTACAGTCGTTGATGTGAAGCAATCGACCATACCGGCGGGCTTGGACCCGCGGGAAGGGGAGAGCATATGGACGAGTATCGCAACGACCAGTTCGCCTCGGGTTCAGAGGGGGCCGACGAGACCGCGCAGCAGCCGGCGCAGCCGACCCAGCAGCAGGATTACCAGACCGGGTACCAGCGCGGTGCCCAGGCAGGCTACGAGGCGGGGCTCCATGCGGCCGGTGCTACGCCCGGCACTACGGCCCAGCAGCCGCGCGTCGACTATGCGCAGAGTGGCTCCGGCAGCGATTCCGGCGTCCCGCCGATTCCCGGCCAGCAGCCGGGCCTCGCGCCGACGCCTGAGCCTAAGCCCAAGAAGGAACGCGTCGGAGCGCGTGCCCTCATCCTTGGCCTCGTTGGCGGCGTGGTGGGCGCTGGGCTTCTTACCGGGGCACTGCTTGTCACGGGCGTCATCGGCAAGTCGACAACGACTTTGAGCTCCGGGACGACGCAGTCGATTACCATCGACCCGAACGACGACGACACCACCACCGCAAACGCCGTCGCAGCCAAAGCCCTGCCCTCGGTCTGCACGGTTAACGTGACTTCCAGCTCCTCGAGCGGGCTGGGCTCCGGCGTCATCTACGACACAGATGGCAACATCATCACGAACTATCACGTCATCGAGGACGCCGATTCCATCACGGTGACCATCGACGGCACCACCTACGACGCGACCCTCGTCGGCTCCGACTCCAGCTCCGACATCGCCGTGCTTAAGGTTGACCTGCAGGGAGCCTCGGTCACCCCGATCGAGGTCGGCGACTCCTCCGATCTTCAGGTCGGCGATTGGGTCATGTCCGTGGGCAGCCCGTTTGGCCTCGAGCAGTCCGTCTCGCAGGGCATCGTGAGTGCACTCACGCGTAACGAGCTTCTTACCAGCAGCTCCGGCAACACGCTCTATACGAACCTCATTCAGGTCGATTGCTCCATTAACCCGGGCAACTCGGGCGGCGCCCTTGTCAACTCGCAGGGTCAGCTCGTCGGCATCTGCACGCTTTATACCTCGAGCACCGAGAGCTTCGCGGGCATCGGCTTCGCCATCCCCGGCAACTACGCGGTCAAGCTCGCGCAGAAGATCATCTCGGGCGAGACCGTGACGCACGCTCACATCGGCCTCTCTATGCAGACGGTCAACGAGAGCAATGCCAAGGCCAACAAGCTCTCGGTGACGTCGGGCGCTTACGTGGCCGAGGTTACCGAGGGCGGTCCGGCCGAGGCCGCGGGCATCCAGAAGGGCGACATCATCATCGGTATGGACGGCACGAGCATTACGTCCGCCGACGGTGTGATTCTCGCGGTGCGCTCGCACGAGATCGGCGACACGGTCCAGGTCACGGTCATGCGCGGCAACGAGGAGAAGACCTTCGAGGTCACGCTCGACGATGACGAGGAGCTGCAGAAGCAGCAGTCCGTCACCTCGGACATCAACAGCTACCTCAACAACGACACCGACACGAACTCGAATTCCGACTCCAACTCGATTGAGCAGTACATCGAGCAGTACCTGCAGCAGCGCAACAACGGGTACGGCGGCAACGGGTACGGGAACGGCTACGGCAACAACGGCTACGGTTACGGTAACTAAGGCCTGATCACATCGACTCGGGCGGGGCTCGCTACGGCGGGCCCCGTTTGCTGTTTAGGGGGTGGTCGTGCGGGCATGGGCGAGATATCCCGTTTTAAAATCGCGTTTGCTGAGTAGGGAAGGCTGTTTTGGCTGCGTTTGCCCAGTTGAGGATTGATCGATACTCGGAGAATTGAGTTTTAAAGTGGGATAAGTCGGGCATGTCGGTTGGCGGGCCGGCCCCAGGGGCCTTTCGGGCCGAATTTCGCGGCGGGTAATTGTTGTCCGGTGCGTCGAGTATGCTTTTTGGCAAACGTCAAACAGAGGGAGACCCCATGGCAGAGATCAAATGCCCGCACTGTGGCCGCGCGTTCACCGTCGACGAGTCCGAGTACGCGAGCATCGTCAAGCAGGTGCGTGATGCCGAGTTTGAACGCGATATGGCGGATCGTCTCGAGGTCGCTAAGCGTGAGCAGGCCTCGGCCGTCGAGGCGGCGGAGGCGCGGGCGCGCGAGGCGGCCCGCCGCGAGCTTATGGAGGTCCAGGCCAAGGCGAGCTCGGATTCCGCGGAAAAGGACGCCGAGATCGCGCGTTTGACCTCTAAGCTCGAGGCGAGTGAAGGCGCCGCGAAGGCCGAGCGGAGTGCCGCGGAGGCGGAGGCGAAGGAGCGCATCGCGACACTGGAGAAAGAACTCGCAGAGGCCCGAGGCGCTTCCGCGACCGACCTCGCGAATGCTCGCCAGGAGGCCTCGGCGCAGCTCGCGGAGGCCAAGCAGCAGGCGTCTACGGAACTCGCAGAGGCCAGGCAGGCGGCGTCGACCGAGCTTGCCGAGGCCCGGCGCAAGGCTATTGAGGACCTCGCCGCCTTCGAGCGCGAGGCCTCCAACAAGCTCGCCGAGGCGCAGCGCAAGGCCACGGACGACCTCGCCGAGCGGGACCGCCGCATCGCCGAGCTCGAGGCGGAGGCGAAGACCGCTGAGGCGACCTTCGAGTCCCAGCGCAAGCTCGCCGTGAGCGAGGCCACCGGCGAGCGCGATCAGCGCATCGTTGCGTTGGAGGGCGAGCTCAACGCCGCCCGCATCGAGCGTAAGCAAACCGAGGACAGCCTGCGTAGCGAGATGCTCGAAAAGATTAACTACAAGGACCAGCAGATCCGCGACCGCGACGACGAGATCGAGCGCATCAAGAACCAGCGCACGCGCCTTTCCGTCAAGCTCATCGGCGAGTCGCTGGAGCAGCACTGCGAGACCGAGTTCAACCGCGTGCGCATGATGGCCTTCCCCAAGGCGGAGTTCCATAAGGACAACGAGGTCGTGGACGGCACCAAGGGCGACTATGTCTTCCGAGAGAAGGACGAGTCCGGCGTCGAGGTCGTGTCCATCATGTTCGAGATGAAGAACGAGGACGACAACTCCACCAACCGCAAGAAGAACGAGGACCACTTCGCCAAGCTTGACCGCGACCGAAAG
>CAVIBB010000180.1:0-3473 GCA_963640745.1 Paludibacteraceae bacterium
CTGGCTGGCGCGGTTTCAGGGCTCGCGGCAGCCCCTCATTGCTGGCTGGCGCAGTTATGGGGCTCGCGCCGGTCACCGATTACTGGACGGCGAAGCCTAGGGGCTCGCGGCGGCGCGTGAAGGACCCGGCCCTTGGGATTAATCCTCGATGGCGGCCTTGAACCAGCTCGTGATGCTCGTGGGGTGCGTGATCCCCGTGCCCGCGACGACCGCCCAGGCGCCGGCGTCGATGGCGGCGCGCGCGTCGGCCGGCGTGTGGACATGGCCCTCGCAGATAACGGGGAATCCCGGGAACTCCTCGACCGCCTGACGAAGAATGGGCAGGTCGGGACCATCGTCCATGGTCGTGTCGATGGCAGCCTTGTTGTGGCTCAGGGTAGTGGACACCAGGTCACAGCCAGCGGCGACACCTCGGCGGATATCCTCGATGGTCATGCAGTCGGCCATGATGAGCGTCTCGCACTGCTCGCGCAGGGCGGCGACGGTCTCCTCGAAGGTGCGGCCGTCGGGGCGGGGTCGATCGGTGGCGTCGAGTGCCACGACGTCGGCGCCGGCGTTCACGCATGCCACCGCGTGGCGAAGGGTCGGGGTGATGTAGACGCCCTCGTGCCCCTCTTTCCAGAGACCGATGACGGGGACCTCGCAGCGGCCCTTGATGGCGGCGATGTCGGAAAGCCCCTGGCAGCGGATGGCGGCGGCCCCGCCGAGCTCGCAGGCGCGGGCCATCTGGGCCATGGTCTCGGGGTGGCGCAGGGGCTCGCCCATGTATGCCTGGACGCTCACGATGAGCTTGCCCTTGAGGGATTGGATCAGCGGGTCGACGGTCATGCCGGCTCCTTTCGCCGTTGGGTGTAAATGGATCGCCGCGCCTTACCAGGCGTAGGCGGAGCTGACGAGGTTCTCGGCCGCGCCGATGAGGGGCGCGTCGCCGCCGAGCTCGCCGGAGAGGATCGGCGTCGCGACCACGGGCGGCATAACGGCCTCCGACCAGCCGGCCGCCATGGCGTCGTGCCACGCGGGGCCGCACTGCGCGACGGAGCCCGAAAGGATGATGCACTCGGGGTCGAGCATGTTGGAGAGGCTGCCGAGGACCTCACCGATGGCGTGGCCGCTGCGAGCCTCCGCCGCGACGGCCGTCTCGTCGCCGGCCGCGGCGCGCGCGTCGATGACGGCGCCGTCCACGGGCTCGCCGTTCTCCTCGGGCGCGCCGCCGAGCTCGAGATAGCGCTCGATGATGCCCGGGCCGCAGGCAATAGTCTCCAGGTGGCCGACAGCGCCGCACTGACACGGGATACCCGCCGCGTCACTGCAGCTCACATGGCCGATGTGGCCCGCCTCGTTGTGGGCGCCGAGCATGATGTGGCCGCGCTCGACGAAGGCACCTCCGATGCCCGTGCCCACGGCGACGACCAGGCAGCTGTGCTTTCCCGCGCCGGCGCCCCAGCGGGCCTCCCCCAGCGCATGGGCGTGCACGTCGTTCAGGACGCGCGTCTCCAGGCCCGTAGCAACTTCGAGCTCACGGCCCAGATGCGTGCCGCCCCAGCCGGGCATCATGTCATTGGCGTAGGTGACGTCTCCGGATCGCGGGTCGATCACGCCGCCGGAGCTCACGCCTATCCCCGCGAGCTCGGTGCCCTCGCCGGCAAGCTCAATCACGCGCCTCGCCATCTGAATCGCATTGGCGAGCACGACCTGCCCACCGCGCTTGGCCTCGGTCGGAATCTTTGCGAAGTGCTCGACCACAGGCCTTTCCCCCGCCTCAGGCAGGGTTACGAGGGCCGAGGCGATCTTTGTGCCGCCGATGTCGATGGCGACGACTTTCTTTGCGCTCATTGCTGCCTCCACGTCATAGATCAGTTAGCGAGAAGGGCCGGCACGCCCGCCGAAGGCGATGCCGCGACGGGGGCGGCCCGCAGATAGCCCCGCAGGCCGCCCCGTACCAAGGCCTAGAGCAAGCCCGTGTCGGTCAGGACCTTGCGAATGGCCTCGACGTTATCGCCGGTCATGGCCTTGACCGGGCGCGGCATCGTCGGCGAGTCGAAGATGCCCATGAGGTTGAGCGCGGTCTTGAACGCGCCGACGCCGCCGGCGTAGCCCTGGACACCCGAGGTCACGTCCCAGATGTGGGAGATCTCGTTCAGGCGGTCCTGCTCGGCCTTGACCGTGGCCCAGTCGCCCTCGCAGGCGGCCTTCCACATGCGCACGTAGCCGTAGGGCTCGACGTTGGCGAGGCCGGGGACGGAGCCGTCGGCGCCACCGAGGTAGGCGCCGTCGACGACGACCTCATGGCCGGTGAGCAGGCTCATCGGGTGACCGAGCTTCTCGTTCTCCTGGACGAGGTAGCGGAAGCCCACGTCGTCGCCGGAAGAATCCTTGACACCGGCGAGCACGCCCTCGGCGCCGAGTTTGGCGAGCAGCTTCCAGGGGAGCTTGGTGTGCACGCACACGGGGATGTCATAGGCAAAGATGGGCAGGTCAAGCTCCTCGTGAAGGATGCGGAAGTGCTCCTCCACCTCCGTCATGCCCTGCAGGGCATAGAAGGGGCAGGTGGCCACGAGGGCGTCCGCGCCGAGCTCCTGGGCGACCTTGCCCTGCTCGACCATGCGGTCGGTCTCCGTATCGATGATGCCCACGAGCACCGGCACGCGGTGGTCGACGATGCGAATGGCCTCGGCGATGACCTGGCGGCGGCGCTCGTCGGTCGAGAAGACGACCTCGCCGGAGGACCCGAGGAAGAAGAGACCGTCGACGCCGGCGTCGAGCATACGGTTGATGAGGCGCTCGAAGGAAGGAACGTCGAGCTCGTGGTCAGGGGTGTCGGGGACGACGACAGGGGGCACAACGCCGCGAATCTTAAAGTCAGCCATGCTTTCTTACCTTTCTTTCCCTTGAGGCCGGGGGCGTATCCCCCGACCCGGCCCCTCGCGGGGCGCAGACGATGCTAGACCCTCATGCACGGGCTAGGCGCAACGCTCGCCGAAATGCATGAAGGAGAAAAGCCGGTTCTCGAAGTCGTTCAGCCGCTCGTGACCGTACTTGGGGTAGCTCACGAGCTGCTTTGGGCACGCGACGCGCTCGAAGGCGGCGAGCTGCGATGCAGGGGGTGCCACCTCATCCATAAGGCAGACCCCGTCGAGGAGCTCGGTATCCGAGGAAAGAAGCGCCGCGAAGTTGGCCGCGTCCGCCCAGGCCACGGCACCAAAGTACGCGTCCGCACCCTCGGCTGCCGGGTCCTCGTCGCGGAAGTGGCGGCAAACGCCCTCGTAGACGGGGCCCGAGGCGCCCTTCTCCCAGGCAAGCCGGATATCGGCGGGCTCGGCGTTGAGCACGGCGCACTTGGCCACGCCCGGCACGAGCGATGCGACGGCGAGCGCGGGCAGGGCGCCCAAACCCTCCCCGTGCGTCATTAGGCGCGAGCCGTCCACGCCGGGCAGACGGGTGGTCACACACGCGGCAAGAAGCGCATCCTCGAC
>CAVIBB010000181.1:0-3427 GCA_963640745.1 Paludibacteraceae bacterium
GGTCGGCGGCGTCGGAGGCGGTGAGCCAGCGCTCGGCCTCGGCGCGACTCATGACCTCAGCCTCCTCGAGCGCATCGATGACGTCGTCCGAGAAGAAGTCGTACTCGGCGCGGGCGTCGACCCAAGCCTCGCCGTTGATGTTCTCGAAGGCGGCGCGGAAGGCCTCGGTGCGGCCGCGGTCGTCGACGAACTTCTCCAGGCGGGCGAGCTTGAGGTCCTCGCCGTAGAAGCCGAGGGCGTCGTAGAACACGCGGGCGAAGGTGCGCTTGAGGACGTCCTTGTCCTTCTCGCCCACGGCCTTGTTGTCCACGTTGAAGAGGATGGACTGGGTGGGTACCTCGGCGCAGCGCTTGGCCTGGGCCCCGACCATGGGGTCGGCGAACTTGCCGTCGAAGTAGTCGAGGGCGCGGCGTCCGCCGACCTCGCGGTTGGTGAGCAGGTACGAGAGCATCTTGAGGAAGTGCGACTTACCGGAGCCGAAGAAGCCGCTGATCCAGACGCCGATCTTGTCTGTAGGGACGTCGAGGGCGCGCTCGTAGGCGCCGTAGAACGAGGCGAAGTGGCCAGAGAGCTCGCGGGTGATGACGTACTCGGCGAGTTCCTGCTCGACGGCGGCATCGTCTTCCTGGGCGACCTTGACCACGCCGTTGATGTCGCGGTCGATGTCGCGCTCGAACATCTGCTGGATACGCATGGCGTACCTTTCCCGCCCCGTGACCGGAGCGATTGCCCTAGTTGCGGTTAGAGGAGATTGAAGGCGCGGTAGTAGTTGCCGTCGCTCAAGGTGCCGAAGAGATGGAGCTGACGGCCGTCGTAGCGGCCGGGATAGAGCATGACCACGGGGATGTCCTCAAAGACGTGCTGGCAGTTCTCGAGGACGGCATGGGCGCGGACTATGGGGAAGACCTCGCCGACGCCGCCGATAACGAGGACGTCGCGGCCGGGCTCGTGCGGGTCGTAGTCGAGCGCCTGGGCGAAAGCCTCAGGCGTGGCGATCTTTTGCAGGCGTGCCAGCAGCGCGTCGGTGCCGCGGCGAGACTCCAGGTCGGGAATGCGATCGAGAATGCGCCTCTGCTCGCAGATGGACTCGAAGACGTCCCAGAGGTTGCGGTATACGATGCGGCACGCGAGCCGGCCTTCCTCGGATTCCTTGGCAAGAGCGGCCATGCGGGAACGGACGTCGAGCTCGCGGGCGGCGTCGTAGGGGTAGACAAAGAAGCCGACCTCGTTGCCCAGGCCGCGGTTGCGCAGGAAGTCGTCGTCGCAGAAGCGGGTGCGGATGCGGTCGAAGTCAGCCGCGATGTCTTGCTCAGGCGCGTTAAGGATGCTCGTCTCCGCCTCCCCTATTCCGTGAGGCCAAAGGCGGGCAGCAGGGCATTGTCGCCGTTTGCGCGCATGGCTTGCTCGCGCGTGAGGTCGAGGAGAGGCCGGCGCAGGGCCTCGCTGCGGCGGTCGTACATGCCGCAACCGACAAGACAGGCGGTGAGAACCTGGCGGATCTTGTTCAAGGTGGCGTCCGACCAGCGGGCGGCGCGGTCGTCCTGGCTGCGCAGGCCCTCGAGGAAGGCGACGATCTCTCGTTTGGGGAGGGACTCGTCGAGGCGCTGGAGCTTGGGGCTTATGACGGCCGCGAGGAAGTCCCAGACGATGCGGTTGTCGCGCGCCATAGCATAGAGGTTGGCCTGGCAGGCCTGATCGGGGACGCCGGAGGCGATGAGGTCTATGAGCAGGTCGCGGAGGGCCTGGTCGGACGAGAGCGCGTCGAGGCGGCGCCAGCAGGCGCGGGCGATGGACTTGACCTCGCGCTCGGTGGGGTACTGGAAGATGTTCTGCTCGGCTGCGAGGTTGATGACGTCTTCGCAGCTCAAGGGAGCTCCGGCGTTGGCCGCATCCGCGCGAAGGCGGGCGACGACGCGGGTTTCTCGCAGGAGCCATTGCTCGCGGGTAATGGTGCCGCGGTAGGGGGCGTCGGTGGGCATGGGCTACGCACCCGCCTTAACAGGGGCGACGGGGCGCGTTAAGAGTGCGCTACGAGGCACCCCCCCCCCGAATTAAAATGCCATGCTTGCGAGACTGCATAAGAAAAGCTCTCCCTTGTTTAAAGGATTCAACAGGCTGAATCTTAGCATCGCCACCGGACAATAATTAATACATTCCGCGAGCGGTAACCTATATAACCCCACTGACCTGCGTTTTGTTACGGTTTACGTACTTTATAGACCCACGCAGTTTGACCCAGGCGCCCGTAACGCGCGCAGGGCCCGTCCATAAGGACCGCGCCGTCAATTGGGCGCCCACAAAAAAGGCGAGAAGCCCGCAAGGACTTCTCGCCTGGTTTCTTGCCTGGAAAGTATCCACGAAACCGCAGCTCGCGCGCTGTGCATCGCCCGGTGTTCTGCAGGCCGGCGGCCACGCCGGAGACGGTGCAGAGGATGAGGCAGATGAAGCGCTCCCTCTCCTCCGGGGTGAGCGTGTCGCGCAGCAATGGATTTCTCTCCGCTCGCCTCGATAACGCGTCGCGCAGTAATGGGTGCGTCCTATCCGCCCTGAGAATGCGCCGCGCAGCAACCGTCGCGCCCCATCCGCCCCAATAACGCGCCGCGCAGTAATGGGTCGTTACTGCGCGGCGATGTTCCGGGGCGAGAAGGGCGTAGACGTTACTGCGCGGCGATGTTCCGGGGCGAGAAGGGCGCAGGCGTTACCGCCTGGCGCGGTATTGGGGCGCTCGGCACCACGGTGTTACTGCGCGGCATGATTCCAGGGCGCAGCGCTCGCGCCGCCCGGATTCAAAACCAGGAAGAGCGGGGATCGGCGCGGCAACGACATCCCAACAAGACGGGCCAACAGCGCCAAATAAAGAAGCCCGCGGCCCCATACTGAACTGCCTCCCATTTCTTGGACATGAGAAATGGGAGGCTTTTCATGCGAACCGACCTTAGATTCAAGCACGACGTCGAGACGAGGAGGCTCGCGGCCGAGCTCTTCGGCTCGGGTCACGGCTACAAATCGGTCGCCAAGAGGCTGTCCGTCCCGAAGGAGGCCGTGAGAAAATGGCAGCAGGTATACCGCGCGTTCGGAAGCGAGGTGCTGCTGTCGATGGACGGGAAGCAGGCTGTCTACACATACGAGCAGAGGGTCTCCGCCGCGAGGGCCGTCGTCGACGGCGGCATGGCGAAGCCCGCCGCCATGGCCGAGTTCGGCATAGCGTCGAAGTCCCCGCTCGACCGCTGGTGCAGGCTCTACCGCGAGGGCGGCGCCGAGGCACTCAGGCCGGGGCCGAAGGGCCGGCCGAAAGGGTCGAGGCCGAAGCCGGGGCCGCGGACCCGCGAGGATGAGCTCGAGGAGCGCTGCCGCCGGCTCGAGGCCGAGGTAGCCTACCTAAAAAAATTGCGCGCCCTGGTCGAGGGGGACCGGCCCTGACCAGGGC
>CAVIBB010000182.1:0-3391 GCA_963640745.1 Paludibacteraceae bacterium
ACGCTCCAAACATCGTAGATTTCCGTACAGGCCTAGAAGATTATTGCATTGTTCGAGGTCTTTATAGGGACGAATATTTATCCCAGAAAGGCCGAATCAAGTGTGCACACGCAGAAGTCCGGCAGCTGTATTCACAAGGATAGAAGGGACGCTTCTTATGGTCTATGACCTTAAACTATCGGGGCAGATCTCTCCCGTAGGCGTCGATGGCCCGTGCGACTTCTCGTGGCTCGTAAAGACCGCCAGCGGTGCCGATCAGGCGAGCTATCGCATCCGCGTCGCCCACAGTTCCTCAGCGATCCTCGCCGGCGAGGACCTCGTTTGGGACAGCGGATACGTCGAGAGCTCCGAGACGAACGCCGTCGCCTACGGCGGCGAGCTCGAGGCCTTCGCGACGTACGCGTGGAACGTCGAGGTCGCCTATGCCGACGGAGCCGTCGAGACGAGCGACGTAGCCACCTTTGAGTGCGGCCCGCTCTCGGCCGGCGACTGGGACGCGCAGTGGGTCTCCTCGCCCTTTGAGCGCAGCGGAGAGTACTTCGTCACCGAGTTCATCGAGGAGGGCAACTTCGACGACACGGTGAACAAGGACGACCTCAACGCCCCTGTCCACTTCCGCGAGGAGTTCGCCTGCGGCAAGGCCGTCACCCGAGCCCGCCTCTATGCCACCGCCCACGGCGTCTACGACGCCGAGCTCAACGGCGTCCGCGTGTCCGACGAGCTTCTTGCCCCCGGCTACACCACCTACGGCGAGCTGCTCTATTTCCAGACCTACGACGTGACCGACCTTCTTTGCGAGGGCGCCAACGCCCTCGGGCTTACCGCGGCCGACGGCTGGTATTCCGGCTACATCGGAGGCCCCGGTATCCCCTGCCAGTACGGCAAGGACCTCTCCGTCCTCTACATGCTCGTGGCCGACTACGAGGACGGAACCTCCGAGATCCTCGCAAACGGCAAGAAGGCCACCTGCTCCAAGGGCCAGATCCGCTACTCCGACCTCTACATCGGCGAGTTCCAGGACCACACGGTCCAGCTCGGCGACTGGAGCGCGCCCGCTTACGACGCGAGTTCCTGGACGCCGGCCGTCCCCGCTGACTTCGGCTTTGAGAACCTCGCCTCTTGGTGGTTCGAGCCGGTCCGCGTGACCGACGTCTTGCCCCTTCGCGAACGCATCGAGACGCCCGCCGGCGAGCTCGTCCTCGACTTCGGCCAGGTGCTCTCCGGCCGCGCGGCCCTCACCGTGGCCTGCGACTCACCCGTCCGGATCGTCCTCGACCACACCGAGGTTCTTACCCGCGACGGCAATTACGTGAACAACGTCATGGGCGCGAACAAGGACCAGCAGGACGTGTTCATCACCGCCGGAAACGGAGCCGAGCGGCTCTGCACGCGCTTTACCTATCACGGTTTCCGCTACGTCCGCATCACCGCCGACGGCCCCTTCGAGCTCGTCTCCGCCGAGGTCGAGATCATCGGCAGCGATCTCGCAAAGACTGGCGACTTCTCGTGCAGCGATCCCCGCCTGAACCAGCTCCAGCACAACATCCTGTGGAGCCAGAAGGCCAACTTCCTCTCCATTCCTACGGACTGCCCTCAGCGTGAGAAGATGGGCTGGACCGGCGACATACAGGTCTTCGCCCCCACGGCCGCTTTCAACATGGACACCCGCGCCTTCCTGCGCAGCTGGATGCGCAACCTCAGGATCGACCAGCTCGACGACGGCCGCGTCCCGCATGTGGTGCCCTTTACCCCGATCTACCGCGACACCGTCTGCGCGCACCTGGGGTCTTGCTGCTCGACCGGCTGGGGCGACGCCTCCGCCATCGTCCCGTGGGCGCAGTACCAGCGCCTCGGCGATAAGCGCGTGCTCGCCGAAAGCTTCGATGCCATGCAGGCGTGGGTCGAGTACGGCATCGCGAGGTCTGCCGACGGCATCCCCGAGAAGTACGCCGACGGCGCCGACGCCGAGGTCCTCGAGCGCCAGAAGTACCTTTGGAACACCGACTTCCACTGGGGAGACTGGTTGCTGCCGAGCATCGTCATGAGCGACGGAAAGATCGACATGTTCCAGAGCTCCATCGGCACGCGCGCGCTGGTCGCGCCGGCCATGTTCGCCCGTACCGTCGACGTCATGGCGCGGGCCTGCGAGGCCCTGGGGAAGGCGGGCGATGCCGAGCGTTACCGCGACTACCACGAGAAGGTCCGGCAGGCTTTTATCGCCGAGTACGTCGCCGAGGACGGAAGCATCATCACCGACTTCCCGTTCCAGGGCATCTATGTGCTCGTCCTCGCCTTCGGCCTTTACCCGGACGAAAAGCGCGACGCTGTGCTCTCTCATCTTATCCAGATGATCGAGGACAACGGCGGCCTCCACGACACGGGCTTCCTCTCGGTCCCGTTCCTTCTGGACACCCTGGTAGATGCGGGTGCCGCCGACGTGGCGTACCGCATGCTCTTCGAGGACCGCTGCCCGAGCTGGCTCTACGAGGTCAAGATGAGCGCAACCACCACGTGGGAGGCCTGGCAGGCCATGCTCGAGGACGGCAGCCCGACGAACGTCTCGTACAACCACTACGCGAACGGGTGCGTCGGCGACTTCATCTATCGGCGAATCGGCGGCCTCGTCGCGACGGCGCCCGGATACAAGAGCTTCGACGTGCGCCCGGACTACCGATGCGGCCTTGAGCGCGCGAGCCTCGGCTACGACTCCGTCAACGGGCGGATTGAGGTCGCGTGGGAGCGCCTCGGCGGCCGGGTCGAGCTCAAGGTGAGCGTGCCCCAGAATGCCCGCGCCCGCGTCTGGGCCGGCGATGCCTGGGTCGACGCCGGGTGCGGAACCCATCGCTACGTCGTCACCGCCGAATCCAACTAGACCCCCTTCCTCCCCTTTTGCCGGGGCGGGGCCTCCCTCCCCGCCCCGGCCTCCATCGGATTCTAATTTCATAGATAAAGGATTAAACCATGAAGAAAAACAGCGTGCTGGCCAAGGTCGGCATTTTCGGCATGGCCATGCTCTCCATGGCCCCGCTCGGAGTCGTTCCGTCCATCGCCCTCATCGCCCAGGCGTTCCCGGAGAACTCGGCCTCCGAGGTCCAGATGCTCACGGCGATCCCGAGCCTGATGTCGCTCGTCGCGGCCGTGGTCGTGGCCCGTATCGCCAACGTTGTCCCCCGAAAGTTCCTTGCCGCGGCCGGTCCTGCCCTTGTCCTCATCGGCGGCCTTTTGCCGTTCCTTCTTCCCGCGAACCTGCCGCTCATGCTCTTCTGCAGCGGCGTCCTCGGGATGGGCGTCGGCTTCGTGACGAACCTCACGCAGGTCCTCATCACCGACCTCATTACGCCGGAGGAGCGCCAGGGTGCCATGGGACTGAACACCGTGTTCGTTAACGTGG
>CAVIBB010000183.1:0-3334 GCA_963640745.1 Paludibacteraceae bacterium
ACCATATTTAGCGAGTTAAAGAGCACGGCCAACGACATGAAACAGCCAAGTGGCACATAAGCCGCATCGCCGTAGAACCAAGCGACACCAACAGAAAGCAGGCAAAAGAGCGCCGTAAGCACAATGCCGATTAGGAGCCCCAGAAATAGGAGACGATCATACTCATCCTCCTCGAGGTCGCTCGACTGCACAATCGCCGTCGAGATTCCGGCGTCAGCAAGGATATTGAATATTCCAGAAAACGCAGTTAGAACGGCAACCGTACCGAACTCCTCGGGCGTCAGCAGCCTTGCGAGCACCATGGTAACGACAAGTTGCATGATGACGTTTATGAGCTTTGACCCCAGCTGGGCTATTGAAGCCGCCTTAATAGACCTTGCGGGAGCATTAAGGTCAATCTTCTTGAATCTGGTTTTCACCATACCTCCGGAGCCCCTAGGCGGGGTGCCTCAGCGGCCCTGGGGCCGGGCGTAGAGGGCCACGAGCTCCTGCAGCATATCCACCATCGCCTCGAGCTCCGGCACGGGCACGAACTCGCGCACGCCGTGGGCGTTGTAGTAGCACGCCGAGAGGTTCGCGCAGGGGAAGCCGCGGAACGAAAGCTGGCTGCCGTCGGTGCCGCCGCGCATGGGGATGCAGCGCATCTCTTCGCCGATGGACGCGTAGGCCGTGCGGGCGTTGTCGATGAGGTGCGCGTACTCGGGGCGCGTGACCACGTCGGCGAGGTTGTGGTACTGGTCGGAGATCTCGATCTCGAGCACGCCCTCCCCCATCTGGGAGTTCACCATCTCCACGGCGGCGCGCATCTGGTCCTTGCGGCGCTCGACCTTGGCCTGGTCATGGTCGCGGATGATGTAGTCGGCCGCGGCCTCCTCGCAGTCGCCGCTCATGCGCTCGAGGTAAAAGAAGCCGTCGTAGCCGTCGGTGAACTCAGGGCGCTCGGCCGCCGGCAGCATCTGGTGGAAGCGCATGATGGCCTCGGAGGCGTTGATCATCATGCCCTTGGCCGTGCCCGTGTGGCAAGAAAGGCCGTGCGCGCGGACCTTGGCCTCGGCCGCGTTGAACGTCTCGTAGCAGAACTCTCCGAGCGGGCCGCCGTCGATGGTGTAGCCGAACTCGGCACCGAACTTCTCGAGGTCGAGAAGCGCCGCGCCGTGCCCGATCTCCTCGTCCGGCACGAACGAGAGCGCGAGGCGCGGGTGCGGAAGCGTCGGGTCGGCCTTCAGGCGCGCAAGGAGCGACACAACCATGGCGTCGCCGGCCTTGTCGTCGCCGCCGAGAAGCGAGGTGCCGTCGGTGGTCACGATGTCGTAGCCGGCCATCTGCGCGAGGCGAGGGTTCGTCTCCGGGGAGACGGCGACCTCGCGCCCGTCGCGCCCGGTGCCGATGACGAGCTTGCCGCCCTCGTAGTGCTTGACCTCGGGATGCACGGGCGACCCGTAGCTCTGCCACGCCGTGTCGATGTGGCAGCAGAACCCCAGGCACGGCAGGTCCTCGGCGCCGGCGGAGGCGGGCCAGTGGGCCGTCACGTAGGCGTGCTCGTCGACCTCGACGTCCTCGGCCCCGAGCTCACGCAGGTCGGCCGCGATGACGTTCGCGATGTCGAACTGCGTCTCGGTCGAGGGCACGTGGTCGGCCGTCAGCGGGTTCGACTGCGACGGCACCTCGCAGTAGCGGATAAAGCGATCAAGAACATCAGACATGCGGTCCATCCTTCTTTCCATGAGGACGTGTGGAATCCGGACTCGATGATAAACCTCAGCACACGAACGCGCCCCCGCGGCGTCGACCGCAGGGGCGCGCAATTGCGATGCATGCAAAGAAGACCGGGGGCCGAAGCCGCGGGCCTACGCCTCGGCGGTCGCGATCTCCACGTGCTCGCGCTCGGCGTCCGTCAGCCCCTCGTCAAAGAGGTGGCAGGCGCACTTGTGGCCGGGCTTGACCTCGCGGAGCTCCGGCTCGCGCTCGCAGCACACCTTCATGCAGTGCTTGCAGCGGGTGTGGAAAACGCAGCCGGCGGGCGGGTTCGTCGGCGAGGGAACATCACCCTCCAGGACCTTCTTGTCCTGGATGCGCTCGTGGCGGATGCGCGGGATGACGTCGAGGAGCGCCTTGGTGTAGGGGTGCAGCGGCTCGTCGAAGAGGTCGTCCTTGTCCGCAAGCTCCATCGTGTGGCCGAGGTACATGACCATGACGGTGTCGGAGATGTGCTTGACGACCGAGAGGTCATGGCTGATGAAGATGTAGGAGAGGCCCATCTGCTCCTGCAGCTTCTCGAGCAGGTTGATGACCTTGGCCTGGACCGAGACGTCGAGGGCCGAGACGGGCTCGTCGCAGACGACGATCTCGGGCTCGAGCACGATGGCGCGGGCGATGCCGATGCGCTGGCGCTGGCCGCCGGAGAACTCGTGCGGGTAGCGGTACTTGAAGGCGAGGTCGAGGCCGACGGCCTCCATGATCTCCTCGACGCGGGCGTCGCGCTCGGCGCGCGTCTTGTAGGTGCCGGCGATGTCGATGGGCTCGGCGATGATGTCGGCCACCGTCATGCGCGGGTTCAGGGACGAGTACGGGTCCTGGAAGATGAGCTTCATCTTCTGGCGGGCGCGGGTGAGCTCGTCGCCCTTGAGCTTGGTGAAGTCCTCGCCGTCGAGCCAGACCTCGCCGGAGGTCGGCTCGGTCAGGCGCAGGACGCACTTGCCCGTGGTCGACTTGCCGCAGCCGGACTCGCCGACGATGGCGAAGGTCTCGCCGCGGTGGACCTCGAAGGAAGCGTCCTCAAGCGCGTGCACGCAGGCGTCGGACTTGGAGAACAGCCCCTTCTTGATGGGATAGTGCTTGGTGAGGTGCTCGACCTTGAGCACCACGTCGTTGTTGCGGGCGTCTTTCGACATGCTACTCCCCCCACTTCTGCGCGTCGAACATCCAGCAGGCCACGGTGTGGTTCTCGTCGCCGTCGACGGGCTTCACGAACGGGCACTCGTGGCGGCAGACCTCGCGGGCATGCGGGCAGCGCGGGTGGAAGGGGCAGCCGCTCGGCAGCTCGTCGAGCATGGGGACGTTGCCGGGGATGGCGTAGAGCTCCTGCACCGCGTTGTCGAGCGAGGGGATGGAGTTGATCAGGCCGATGGAGTACGGGTGCTTCGGGTTCGTGAAGAGCTCGCCGGCCGTGGTGTACTCCACGAGGTGGCCGGCGTACATGACGGCGACCCAGTCGGCCATCTCGGAGACGACGCCCATGTCGTGGGTGATGAGCATGACGGCGGTACCGAGCTCCTGGCGCATGCGGTCGATGAGCTGCAGAATCTGGGCCTGGATGGTCACGTCGAGGGCCGTG
>CAVIBB010000184.1:0-3277 GCA_963640745.1 Paludibacteraceae bacterium
CCCGGCATCCCGTTTCGCATCCACGTTTTCGCTTGCTTTAAGAGTCACGGATTCTCCCTTTACGCCCCTGTTCACGCTACGAGACGAGCTCGGTGATGCGGGCCTGGACGGCCTCGATGTGGGCGGCGGGGGTGCTGGCCCCGGCGGTGATGCCGATGAGCTCGGCGCCGTCGAACCAGGCGGGGTCAATCTCGTCGGCGCCCTCGATGTGGTGGGTTCGAGGGCAGAGCTCGGCGGAGATCTCGGCCAGGCGCTTGGTGTTCGCGGAGATGCGCCCGCCGATGACCACCATGACGTCCGCCTGGGCGGCCAGCTCGGCGCAGGCGCCCTGGTGGCCGCTCGTCGCGTCGCAGATGGTGTTGATCACGCGGACCTCCTCGGCGCGGCCGAGAAGCGCCGCGACCACGGCCTCGAGGTTCGCCCGGGACTGGGTGGTCTGCACGACGACGCCTATCTTCTTTGCCTCGGGCAGGGCCGCGGCCTCGGCGGCGTTGCCCACGACCACGGCGCCCGGCGCGTGCGGCAGCGTGGCCTCGACCTCGGGGTGCCCGGTCTCCCCCACCACGACGACCTGGTAGCCCTCGCGCGCGAGGCGCGCCGCGGCCTGGTGGACCTTCTTCACAAAGGGACACGTGGCGTCGAGGACCTCGTGGCAAAGCTCACGGGCGTGCGCCTCCTCGTCGGGGGTGACGCCGTGGGTGCGCAGCAGCAGCGTGTGCTCGGCGGCCTCGTCCGGCGAAGAAACGACGGTCACGCCCTTCTCGGCGAGGCTGCCGACCACGCGCGGGTTGTGGATGAGGGGCCCCAGCGTGTGGACGGGCACCTCGGAGCTCTCGGCGGCCTCCTCGACCATCCTGAGCGCGCGCTCGACGCCGTAGCAGGCGCCGGCCTCCGACGCGATGACGATGCGGGCCATGGCTACTCCTTGGTCTCGAGCTCGGGGTAGGCCTCGCGAAGGGCGTCGCGCAGCGCATAGACCTCGTCCATGCCGCGCGTCTCCATCTCGGCCACCTGCTGCTTGCGCTTGGTCGACTCGAGGGCGGACCACTCGATGGGCCTGCCGGCGCGCACGACGATGCGGCTGCGGAAGCGCAGGTGGCGGGCACCGACGATCGCGGTGGGCTGGACGGGCGCCTTGGCGAGCTGCGCCATGAGGGCGTAGCCGCCGTGGACCTCGGCGTCCGCGTCCTTCTTTACGCGCGTGCCCTCGGGGTAGATGAGCAGGCACTCGCCGCGCTGCAGGGCCGCGCGGGCGCGGCGGACGACCTTCATGTCGGTGGCGCCGCGGTTGACGGGGAAGCCGCCGACGCGCGAGAAGAGCCAGCGCGCGATCCGGATCTTGTCGAACTCGCTCTTGTAGACGATGCGCATGTGGATGCCGGCGCGCCACAGCACGACGACCATGATGACGGGGTCGACCATGGACTCGTGGTTCTGGATGATCACGCGGCCGCGGGCGTCCTTGGTAAGAAGCTCGGCCTGCTCGACCTTCCACGGCCACACGAGCTTGGTGAACGCGAGGCAGGCGTAGACCACGATGTTCATGAGGACGCGCGCGGTCCACGGGAAGTCGGACATCGCGGAGTCGTAGTAGTCGTCGTAGGTGTTGCCCGCGAAGGCGTGGAGCTTGCCCTTGGGTTTCTTCTCGGTGTCTTCGGCGGCCATTAGGCGTCCTTTCTACGGGCGGCGAGGTCAGCGGAAAGCGAGCAGATGCGGTCGATGACCTGCTCGAACGTGAGGTCCGAGGAGTCGATGGTCACGGCGTCGTCGGCCGGGCGCAAAGGCGAGGCCTCGCGCGTGGAGTCGTAGTCGTCGCGGCGCTTGAGGTCGGCCAGGATCTTCGCCTGCTCGACGGCGTCGGCCTCGGCGTGCGGGTTCTCGGCGAGGTTGCCGCCCCCGCGCTGGACGGCGCGGCGGCGCGCGCGGGCCTCGGGGCTCGCGGTGAGAAACACCTTGACGTCGGCGGCGGGGTAGACGACGGTGCCGATGTCTCGCCCCTCGGCGACGACGTCGGCGTTCTCCCCCACCTTGCGCTGCAGCGCGACCATGACCTCGCGGACCGCGGGCGTGGCCGATACGGGCGAGACGGCGAGCTCGACCTCGGGCGTGCGGATCTCCGCCGTGACGTCGCGGCCGTTGGCAAAGACGGTCTGGCCGGCCTCCGAGGTCCCGAAGCGGATATCGATGGCGCGGGCGACCTCGGCCACGCGCTCGGCGTCCTCGGGGTCGACGCCCGCGCGCAGGCACTCGGCCGCGACGGAGCGGTACATCGCGCCGGTGTCGAGGAACGTGAGGTCGCAGCGCTGCGCGATGGCGCGCGCGATGGAGGATTTGCCGGAGCCGGAGGGGCCGTCGATGGCGACGATCATGGGCGTTTCCTTTCGGTGGTCGGTGGTTGGGAGTGGGAGGAGCACCGCGTGCTTTGCGTCGGGCGTGCGGCGCGTCGGGCATGCGGCCTAAGCCGTGCCCTCGCGCTTCTTGCAAAGGGATTCTATGGCCTTGACCTCGGCGTCGTTGAGCAGGCGCCAGGAGCCGGGGGCCACGTCCGACAGCACGAGCGGGCCGAACTTGTCGCGGTGCAGGCGCAGGACCTTGTGCCCGCAGGCGAGCATCATCTTCTTTACCTGGTGCTTGCGGCCCTCGTGGATGGTGAGGCCCACGACGTCGTTGGGCTTGCCGGCGCCGTTCTTTCCCGCGCCGGTGGGCGCGACGACCCGGTAGAGCGGGTCGGAGCCGGGGATATGCTCGGGCTCGGCCGGGCTCGCGGGGCCGTCCTCGAGCATGATGCCGCGGCGCAGCCGGTCGAAGTCGGCCTCGTCGGGAGTCCCGTTGACGAGCGCGACGTAGTGCTTGTCCACATGGCTGCTCGGGTGCAGGAGATCCTGCCCGGCGTTGCCGTTGGTGGTAAAGAGGAGCAGCCCCGTCGTGTCCATGTCGAGGCGGCCGACCGGGTAGAGCCCCGGGTAGCGATCGGTGGGCACGAGCTCTGCCACCGTGTGGCGGCCCCGCGGGTCGCTCATGGTGGTGAGGTAGCCCGCGGGCTTGTAGAGCATGAGGTAGCAGGGCGCCTCGAGGATGCTGCACGCGCGCCCGTCGACGGTCACGACGTCGGTCTTGGGGTCGACCTTGCTGCCGAGCTCGGTGACGACCTCGCCGTTCACGCGGACGCGCCCCTCGGTCATGAGGCGCTCCGAGCCGCGGCGGCTCGCCACGCCGGCGCGCGCGAGGAAGCGCTGCAGGCGCATGGGCACGATCTTCTCGCCGTCTTGGAGCATGG
>CAVIBB010000185.1:0-3246 GCA_963640745.1 Paludibacteraceae bacterium
CTGCGTAAATAGGGCTTTGCCCGCCGCGCTGACAGGCAAAGCCCCGCATTTGATTCACCCCGACGCTCCGCACGCGAGCCTTTCACCGCTTCGCCCCGCTCCGTCTGATCAAAAAATCAAGATTGTGCGTGCTTTATTAAGATGTTGATACTCGCTCAACTGGGCAAACGTCGCCGAAGCGGCCGGAAAACCTCACCCCCGACGGGTTACGCCGACGATAAGCGCCGAATATCCACGCACAATCAAGAAAAAATGATCACGGAACCCCGTTTTCCGTGCCAACGGCCACAAAACCGGCCCCTTATCATGCGGAGGGCCGCGCGAACGAGCGCCGCCTTGGAGCCGCGGCCCTTGCGTCAGCGGCGCGGGGAAGAAGCAACCACCAGGTAGTTGTCTTCCGCAGCCCAAGCGTCATCCGGGCAGCAAACGAGCTTGACCTGGTCGAACTCGGCTTCGAACGTCGTCTGCAATTCGCGCAAGAAGCTCGCGTCGCCGCCGGGCGTCACCACATTAGCGGCCACAGCCCCGCCCGGGGCAAGAAGCGCCGCGTACGCGCGGGCCGCCTCCGCCGACGCCAGGCTCTCCACGGGCTTCGCGCCCGAAAAGGCGTCGAGCGCGATAAAGTCGTACGTCATGCCGCGCAGGGCCGCGCCGCGCACGAAGTCGAAGCCGTCCCCGCAAATCACCCGCGCACCGGCGTCATCGGCAAAGAACCAGTGTCGCGCTGCGTCTATTACCTGCGCGTCGATCTCCACCACGTCGATTTCCGCCTCGGGGCGGAGCACGCGGGCATGCTTGGGGAACGCGAACCCTCCCCCGCCGACAACGAGCGCACGAGGCTTTTCGGCAGCGACCGTCATCAACGCCCGCCCGAACGCGCGGTAGTACTCGAACACCGGCTCCATGCGCCTTTCGCCGAGGTACGTGGCGGACTGGAACACGCCGCCGCTCGACAGCACGCGCACGGGCTCGCCATCCGGGCCCTCAACGGTATAGACCAGCGTCGGGCGCAGGCCAGGACGGACAATATGCAGGTCAAGGTTACCGAACACGCACGACCTCCCGGGGACTCGCAGAACCTCTGATACCATAGCCGCGGAAAACGAAGGGGGCAAATCACATGCACGGCCTGGGAACCATCATCAACGTGTGCTGCATCGTGGGCGGCGGTGTCGCCGGCCTGCTCGGGCGACGCTTCATCACGCAAAAGCTGCAGGACGCGCTGCTCCAGGCGTGCGGACTCTCCGTCATCTTCCTGGGCATCGGCGGCGCCATGGAAAAGATGCTCGCGGTCGTCGCCGCGGACGGCGGCGCGGCGAGCCTCTCGTCCGGCGGGACCATGACCATACTCATCAGCCTCGCGCTCGGCGCGGCCATAGGCGAGGCCATCGACCTCGACGCGCGCTTCGAGCAGCTCGGCGTCTGGCTCCGCGAGAAGACCGGCAGCGAGGGCGACGCCGGGTTCGTCAACGGATTCGTGACGGCAAGCCTCACCGTGTGCATCGGAGCGATGGCCATCGTCGGCGCCATCCAGGACGGCATCACCGGCGACTACAACACCCTCATGCTCAAGGGCGCCATCGACGCCGTGATCATCTGCGCGATGGCGGCCTCCATGGGCAAGGGCGCCGTCTTTGCCGCGCTGCCCGTAGGCGTCTGGCAGGGGCTCGTCACCCTCGCGTGCATCCCGCTCCAGCCGCTCATGACCACCGCTGCCCTCAATAACCTGGGTCTTGTTGGCTCCATCCTCATTTTCTGCGTGGGCGTGAACCTCATCTGGCCCAAAACCTTCAAGCCGGCGAACATGCTCCCGGCGGTCTTCATCGCCGCCGCGCTGGCATTCGTGATGTAACGAGGCGGACCCATGGCGGACGTCGACAAAATCCTCGAGAAGCTGCTCTCGGACCCGCGCCTCAAGACGGGGCGCGCCTTCACCACGTCGAAGACCTACTCCGACGAGCCCATCATCCGCCGCGGATCGCAGATGCACGGCTTTGTTCCCGAGCCCATCAAGAAGCTCCGCGAGCTGCAGACGACGCCGACGGGACGCACCTGGTCCGAGACGCACCTCTTCTTTGAGCAGGCCAAGCTCCTCGAGGACTTCGAGGACCACGCCCCCTACAACGGGCAGTTCGTTTCTTACTACCCCACCTACCGATCGATGAACGACCGGCAGCTCAGGGGATATTTCACCTGGCGCGGAAATGTCCGTCGCGGGCAGATCGAGGATGTGTCCACCTCGTTTGCCTACGTGTATATCTACGAGCTGCTCATGGGCGTGGGCGTTGAGCCCGGTGTGCGTGGATTCGAGGCGCTTCAGGCTTTCTACCAGGCATATCGCGGGTTCGACCAGGCAAGCATGGATCGAAATGTCCGGCCTTGGCTCGTCGATTACGTGGTGGACCACGGGCTCGACCCCAAACTCGCGGCGCCGTACGCGGATCTTGCCCACGACAACGCGATCGCGCTGCTCGAGGGCATCGACCGCGCCGCGGTCCTCTCCGCGCCGGCCAAGGGTTCGCGGCGCGAGCCACTCGGCTTCGGAACGCTCGGAGAGCCCGCCAAGAAGCTCATGGAGGCCGTGACCAAGCTATCGAGCTACCGCGTGGAGGAATCAAAGCTTTATAAAGAAGCCCCCGACGACCTCGACTTGGTTTTTTGTGCCGTGTTCATACGGCTCGCGCGTCGCTATGCTCGCACCCACAATCAAGGCCTGACCGAGACGCTCTTTGGCACGCGCTTCGGTGTCCGCCACCTTATGTACGCCTCCTCGATCCACTACGATCCGACGCCGCACGCCGACTGCGTCTACGAGCTCTCGCCCACCCGCAGCTATATTTGCAAGAACGGCTCGTGGACATGCGAGGGGTACCACGACGGAGGCGACAAAAGCGCGAAGCTCGGCGACATCTGCCGCGTGGTCGATCGCCGCCTACGCGACGCGCTCGCCTTCCCCGCGCAGCTCAAAGACCACGGGGAGGCAAAGTACCTGGTCAAGCTCGTCGACGCGGAGATAGCGGATTATCTTGCCTGGAAAGAAGCGCATAAGCCGGTCGTCATCGATATCGATTTGTCCAAGCTGGCGGGAATTCGTTCGGCGGCGGCGGTGACGCAGGAGGCGCTGCTGGTGGATGAGGAGCGGGAGGACGGTGCCGTGGGCGCTGAGGCGGGCAGCTTGCCTCCGTCCTCAGACAGTCCTGATTCGCACGGAGGCGACATTAAGTCGCCTCCGGCTCATGCGGAACT
>CAVIBB010000186.1:0-3218 GCA_963640745.1 Paludibacteraceae bacterium
GTGGAAAGATCATGAGCGGTACGAACGACGCGAGCTCGGGTACCGCGCGGCCGGTCGCCATGCTGGCGGGCAGGCAACGCAGCGCCATGAAGCCGGCGACGACCAGGAACGCGAGCCAAAGGAAGAACGAGAGGCACCCGTGCTTGGCGCGCTTGCGCTCATGCTCGGGCGGCTGCCAGTCGAAGTCGCGGCCGCGGTGGGCGGGCGCCTCGCTTCTTTGCTGGGCGGGGACGGCGCGGTGGGCGGCGGTGTCCTCGACGGACGGCGCCGTGTTGTAAAGAGGGTCTGCGACGGGGCGGCGCACGACGGTGCGCGCGGGCGAAGGTTCGGCCGCAGCGACGGGGGCGCCCGCCACGGTGGCGCCGAGGTCGGCTCCACCGTTATAGGAATTCATCCCTGGGGCGGCGACCGTCGCCCCGAGGTCGACTGCTCCGCCCTGGGTGGCCATGCCGGGGACGGCTGCCACGGTGGCACCGAGGTCGACCGCGGCGGCGTTGCCGTAATCGCTGCCGCCCGCGGCGCCATTGCCATAACCGTCGCCCGCCGCGCCGTAGCCGTCGCCCGCTGCAGCGTATCCTGCACCGTACCCCACGCCCCCGTACCCGGCCCCGCCGCCGAACTCAAGCCCGGCGTCCGTTCCGTCGTCCGCGTCGCCGCCCAGATACGCCATGTCCTGAAGCGCCCACCTGTCATCGGGAATCGGCGCCCACTGGGCGTCCGTGCCCGTATCCGCCGGCGAAGGTATGCGGTCTTTGTCCATAATCTGCGTTCCGTTTCTTTATATATATTAGGATGGCTTGAGGCCTCGTGCGGGGTTAGATGGCCGAGGCGCCTGCGATTTGTTCTGCAATTTGCCCGATTATGCGCCGACCCGGTCCAGGATATGAGCGAGGACGAGGGCCAGGCCGGGTTCTAGGCTTGATTTGTCTACCCACTCGTCGCGGGTATGGAGAAGCGCGCCGGCCACGGCGCCCATGGTGTGAGCGGGGACGCCCAGCGAGAGGGGTACGTTCGCGTCGGTGGAGGACTGCTGGTGGTTGGGTTCGATGCCGGCGGCCTCGCGGATGGCGGCATCGCCGGCGGCGACCAGCGCTTCTTGACCCTCGGGGTCCTTCTCCGGGCTCGCGGGGCGCTCGCCGATAAGCTCAAGGCGGATCTCGACGCCGGGCTTGCGCTGGGCCTCGACCATGGCCTCGAAGCGCTCCCGCATAAGCGTCAGGTTCTCTTGGCTTGCGGAACGGTACTCAAGCAACGCCTCGGCCTCCGATGCGATGGCGTTCACGGTCGTCCCGCCGCTCAGGCGCCCCGCGTTCACGCTGGTCTTCGCGCCGCCGGGCATCGGCAGGTCGTAGAGTCCGCAGATGACGCGGCTCACGGCCTCGACGGCGCTCGGCGCGCCTGCGTCTTCCCAGGAGTGGCCGCCCTTGCAGCGACATGTCACGCGCCAGCGGTGCGACCCCACGGCGCTCACGATGTGTTGCCCGAGGTAGAGGTCGAACGAGGTAAATGATTCGATGGTTTTGTAACTTGCGGCAAGGGTTGCAACAAGCGCTTTGGTGCCCGCGAGGTTTCCGAGTCCTTCTTCGCAGGTGTTCGCGACGATGAGCACGTCGTGCGCGAGCCGTGGCTTATTGGCAAGAAGCCACTTAGCCGCCATGAGCAGGCCCGCGAGGTTCGCGGTGTCGTCGCCGACGCCGGGCGCGTACATGCGCTCGGCGTCCTCGCGGAAGGGCAGCTCGTCCTGGTCGTCCGCTACCACGTCCATGTGCGCGGAGAAGACCGAGCAGCGCGTGCGGTCGGCCCCGGCAAGCTCGAGCACCACGTTGCCGGCGTCGTCGATGCGGACCTGATCCCGCGCAGCGCCCTGCGCGAGCAGCCATTGCTCGACGAACGCCGCGCGCTTCTCCTCGCGTCCCGTGGGCGCCGGGATCCTCGCCAGAGCGCGCAGCAGCTCGAGCTCCTCCTGGTGCGCCTCTCGCGCGTAGTCCTTGGCAATGAGCAGGTGCGACTCGTCCATGTGGTCTCCTCTCGGCTTCGCACGCCATGAGTTTAGGACATCGCGCGGTCGGCGCTCACTTGCCGCGGCGGCCGCCGCCCTCGCGCCGCGGTGCACGCCGCTCGACGATTGTGGGACCTGTGTCCTTGCGGGCGCGGCGCAAAAACGCGTACCTTCGAAAGATGGGGAGGTGCTGCGCATGTCGAACGGCTCGGTTCTGGCTATATTCACGCGTTCTCGGCGAGGCCGCCTGGTCGCCGTGTGCGCCATCGTCGCCTGCGCGTACCTCGCGCTGGTCGTCGCGCTCTCGCTCGCGTCGCCTTCGGCGGTGCCCGCTGACTTTCATGTCGCGGCAGCCTCTGCCAGCATAGACCGCACGGTCCTGAACTGCGTCTTCGGCGTCCTCGTCTCGTTTTGGGGCGTGATGGCGTACCTGCGCTGCCAGGACCCGTGGATTTCTCGGCGTCTCGCGGGCATCGCCGTCCTGCTAGCTCTGTGGATTCTCGCCGTGACCATCAAGTGGAACACGACCGACTCGCTCCTCGAGCGTTATCTCTGGTACAGCTACTACATCCCCATGGCGTGCATCCCGCCGCTGTGCGTATCGTGCGCTTTGCGGGCCGCCGCGGCTGGCCACGGGTCCTGGCGCCGGCGCCTCCGGATCGCGTGCGTCGTAGCGGCTGTCGGCTTTCCCATGCTCGCGCTCACGAACGACGTCCATCAGCTCTTCTTCACCTTTGACGTGCCGTCCCCCGGAATCGTCGGGCAATACGGCTACGGCCCCGCGTACTGGGCGTTCTTTGCGTACAGCGCGGCGTGCTACCTTGGTTTCTTTGCGATTCTGTGGCGGGCGAGCCGAGCCTCGCTGCGCGGTCTCGTCGTTCCCGCGGCCGCGCTCGCGCTGGCTGGCGGGCTCTTTTGCGCGGCCTATGCCCTTCGGATAGGGTGGGCGGCCTCGCTCAATTTCTCGCTCATCTACGGCGTCGTGATCATGACGACGCTCGGGCTCTGCCTGGACCTGGGGCTCATTCCCTCCACGTGGTCCTTCGCGCGCGTGTTTGACGAGTTGCCGTTTGACCTGGCCATTCTTTCCCGCGACGGCTCGGTCTACCGCAAGACTCGGATGGCCGGCCCCGTCCGCCTGGCCGCGGCCGGGCTGGCAAGAAGCGCCTCGCCGACCACGTTCACGCTGCCCGACGACCCCGAGGACGTTTTCTTTGCG
>CAVIBB010000187.1:0-3202 GCA_963640745.1 Paludibacteraceae bacterium
GAAAGAAGCGCCGCGATCTCCTTCGCCGAAGACAAGCGCACTTGAGTGCCGGGCATATCGTCTCCCTAGTAAAAAAGGGCCGCCCCGAGGGACGGCCCGATTCGATCAGATTACGATCATTAGCGCTTCTCGGGGATACGAGCAGCCTTACCGACGCGATCACGCAGGTAGTAGAGCTTGGCGCGACGGACCTTACCGTGACGCACAACCTCGAGCTTGGCGATCTTGGGCGAGTGCAGCGGGAAGGTGCGCTCGACGCCGCAGCCGAAGGAAACCTTGCGGACGGTGAAGGTCTCGCGAGCACCGGCACCGCTCATGCGGATGACGTCGCCCTGGAAGACCTGCTCACGCTTGCGGTCGCCCTCGATAATCTTGTAGTAGACCTTGACGTTGTCGCCAACCTGAACCGTGGGGATGTCCTCACGGATCTGCTGACGCTCGATGGCGCGAATGTAATCCATAGTCTTTCCTTGTCTCTAGAGGTGCCGACGCCCTTGCGAGCGGCACATAGGCTTACACACAAGGCCAAACTATAAACGACGTGAACTCCGGTAGCAAGAAAATTCACAACTAAAGGCAAAACCCCGCGATAATCAGGTTCTTCTGGGAAGCGGTCGCCACCGTAGAAGGATAACCCGAGGCCATCACCTGATAAAACTGGCCCGCGTCGTCGCCGATGGCGAGCGGATAGGCCGTCCGCAACCAGAAATTGGACGCGAGCCCGCCGAGCGCCTCGGCGACCGCCGCGTATTCGGAGCGGTCCGCGACCCCGTTCTGCGCGAAATAAAGGTACTGCGAGCCCTCGGAGTTGATCATCTGCGTGTACGGGGCAAAGTCGGTATAGTCCGTGTGATAACCGGCGCCGTCCCCGTACTCCTGCTCGAACCAGGTGAGATTGCCATAGATCTCGCTCGCGCTAAAGAGCCAGAGACGGTCCGACGTGGCGGTCACGTCGGCCGGGTCGCCGGTGATGCCGACGTTGTTGGTTGATTTGGAGACCTCCGCAACATGGCCGCGCAGCTCGTCAGGCAAAAGCGAGACCCCATCCGAGTTGAGCCAGGCACGCAGCCCCGATGACCCCCAGCCGCCTTCGCACGTGTCCGTCGAGTTCATCTCGGAGCTGCCAAGGCCGCTCATCATGAACGTCAGGCCGGCTTTTCCGGACCCATCGGACTTCTCGTCGGCAAGGACACCCACCACACGGCAAAGGGCGACGCTTCCGTCGCCAAGAAGCACCTGCCTCACGCAGTCATTGAGGGTTCCGTCGTCGGAAAGAATCCCGTAATCACGGGCAATCGCCAGGCCTTCCTCCTCGGACGCCGCCTGCTCGATAAGCTGGGCGACCTCCGCAAGCTCGCCCCACGTGTAGGCGCCGAAATCCTTCGGCTGCACGGCTTCGGCCCCGGAGCCGGCACTCGGGGAATCCGCCGGCTGCGTGGGCCCCACGCCTAAACCGGAAAGCCGCCCTGTGGCAACCAGAAAAAAGACTCCCCCGCAGAGCAGGACGAAGACGAGCGAAAGAACGATGGAGAGCGCGCCTCCGGACCCTCTACGCGACATGGAGATCCTCTCTTGCCGGGAAAACAACGCGTTAAGTCTCCCATACATAAAAAGGAGAGGGGCCCGAAGGTCCCTCTCCCCTACATAAACGCTATGTCCGGTCAGAACAAGGTCTTAGGCGAGCTTCTCGGCGCCGCCGTTGGACTTGATCTTGGCCTGCGCGGCCGCAAGGCGGGCGATAGGCACGCGGTACGGCGAGCAGGACACGTAGTCGAGGCCGAGGTCGTAGTACATCTGGATGGAGTCCGGGTCGCCGCCGGTCTCGCCGCAGACGCCGCAGACGATCTTGTCGTTGGCCTTGTGGCCGCCCTCGACGCCGAGCTTGACGAGCTTGGCGATGCCGGAGTCGAGCGTCTCGAACGGGTTGGTCTTAAGGATCTTCTTGGCGAGGTACTGCGGAATGAAGGTGCTCTCGACGTCGTCGCGGGAGAAGCCGAAGCCCATCTGCGTGAGGTCGTTGGTGCCGAAGGAGAAGAAGTCGGCGTACTGGCCGATCTCGTCGGCGGTGACGGCAGCGCGCGGAATCTCGATCATGCAGCCGATGGGAATGGTGATGTCGACGCCGGTCTGCTCGGAGACGGCCGTGATGACCTTCTCGATCTGCTCGCGGACGACCTTGAGCTCCTCGACCGTGGAGACGAGCGGGACCATGATCTCGGGCTTGGGATCGAGGCCGCGCTTCTTGAGGTGCGCGTACGCGGATGCGATGGCGCGGACCTGCATCTCGGTCAGCTCAGGGTAGATGATGCCGAGGCGGCAGCCGCGAAGGCCGAGCATCGGGTTGGCCTCCTGGAAGGAATCCAGGCGGGAGAGAAGGTCGCGACGGGCCTTGAGCTGGAGATCGGACTCGCCGCGCTCCTCGGCGTGGGCAAGCTCGACGGCGTACTCGCGCGGGTTGTCGAGGAACTCGTGCAGAGGCGGATCGAGGAGACGGACGATGACGGTCTTGCCGTCCATGGCCTCGAACATGCCCAGGAAGTCGTCGGTCTGGACCTTGAGGAGCTGGCCCAGGGCCTGCTGCTTGGCGCCGGTGCGCTCAGCGAGGATGAAGGACTGGATGATTTCCTTGCGGTCGCCCAGGAACATGTGCTCGGTACGGTCGAGGCCGATGCCCTCGGCACCGAAGTCGCGGGAAAGCTTGGCGTCCTCGGGGTTGTCCGCGTTGGCGCGAACGCCGATGTTGCGGCCGCGGGAAGCGTCGGAGCGGATGGCGTCTGCCCAGGTGAGGATGGTCTCGAGGTCGCCGGTGAGCTCCGGGCGCACCAGGGGCACGGCGCCCAGGATGACGTCGCCGGTGGTGCCGTTGATGGAGATGATGTCGCCCTCGTGGAGCACGACGTCGGTGCCGGAGACCACGACCTCCTTGGCCTTCGCGTCGATCTTCAGGGCCTCGGCGCCGCAGACGCAAGGAGCGCCCATGCCGCGGGCGATGACGGCCGCGTGGCTGGTCTTGCCGCCGTGCGAGGTGAGGATGCCCTCAGCGGCGACCATGCCCTTGAGGTCGTCGGGAGTGGTCTCCCAACGGACGAGGATGCAGGGCTGCTCCTTGTTGGCGCAGCTCACGGCCTCGTCGGCGGAGAAGACGACCTTACCCACGGCAGCGCCGGGGGAAGCGTTCATGCCCTTGGTGAGGACCTTGTAG
>CAVIBB010000188.1:0-3158 GCA_963640745.1 Paludibacteraceae bacterium
GCCTCGCGGCGGTCGTGGGAGAGCACGAACGCGGACTCGAGCACGCCCTCGTAGGACGCGGGGTCGGCGACCTCGTGGGCGCCGGGCGCGAGGACGCGGTGGCCGAAGGTGACGCTGCCGCTCGTGACGTCGGCATAGCTCACGGGCACGACCTCGCCGCCCAGAAGCGCGCAGATCCAGCGGATGGGACGCACGAAGGTCTCGTGCTCGGAGCCCCAGCGCTGGGAACGGTAGTTGGGCCACTCGATGGCCGCGATGACGTCGTGGCCGAGCGCGGAGAGGATGGGCATGGCGGGGGCGGAGGGCACGTTCTTCTCGGCGAAGACGTACTCGTTGCCGTCCTCGGCCACGGCGCGCGTGAGCTCGGAGGCGTCGATGCCGCACTTACGCGCGAAGCCCTGGGCCGCCTTGGTGGGGTTGCCGTCGGAGTCGAAGGCGATCTGGGTCTTGGGGCCGCGCAGGGACTCGTGGACGGCCTCGGTCTCGCAGGCGACCTCGGCGACGATGGCGGCGAGGCGGCGCGGGGTGCTCACGACACGTACGGCCCCGTGGGAGAGGCCGGCGGCGTCGAGACGGGACTCGACGAGCTTGGGCAGCTGCTTGCAGGCGTTGATGAGCGGGGCCGAGGGCATCTCCTCGACGCCGATCTCGAGCAGGAAATCCTTGGTGTCTGCCATTTAGGCCACCTCACCCTTCGTGGAGTACGTGTCCTTCTTGCCGGCGACCTCGGCGAGATAGCTCTCGCAGCACGCCTTGGCGACGGCGCGCACGCGCAGGATGTAGTTCGCGCGCTCGGTCGCGGAGATGGCCCCGCGGGCATCGAGGATGTTGAACGCGTGGCTGCACTTCATGACGCAGTCGTAGGCGGGAAGCGGAAGCTTGTGGTCGAGGCAGGAGTGGCACTCGGCCTCGTACTCATCGAACTTGCGGCGCATCATCTCGACGTCGGCGACCTCGAAGTTGTAGGTCGAGAACTCGAACTCGTTCTCGTGGAAGACGTCGCCGTAGGTCATGGGCGTGCCGTCGGGCAGGTAGCTCCACACGAGGTCGTAGACCGAGTCGACGCCCTGCGCGTACATGGCGATGCGCTCCAGGCCGTAGGTGATCTCGACGGGGACGGGGTCGACCTCGATGCCGCCGACCTGCTGGAAGTAGGTGTACTGCGTGACCTCCATGCCGTCCATCCAGACCTCCCAGCCGAGGCCCCAGGCGCCCAGCGTCGGGCTCTCCCAGTCGTCCTCGACAAAGCGGACGTCGTGCTCGGCGGGATCGAGGCCGATAGCCTTGAGCGAGCCGAGGTAGAGGTCCTGCGAGTCAACCGGGCACGGCTTCAGGATGACCTGGAACTGGTAGTAGTGCTGCATGCGGTTGGGGTTCTCGCCGTAGCGGCCGTCCGCCGGGCGGCGGCACGGCTGCGGGTAGCAGGTGCGCCAGGCGTTGGGGCCGAGGCTGCGCAGGGTGGTCGCGGTGTGGAACGTGCCGGCTCCGACCTCGGAGTCGTAGGGCTGCATGACCGTGCAGCCATGGCCGGCCCAGTACCGCTCGAGCTCGAGGATCATGTCCTGGAACGTAAGCGCGGATTTGTTCATATCTTCGCTTCCTTCTTCTTGCCGTGCCCGGGAGCCCCTACAGAAGCTGGGCGTCGCCGAGCGGCCAGTAGATGAACAGGCCCTTCGATGATACGGCATCTACCGAGACCGGGCCGAAATAACGTGAGTCGAGGGAGTTCGTGCGGTTGTCGCCCATACAGAAGATGTAGCCGTCGGGAACGGTGTAGGGGTAAGAGATGCCCGCGCTGCCCACGTAATCGCTCAAGGAGAGGGTCTCCTTGCCGAGCGTGTAGGGCTCATCGCGCTCAACCCCGTCAACATAGAGCTTGCCGTCGCGCAGGTCGATGGTCTGGCCGCCGACGGCGACGACGCGCTTGATGAGGGTGACCCCGGGCTCGTTGGGGCTCTCGAACGTGACGACATCCCCGACCTGCGGAGACTGCCAATGCAGGGTCACCTTCTCGCCCACGAGCATGTCGCCCAGGTGGATAGTGTCGAGCATGGATCCGGACGGCACGGTATAGACGCCGAAAACAAATACGCGAAGCACCACCGCAACGCCGATGGCGATCGCGACGGTAAGGACGAGCTCGAGGACGGACCTAAGGAAGCCGCCCTCCTTTGCCTGTGACGACAAGGACCTCACTCCCCTTTTGAATCGATGATGGAGCGGGCGCGGGCGGATTCCTCCTCGGTGAGGTCGGCCCCCGCAAGAAGGTCGGGGCGCCAGAGGGCCGTTCGCTCCACGGCGTCGGCGCGTCTCCACTGATCGACCTTGGCGTGGTCGCCGGAAAGAAGCACAGGAGGGACATCCATGCCCCGGTAACTCGCCGGGCGCGTGTACTGGGAGTACTCCAGCAGGCCCGTCTCGGAGAACGACTCGTCCACGGCGCTCATGGAGTCGCCGAGCGCCCCGGGCAGAAGCCGCACGACGGAGTCGATGACGACGAGGGCGGGGAGCTCCCCGCCGGTGAGGACGTAGTCCCCCAGGCAGAAGACGTCGTCGGCGAGCGAGTAGCAACGCTCGTCCATGCCCTCGTAGCGGCCACAGACGAAGATAAGGCGCTCCTCTTGGGCAAGGCGCTCGGCACAGCGCTGCGTGTACGGCGTGCCGACCGGCGAGAAGAAGACCACGTGGGCCCTCTCGCTTCTTGCCGCGGTGACGGCCTCGACGGCCTCGAAGATGGGCGCGGGCTTCATGAGCATGCCCTGGCCGCCGCCGAAGGGCGCGTCGTCGACCGTGCGATGACGGTCGTGCGTCCAATCGCGCAGGTCATGGTGGGCGAACTCGGCGATGCCGGACTTCTGGGCACGACCCATGATGGAGGCGCCCAGGTACGGCCCGAACACCTCGGGGAAAACGGAGATGGTCTCGAAGATCACGGCCTACCGCCTCCCGAGCCCGTAGAACCCCGCCGCGTTGACGGGTATGGGGCCCTCTTCGGGAACGGCGGCGACCACATGCTCGACGACCGGCAGCAGAACCTCTTCGCCGTCCGCGTCTATGACCCAGACGTCGTTGGCGACCCCGCGCATGACCTCGCGAATCTCGCCGCGCATGCCGAGGGTGGCGTCCTCGACCTCTCGGCCGATAAGCCGGTCGACGTC
>CAVIBB010000189.1:0-3123 GCA_963640745.1 Paludibacteraceae bacterium
CGTTAGATCAATACTAGCTTCTACCTGCGGTTTCCGCAAAATACGGATTTAAAATCGTCGAATTCCTGCAAAATACGGATTTAAAAATCGTCGGATTCCTGCAAAATTCGGGTTTTAGGTTGGGGCGAGGGGCGCGATGGGTGCAGGCCCACGCGGCCCTATCGGCTACAATGGGCGGCGAAAAGAAGCGCACGTTGCAGCCGGGGTTCGGGTGAATCCTGGCTTTTGCGCGTGCGAATCCGCGCCGAACGAATGCCGAAGGGCCGCCCATGCTGATCAACCGGGTTTCTCGACAAATTATGAACACGCCGGAGCTCGAGCCGCTGGTGCGCGCCTTGCGCTCAGGGGAAGACGCCACGCTCGCCGTCGCGCAGTCGGCGCGCCCGCTCATGCTGGCCTCCATCTGGGCGGACGATCCGCGGCCGTGCCTCTTCGTCGTTTCCGGCGAGGAAGCCGCCGACCGTGCCGCCCGCGCGCTCGCGGCGTGGCTCGGCCAGGACGTCGTTTGCCGCTACCCGGACCGCCGCGACTATCCGTGGAGCGAGAAGGCACCGGACGACGCAGTGATCGGCGCCCGCTGTCAGGCCGTGGCGCGTCTGGCCGAAGGGGAGCGCTGCATCGTCGTGGCGTCGGCGCGCTCCCTGCTGCGTCGCGTTCCGCCTGCCGGCTCCGGCTACTACGCCAGCTCGACCTTCTCCGTGGGTGACGAGGTTCCGTTCGACGAGGTCCCGGCGCTGCTTGTGGGCATGGGGTATTCCGACAACGGCGAGGTGGATGCCCCCGGCAGCTTTCATGTGCATGGCGACGCGGTGGACGTGTTTCCGGCGCAGGCGTCGGCGCCCGTGCGCATCGAGTTCTTCGGCGACGAGATCGACCGCGTGCGGCGCATGGTCGCGGCGACCGGCCAGACCATCGGCGAGCTCGAGAGCGTGACCGTCTCGCCGTGCCGCGAGATGGCCCTGACCGACGAGACCGTCGCGCGCGCCGAGGAAGCGCTCTATAAGCGCGCGCAAAACGACAATGCTCTGGCCGCTGACCTGGAGCTTATTTGCGCCCGTGCTGACCAGCCCGCGCTTGAACGCTACCTGCCCGAGCTCTACGGCGGCACCGGCACGCCTATCGACCACGCGAGCGACCGGACCCTCGTGGTGCTTGCCGAGCCCCGTGCGCTCTTCGACGACTGCATGCATGCGTTCGACGAGATCGACCAGGCGGCGAACATCGCCCGCACGTCGCTCGCCGGCCTCTACACCAACCCTCGCCAGCTGGACTTCGGCCGCCAGCAGCGTCTGAGCTTCGCGTCGATGCTGCGCGCGGGCGCCGGCGCGGCGACGGCTTCGCTCGAGGTCAAGCAGCCGGGCGTCAACGGCTCGGAGGCAAAGCTGCTCGGGCGCGTCCGGCAGCTGGTCAATGACCGCTCCACGGTGCTCTTCGCGGTGCCCGACCGCTCGGCGCGCGAGGCCCTTGAGCTGCGGTTCAATGACGAATCCATCCCCTTCGCGGAGTCGCTCGGCTCCGCGCCGGAAAACGCGCACGACGTTCGCGACGACGACGCGCGCTTCGACGCGCCGGCCCTGCCGCGCGACCGCGTGACCTTCATCGACGCGCCCGTCCCCGCCGGCGTGGTGATTCCCGCCTGCCGCCTCGGAATTCTTTCCGTCGACGACCTCGCCTCGCGCACGGCCAAGGCCCGCCGCCGCGCCAAGCGCGTCGACCCCACGACCGTGACCTTCCCCTTCAAGCCGGGCGACTACGTCGTCCACGCCACGCACGGCATCGCGCTCTTTGCCGACATCGTGCGCCAGGAGGTCGGCGGCCGCGAGCGCGACTACTTCATGCTCAAGTACTCGGGCGACGATAAGCTCTTCGTTCCGCTCGAGCAGGTCGACCGCATCACGCGTTACGTCGGCCCCGACGGCGACTCGCCGCGCCTGACCCGCCTGAACACCGCCGATTGGTCTCGCGCAACGGGCAAGGCCCGCAAATCTGCAAAGAAGCTCGCGTTTGACCTGGTGGACCTGTATACGCGCCGCTCGGCCGTCACCGGCTTCGCCTTCTCGCAAGACACGCCGGCGCAAGAGGAGATGGAGGCCGGCTTCCGCTACGACCTCACGCCCGACCAGGCTAGCGCCGTTGCCGACATCAAAACCGATATGGAGGCCCACAAGCCGATGGATCGCCTGCTTTGTGGCGACGTGGGCTTCGGCAAGACGGAGGTCGCCCTGCGCGCCGCGTTCAAGTGCTGCCAGGATTCCAAGCAGGTGATGATCCTCTGCCCGACGACGATCCTCGCCCAGCAGCACTTCGAGACGTTCTTCGAGCGGTTCGCGCCGTTCGACCTCAAGGTCGCGGTGCTCTCGCGCTTCGTGACGCCGGCACAGCAGCGTCGCGCGCTCGAGGGCTTCGCGGACGGCTCGGTCGACGTCCTCGTGGGCACGCACCGACTTCTTTCCGCTGACGTCAACCCGTATGACCTGGGGCTCGTTATTATCGACGAGGAGCAGCGCTTCGGCGTGCAGCACAAGGAGCAGCTCAAGAACATGCGTGAGCAGGTCGACGTGCTCACGCTTTCGGCCACGCCGATCCCGCGTACCATGCAGATGGCCATGAGCGGCGTGCGCGACATGAGCCTCATCATGACGCCGCCGCCGGGCCGCCTGCCCGTCAAGGTGACGGTGGGGGAGTACGACCCCGATGTGGTGAGCGCCGCCATCCGCGAGGAGCTCGCGCGCAAGGGCCAGGTCTACTACGTGAGCAACCGCGTCCACACCATCGACGACGCCGTCGCGCGCGTCATGGAGGCCGCGCCTGAGGCTCGCGTCGGCGTCGCACACGGCAAGATGAGCGCCAAACAAGTTGAGGATATGATGCTGCAGTTCAACGAGCACGAGATCGACGTGCTCGTGGCCACGACCATCATCGAGTCGGGTATCGACAACTCGCATACAAATACTCTAATCATCGAGGATTCTCACCGTCTGGGTTTGGCTCAGCTTTACCAGCTTAAGGGGCGTGTTGGACGCAGCAAGCTCCAAGCGTACGCATACTTTATGTTCCCCGGCGAGACGCCGCTCACGCCGGAGGCGACCGACCGTCTGACGGCCATCAACGAGTACCAGGACC
>CAVIBB010000190.1:0-3097 GCA_963640745.1 Paludibacteraceae bacterium
ACATCGTCTCACGTGGACTCGCGAACCGCTCCATCCGGCCCGTCAGCGTCGCGTGGGACGCCCAGCGACGGTTCATCTCCGACGCGTCGCATGAGCTCAAGACTCCGCTCGCCGTCATTCTCGCCAACGTCCAGATTCTCCAGAAGTCGAAGGCGATGGACGAAGAGGACCGTCGCTGGGTCGACAAGACGGCCGACGAGGCCGGACACATGAAGGTGCTGGTAGAGGACCTGCTGACCCTGGCGCGCGCCGACGAGGCGAAGGCGGGATCCGTCGGCGCGACGGGACCGATGGTCGAGGTGGACCTCTCCGAGATCGTCGACGAGTCGGCGCTCGAGTTCGACGCCGTCGCATTCGAGCGCGGCTGCGAGATCGAATGCGAGGCCGCTACTCACGTAGTCGTGAAGGGCGACAAGCAGCAGCTCGGGCGGGTGATGAACACGTTGATAGACAACGCGACCAAATACGCCGCGAAGGGGTCCGCGGTCAAGGTGAAGGTCGCCCGCGAAGGCAAGAAGGCGATGGTCACCGTCAACAACGCCGGCGGCGTCATCGAGCCCGAGGACCTCGAGCATCTCTTCGACCGCTTCTACCGCACCGACAAGGCCCGAAGCCGCGAGGAGACCGGCGGATTCGGGCTGGGCCTCGCCATCGCGAAGAGCATCGTGGAGGCCCACGGCGGAAAGATCTGGGCCACGAGCGACGCGACGAGCGGAACGACGTTCCACGTTTCTTTATAGATGCCGCGGGCCCGCTCTCCCCGCCCCGGATACTCTCCGCGCAGTAACCGACGCGGCTAGCGCGCCCTGCTTTCTCGCCGCACAGTAACCGGCATGGTCAATGCGCCCCGGATTCTCGCCGCGCAGTAATGAATAGTTGCTGCGCGGCGACGACTCAGGGCGATTAGGCGGCAAGAAGTACTGCGCGGCGCGTTTCCAGGGCACTTGCAGGGCGACAGTTGCTGGGCGGCGCGTTTTCGGGGCTTGCGCAGGTTAAGCGACGAATCCCAGCCGACTAATGACAAACACGCGTTCGGTACCGTATAATCGCGACATGGATAAGAACACGACACATGACCGCACGGAACCAGGGGCGCTTGACTGGCGCGGACCTGCCATCGGCCTGCTCGACCTCGACGCCTTCTTTGCCTCGGTCGAGCAGCTCGACCACCCCGAATGGCGCGGGAAACCGCTCATCGTAGGCGGCTCATCGAAAAAGCGCGGCGTCGTCTCCACGGCCTCCTACGAAGCCCGGAGGTTCGGCGTCCACTCGGCGATGCCCGCGGCCCAGGCGGAGAGGCTCTGCCCACAGGCAATATGGACGCAGGGCCGTTTCGAGCAGTATCGGGAGATGAGCGACGCCGTGATGGCTCTTCTCCGCGACGAGACCCCGCTCGTGGAGCAGGTCTCCATCGACGAGGCCTTCTTCGACGTGACGCCGGGGCGTTACTCGAACGAGAGCCCCGTGGAAATCTGTCGGCGCGTCCAGAGCCGCGTCGCCGAGCTCGGAATCACCTGCTCGATCGGGCTCGGCCCGAACAAGACCGTGGCCAAAATCGCCTCCGAGCGAGAGAAGCCGCGCGGACTCACGGCCGTCTGGCCGGGGACCGAACGTAAATTCCTCGCCCCGCTCCCCGTAAGCGCCATGAGCGGCATTGGTTCCGCGACCAAGGCGAAGCTCAACTCCATGGGCATCAAGACCCTCGGCCAGCTCTCCCGGCTCCCGGAGGACGAGGCGCGCAGGGCATTTGGCGTGACCGGGCCACGGATGGTGCTGCGCGCCGCGGGCCTCGAAAGAAGCGAGGTCTCCTCCATCGCGTATCGCGAATCGCCCAAAAGCGTGTCGAACGAAAGGACGTTTAGCGAGGACCTCACCGATGAGGCCGAGGTCCGGGCCGCCATCATGCACATAGCGGGCCTTGTTGGCCGCAGGCTCCGCGCGAAGGGGCTCAAAGGGCGTACCGTCACGCTCAAGCTTAAATACGATGCCTGCACAGGGCATACCGCCCAGGCATCGCTCCCCTGCCCGACCGACCAAGAGGCGGTCTTTGGCCGAGAAGCTCTCCGGCTCTTGCCGCAGATATGGAAACGTGGGATGAAGGTGCGTCTGCTCGGGGTCGGGGTATCCGGATTCGAGGAGGGGGAGCCTGTGCAGATGGGACTCTTCTGGAGTGAGGAAGAGGCGCGGGACGAAAAGGCGGAGAGGCTCTCGGCGGCAACGGACGCGCTGAAGGCGAGATTCGGAGACGACTCGGTGCGATACGGGCGTGATCTGCGCTTTGATGGGCGAACGAGCGATACGCAGCCGATGAATAAGGAGAAGTTCTAAACGAGAGGCCGCTTAGCTCCGATGCGTCCGTACGGCTCAGCGCTCACCTCGTTCGCTCGCTTAGCGAAATCGCTTTACGGACATGTCGGCGGGGCCGGCTTACGTGATTGAGGCTCCCCACCCCACAACAAACTAAAGGGTGGGAAATAGAGTTGCGGCCCGCTTTGCGGGCCGCTTTTGAATGGGGCGTGCTGTTAGTCCTCGTCGGCGGGCTGCTCGGGCTCGTCGCCGGAGAGGGCTGCGGCGTGGGCCTCGTCAGACATGGCGCCCTCGAGGTCGAGCTTGACGCGCGGAGCGTCGCCCCAAAGACGCTCGAGACGGTAGAAGTCGCGGGTCTCGGGATTGAAGACATGGACGCAGACTGAGCCGTAATCGACGAGCACCCAGTTCAGGCCCTCGCGACCCTCGCATGAGATGGGGCGGATACCGCAGTTCTTGAAGACCTTCTCGCGGACCTCGTCGACGATGGAGTCGACCATGCGGTTGTTGGCGCCGGAGCAGATAAGAAAATAATCGCAGACGTCGGTGGTGCCGATAAGGTCGATAAGGACGAGGTCGGTCGCCTTCTTCGAATCGGCGGCGACGGCGGCGACGCGGGCGATGTCCAAAGAGCTTGCAGCCATGTGGTTGGTTCTCCTAACGTGAATATTGGTATCTAGCGGCGCTTCTATGAGCGCTTCGCAGCCAGAGCATTATAAATCCTTATCGTTCCCTCGTAGAGATGACGACCGCCTTTGAGCACGTAGACGATGCCGCCCACAAAGGAATT
>CAVIBB010000191.1:0-3096 GCA_963640745.1 Paludibacteraceae bacterium
CTCGTGGGCATGCCGTCGGTCGGCAAGAGCTCCATCATCGCCCGCATCAGCGCCGCCCGCCCGAAGGTCGCCGACTACCCCTTCACCACCCTCATCCCCAACCTCGGCGTCGCCCGGGCCTCCAACGGCCAGTCCTTCGTGGCCGCGGACGTTCCCGGCCTCATCGAGGGCGCGAGCGAGGGCAAGGGCCTGGGGCACCAGTTCCTTCGCCACATCGAGCGCACCGCGCTTATCCTCCACGTCGTCGACGTCACGGGCGGCTATGAGGGCCGCGACGTCGTCGAGGACTACAAGACCATCAACGCCGAGCTCGAGGCCTACGCCTCCGAGCTTTCCGAGCGCCCGCAGATCGTCGTGGCGAACAAGTGCGACCTTCCCGGCTACGAGGACGAGGTCGAGAGGCTCCGTGCCGCCGCCGAGGCCGACGGCCACCAGTTCTTTGCGGTCTCGGCCGCCACGGGCCTGGGCCTCGACGAGCTCGTCACCGTCGTCGCCGGCGAGGTCTCCAAGCTCCGCGAGGAGCTCAAGGCCGCCGAGCCCGAGCGCGACATGACCGAGCAGTGGGAGCGCATGCGCCAGCGCCGCGACTCCGCCATCACCATCTCGCGCGAGGACGGCTGTGCTTGGCGCGTCGAGGGCGGCGCCATCGAGCGCATGGTCATCCAGACCGACTGGGAGAACGAGGACGCCGTCGCTTATCTCCAGCACCGCTTCAACCGCTGCGGCCTCGACGACAAGCTCCGCCGCGCGGGTGCCGTCACCGGCGACGAGGTCCGCATCCTCGGCTTCGAGTTCGAGTACGAGGGCGACGGCCCCGACCAGTTCTCCGAGGTCATGGAGGAAGAGGAGCAGCTCACCGATGAGGTGGGGGAGTAGTGTCCGGCAGGCTCATCGTCTTCAAGATCGGCTCGTCCACGCTCGTCGACCAGAGCGGCGCGCTTGACCGGCCCTTCATCCGCAGCCTGTGCGACCAAGTCGCCGCTCTTCGCGAGGGCGGCGACAAGGTCGTCATCGTGAGCTCCGGCGCCGCCGCGGCGGGCCGCGACGTGCTGGGCTTCGCGCAGAGGCCGAGCGACATCGCCACGCTCCAGGCCTGCGCTTCGGTCGGCCAGACGGCGCTTACCGAGGCCTACGCCGAGGTGCTGCGCGAGCGCGGCATCGTCTGCGGCCAGGTGCTTCTTACCCGCCGAGACGTCGTCGACCGCGACGGCTATCTCAACGCGCGCAACACCATCACCAGGCTCCTTGAGCTGGGCGCCGTTCCCGTGGTCAACGAGAACGACACCGTCTCCGTCGCCGAGTTCACGTTCGGCGACAACGACATGTTGGGGGCCATCGTGTCCGGCCTCGTGGACGCCGACCTCTATATCATCATGTCGGACGTCGACGGCCTCTACACGGCGAACCCCCAGGACGACCCGGGCGCCGAGCTCATCCCCCTCGTGACGGAGGTCAACCACGGCATCTCCGACATGGCCGGGGGTTCGGGGACGAGCTTCGGCACCGGGGGCATGTCGTCGAAGGTCCGCGCCGCGCGCGCGATGATGGCGGCCGGCATCCCCACCGTCATCTGCGAGGGTCGGCGAGAAGACGTGCTTCTTGACGTGGCCGCCGGCAAGCAGGTCGGCACGCTTTTCCAGCCGCCCAGCACCGGTGCCCACGAGATGGGGCGTAAGCTGTGGATCGGCCTCGCCGAGGTCGTGCGCGGCTCCCTTGCCCTCGACGACGGCGCCTCGAGGGCCGTGCTCGAGAAGGGCGCCTCCATCCTGCCCGTCGGCGTGACCCGCGTGAGCGGCGACTTTGCGTCCGGCGAGGTCGTCAACGTGACAAACGCCGACGGAGACCTCATCGGCCGCGGCGTCGTGCGATACTCTTCCGAGGATATGGCCCGCGTACGTGGCCTCAAGCTCGATATCATCGCGCGCTTCCTCGGCGAGGACGCGGCCGTTCCCGCCATCCACCGAGACGAGCTTCTCGTCTTCTAGATACCGAAGGAGTCTTATGGGACAAGCCCTCGATAAGGCTCGTCGTGCCCACGACGCGGCCCCGATGCTCGCTAAAGCCTCTGCGGACACCCGATCCCGAGCGATTCGCGCCGCAGCCGAGCTTCTTCGTTCCAATGCCGCGCAGGTCATCGCTGCGAACGCGGAGGACATGGAGCGCGCTCGCGCAGCTGGGATGAGCGCGGGCCTGCTCGACCGCCTTCTTCTCGACGAGTCTCGCGTCTTGTCCATCGCGGGCGCCATGGACGACGTGGCCGATCAGGCTGACCCGCTGGGACGCGTGCTTGAGGGCTACACCAACGCCAACGGCCTTCGCATCGAGAAGGTCACCGTGCCCCTCGGCGTCGTCGCCATGGTTTACGAGGCGCGGCCCAACGTGACGGCCGACGCCTTCGCGCTTTGCATGCGCGCGGGCAACGCGTGCCTGCTCAAGGGCGGCAGCGCGGCCAACGCGAGCTGCATGGCCATCGCCGAGCTCTGTCGTCGCGCTTGCGAGGGCGCGGGCCTGCCCGCCGACTCCGTCGCCTACATCGAGGACGACGCCGACCACACCCAGACCTCCGAGCTTCTCGGCGCGACGGGGCTCGTGGACGTGCTTATTCCCCGCGGCGGCGCCGGCCTTATCCGCGCCTGCGTCGAGAACGCCAAGGTCCCTACCATCGAGACGGGGACGGGCAACTGCCACATTTATGTCCACGAGGACGCGGACCTTGCCAAGGCGCTCCCCATTCTCCTCAACGCCAAGACCCAGCGCATCGGCGTCTGCAACGCGGCCGAGTCCCTGCTCGTTGACCAGGCCGTCGCCGGCGAGGCGCTTCCCCTGCTCGTGGGCGAGCTCGCCCGCGCCGGTGTCCTTGTTCATGGGGACGCCGCCGCGCGTTCCGCCGCCGACCAGGCCGGGGTTATCGGTAGCTTTGCGGACGCCACGGAGGAGGACTGGGGACGCGAGTACCTCGCCCTCGAGATGAGCGTCCGCGTCGTCTCTGGGCTCGACGAGGCCATCGCGCACATCAATCGCTACGGCACTCGCCACTCGGAGGCCATCGTCACCGAGTCCTACGCGGCCGCCGAGCGCTTCCTCAACGAGGTGGAC
>CAVIBB010000192.1:0-3013 GCA_963640745.1 Paludibacteraceae bacterium
GTGCTCTACCACGCTGACGCCGAGTGGGCGGGCGCGGCGCAGCCCATCCAGCGCGTGGCCGCCGAGCTCGGGCGCACGCAGATCGACTACGACTTCGTGCCTGCCGAGGCCTTCTCGGCGGACGGCGACCAGGGCCGCTACCAGGTGCGCATTCATGGTGGGCGCGGAGCCAAGGTGTCCATCTTCGAGGTGAACGGCCAGCAGTTCCGCTGCCTCGTCGTCCCCGGCCGCGAGTTCATCTCCGCCGACACGCTCCGCTTCATCGCGCGCGCCCAGCAAGCCGGCGTCCCCGCCTACTTCGTCGACAGCTACCCCGACAAGGTCTACGGCGGAGACCCGGCCGCAGCGGACGACGTGAGTGTCCAGGTCGTTTCGCTTTCCGTGCTCGCCGAGGAGCTCGCCTCCCACGGCATGCAGACCGTCGCCTGCGCCGAAGACCAGCCGTGGCTGCGCGCCTGCCGCTACGAGAAGGACGGGCAGACCTACGTCTTCCTGGTGAACGAGCACCCCAAGCAGGCGATTCGCACCAAGGTCTACCTGCCGGGAGCGGGCGCGCTCACGGGCGCCGCGTACGACGTGGTCAACGAGGGCGCGGCGCGGCCCTTCACGGGTGAGCTTGAGCTCGCGCCGTACGAGCGCGTGCTCGTGGTCGTCGGCGAGGAGCCCGAGGGCGTGGCCGCGCCCCTCACCGCCAACGAACCGCAGGTCATCGCCATCGACGGCCCGTGGAGCGTCACCGCTCCCGACGGCTCTTCAACCGCGCTCGATACCCTCTGCGACCTGTCCTCGACGCACTTCCCCGGCCAGGCCGGCGAGTTCGTCTACCGCATCGAGTTCGAGCTCGCGGCCGACGTCGCCTCGGCCACGCTCGACCTCGGCGACGTCTACGAGGTGGCCGAGGCAACCGTCGACGGCAGCGCCCTCGGCGTGCGCGTCTGCCCGCCTTACCGCTTTGACGCCGGCGCCCTCGCTGCGGGCACCCACAAGCTTGAGGTCACCGTCACGAACACGCTCGACCACGCGGTCCGCGACATGTTCGCCCTCACCGAGCCGAGCGACCCCTCCGGGCTCATCGGCCCCGTCGCCCTCATCGCCCGCTAACCGGCGCCCCGGCGCCCCCCTCGCAAGGGCACCGGGGCGTTTTCGGGTTGCCAGGCCATTTTCCAGGTCACCGAAGCGTATTACAGGCTACCGAGGCCTATTTCGGCGCTCAACCAGCCCTTCGCGCGGCCTCAATCGCACCAAAACCAAGGCATGCCCGACTTATCCCACTTTAAAATTCAATTTGCCGAGTAGACCACCCGGACCACACCCTCGCCAACTGGGCAAACGTGTTCGCAAACCCGCCGGATACTCGCGTATTCCGATTTTAAAGTGGGATATCTCGACCATACGCCCAGACAGCCCCTATGCGGCACCTCGACGGGCCTCAATCAGGCCTCAAAACCACGCCGTCCCAAGCATTCTCAAATCCAGTCTCACAGGACCCGTTACAACAAAAAGTATCAAGAAGTATCAGTCAACCCAAATGTTCCCTGTTCATAACCGAAAAGAGATATCAATTTGCCTGATACCTCTTTTCTTGCGCCGTCCCGAAGCGGCATACTTCGCCTTAACGAGCGGCGCCGCCCGGCGCCGACGAGACCAATAACCCCGCGAGAAAGGAACGCAACATGGCAGCAGTTTTCCCGAAGGGCTTCTTCTGGGGCGGCGCCACCGCCGCCAACCAGTTCGAGGGCGCCTGGAACGTCGACGGCCGCGGCCCCTCGGTCGACGACCACTTCATGGGCGGCTCCTACGAGAAGCCCCGCGAGATCACGCTCGACATCGACCCCGATAAGCTCTATCCCAACCACGACGGCATCGACTTCTACCACCACTACGAGGAGGACATCGCGCTCTTCGCCGAGATGGGCTTCAACATGTTCCGCATGTCCATCTCCTGGAGCCGCATCTTCCCGAACGGCGACGACGCCGAGCCCAACGAGGCCGGCCTCGCCTTCTACGACCGCGTCTTCGACTGCTGCAAGAAGCACGGCATCGAGCCGCTCGTGACCATGTCCCACTACGAGATGCCCTATCACCTCGTCGAGAAGTACAACGGCTGGGCCTCCCGCGAGCTCATCGGCTTCTTCGAGAACTACGCCAAGACCATCCTCGACCGCTACCACGACAAGGTCACCTACTGGCTCACCTTCAACGAGATCAACTGCGGCACCATGGACATGGGCAACCTCTTTGAGACCTCGATGATCCAGGGCTACGAGGGCCCGGCCTCCGGCGTCCACACCACCTTCCAGGCCCGCTACCAGGCGCTTCACCACCAGTTCGTCGCCTCCGGCCGCGCCATCCGCTACGCGCACGAGAACTATCCCGCGCTCAAGATGGGCAACATGGACTGCTTCATCCTGTCCTACGCCGCCACCTGCGACCCCGCCGACCAGCTGCTCAACCAGCAGCAGATGCGTCAGATGAACTGGTACTGCTCCGACGTCCAGGCCCGCGGCGCCTACCCGTCCTACGCTAAGCGCTTCTGGCGCGAACACGACATCGAGCTGGACATCCAGGACGGCGATCTCGCCGATATCGAGGCCGGCAAGATCGACTTCTACACCTTCAGCTACTACATGAGCAACGTCGTCGGCACCCACGACGTCGAGCAGGCGGCCGGCAACATGACCTTCGGCGGCAAGAACCCCTATCTCGAGTCCACCGACTGGGGCTGGCAGATCGACCCCGCCGGCCTGCGCTTCTCGCTCAACGAGATCTATGACCGCTACCAGATTCCCCTCATGGTCGTCGAGAACGGCATGGGCGCCTACGACACCGTCGAGGAGGACGGCTCCATCCACGACCCCTACCGCATCGCCTACCTGCAGAGCCACATCAAGGCCATGGGCGAGGCCATCGACGACGGCGTCGACCTCATCGCCTACACCTGGTGGGGCCCGATCGACCTCGTCTCCGCCGGCACCGGCGAGATGCGCAAGCGCTACGGCTTCATCTACGTCGA
>CAVIBB010000193.1:0-2974 GCA_963640745.1 Paludibacteraceae bacterium
CGCCCAGACACACCGCCGCAGCCTCTGCCGCCGCAGCTTCTGCCGCAGCCTCTGCCGCCGCAGCCTCGGCTGCGCAGATCTCGGCACGGATGCGCCGCTGCATGTCCTCGTAGTCGCGCTCCCATGCGGGCACCTTGCCCGCCGCGCGCGTCTTGTCATCGGTCGCGTCGTCGTCGATGTGCGTTATGCGACGGACGCCCCATCCTTTGGCCATGGGCACCACGGCCCGGACGACCTCGCTCATGAACGGCTTGCCCTGCTTGGTCGTGTCACCGATGACGATCACCTCGGCGTCGCGGCCGAAGAAGCCGGACATGAGGGCGTAGAGCGAGTTCTCGACGCGCGTCCGGCACTCGCTCAGGTCGTCTTCCCATGTGAGGGCCGCCGACTCGGGCGTGACGTAGGTCAGGGGATCGTAGGTGCAGTCACACGGTTGCTTTCTCGCCCAGCGCCCCATGCTCCATGGGTTTAGGTCGATTCCGAGGATGCAGTTGTGGGGATGGTCGGCGGTGTGCGTCGTCAGGATGCGGTCGAGCTTGTCGTCTGCCACCTCGCTGGCGAAGCAGCAGATGACGTAGTGCCACGGGTCGGGGTCGTGGTTAGGCATGACGCCGAACTCGTTGGGGGTCATCAGGATGCTGCGGGGGTTGAACGTGAAGGGTCTCTGCGGCCTGCAACGGCCCCTGGCCGGCAGTGGCAGCATAGGGGGTTTCTTGTATTCGTTCGCCATGGTGGTTTTCTCCTTGTTCTGCGTAAGGTCGCGCGTGCGACCGGAAGGTTTCGTATTCGATGATACTCTCGCCGCGCCTGAGTGCGGCCTCGGCGCCCCTGCAGGGCGCCTTGTCGGTACCTATCACCCTCCCCAACAGGCGACCCCGTGCGGCCCCGGGCCCGCGACGAGGTCGCTGTCAGAAAAAAAAAAAACCATTTGTGGGCGCCATTGCGTGCCCACAAATGGGTTCCAATGCTTGACCAGCAATGGGTGGTTTGCTATTATTAGCTCATAAACCAGCACAATCTGTCGGCCGAGACCCTGCGTGCGCAGGGGCCGTGCCGACCCGAGACAAGAGGGAGAGACATCATGCCTGCACCCACCGTGTCCTACCACCGCTATCGCTTCGTGGTGCCTGAGACCGACGCCGCCGTGTGCGACTGGGTCGGCGCCCAGTCCGACCTGAGCCTGTCTCTGCGCCTGCTCGTGCGCGAGCACGTGCAGAGATGCGGCTACTCCGACGTGTTCGCCGACGCGATGGACGCCGGCGCCTTCTCGGTCGCGGCTCCTGCCGAGCCCGCGCCTGAGCGTCGCGCACCCGAGCCTGTCCGCGAGCCCGCACCGGCTTCGTCCGCCTCTGACCGCATCGCCCGCATGCAGGGCGGCGCCGCCGCCGCGAGCATGCGCGACATGCTCAACGGCTAGCCCCGTCCGACACCCGCACACGCACACATATATATAAGTAAGTAGAGAGGACACACACCATGGCAAACGACATCCGCGTCATCTGCGGCCTGGACATCGGCAACGGCTACGTGAAGGGCAAGGCGAGCGTAGACGGGCGCGCGCCCGTGATGGTCGACCTTCCCTCCTCGGTGGCCTACACCGCAGGCTCCTCCATCCCGCACGAGCCCGGCGACGACTATATCGGCCGCCTCGACAACGAGATGGACGCCACCGTCTGCTCGCGCGCCGTGGCCGGCATGGACGCGGGACGGGTGCTGTTCGGTCAGCGCGGCCTTCGCCAGGGCGGCTCCCAGCGCGAGTTCAACATCGAGAACCACGTGCCCAAGTGCCAAGACGCGCTTTCCACCATCCTGGTGCTCGGCAGTATCGCCTCGGTGGCCGTGCGCGACTTCTGGCAGCGCGAGCATGCGCTTCCCGAGGGCGGCATCGACGTCGCCTGCGTGCTCGGCATCGCGCTTCCCATCGAGGACTTCATGGAGTGGAAGGACGTCTACGCCGCGACGCTGACCTCCGACGACCACCAGGTCACGGTGCATAACTTCGACCGCGACATCACGGTTCGCGTCCACTTCGAGCGCGTGCTGCCCATGGCCGAAGGTGCCGCCGCCCAGTACGCCATCACAGAGCTCGGCGCGGCCTTCCTCGACCTCGCGCTCGCCGACGCGCGCGCCCACGGCGCCAACATCGACGCGGCATACACCGGCGAGGTGCTCGCGAGCGTGACCAACACCGTCGGCATCGACGTCGGCGAGGGCACGGTGAACTTCCCGGTGTTCATGGCAGGTGACGTGTCGGTCGAGTCGAGCCGCTCCATCAACGTGGGCTACGGCACGGTCCTGACCGAGGTCGTGCAGGCCTGCCGCAACACGCCCGGCCTTGCCTTCGACAGCAGGAAGGCCTTAGGCGACTTCCTCCTCGACGACTCGCCGATGCCGGCCAAGGTCAAGAAGCGCGCGAGGCTCTCGCACTATGTCGACGAGCAGGTGCGCCTGTTCGTGCGCGACGTGATGAAGGAGTTCTCCAACATCTGGCGCCGTGTCGGGGCCAACGTCGACGCCGTCTACATCTACGGCGGCGGCGCCACGGCCGTGGCAGACGCCCTGTACCCGGCGGTGCTGGCCGAGGTGGCGGACGACGCCGGCGAGTCCATCCCGGTCATCTGCCTGGACTCCAGCTACAGTCGCGACCTCAACCGCACCGGCCTGTACGAGCTCGCTTGCCTGGGCGCGGCGCAAGTCTGGCAGTAGGCGCATCGGATCCGCGCGCCTCGCGCGCGTCCATATAAAAAAGAGAGGGGAGAGCCACCGCGTGCGGTGACCCTCCCCTTTTCTCTTTTGGTTTTCGCCTTACTCCTCGGTCGTCTCGACCTCCTCGACGACCTCGCCGGCGCGGGCGCGACGGGCCTCGGCTGCGGTCTTGGACTCGAGGACCTGGGAGCTCTCGATGTTCAGCTCCTGGGTGTAGTGCATCTCGCCGGCGGCGTCGGCGTAGCTGTTGGTGCGCACGGAGTAGACG
>CAVIBB010000194.1:0-2918 GCA_963640745.1 Paludibacteraceae bacterium
TAGTGATTGCGTTGCAATGAATACGGCGCACCGCACAGCGGGCAGCTCGGCCCTTGCTTCTTGCCGTTCATTCGTCCCCGTCCTCCCAGGCGTCGAGCGCCTTCTGGCAGCAGTCGAGCGCCTTCGCCAGGTCCTCCCCCGGGTGCCCCTTGAGCGGGAAACGCCAGAGGTACTTGAAGGCCGAGGTGGCCCAGTAAGCGGCTTCCAGCGGCATGCAGCCCTTGAAGTCGATGTCGTCCTTCGTGAGGGCGAAGCCGCCCGCGCCGCGCTGCCACCCTTCGAGCATCGAGCGCATGGCCCGTGCGCACGAGACGGTGCCGTCCCCCTGGTAATGGGGCGGGTTCTCCTCGTACACGCCAAGGTCTTCCTTGAGGTCCACCAGATCGTCGTATCCCCTGATGGCCTCGGCGCGGCACTCGTACATAAGCGCGAACGCCTCCTCGAAGGGGAGATGGAACTCGCCCTCCCCCGCGTCGCGCTGGTTCTTGATCGCCGCGTTCATGCGCTCGGCACCGCGCAGCTCTTCGTTCTCGTCCATCCTCGTCCCCTATCTCGTCGGTCTCATGAGGTCTATCGGCTCGCAGCCGAGCGCGTCGGCCAGCTGGATGACGGTGCTCGCCGAGGGGTTGGCTATCCTCCCGTTCAGCAGGTGGTACAGCTGTCCCCTCGACACCCCCGACTTGACGGCCAGCTCGCTTTTCATTTCGATGCACGAGTGTTTCAGCGCGTACATCGCCGAGTCCGAGTCGAACTCGTACCGTGCCTCGGTCTGGTTCATTCACCCCTCCGCTTCTCGTCGTGCTTTTTCCGGATGTAGTTCAGCTCGCAGATGCAGCCGGTGAACGAGTGGCCCGTCCTCTCGGAGACGCCCTTCACGGAGAGCACGAGGTCTTTCCGGGCCTCGTCCGTCCATCCTCCCTTGGGGCTCTTGAGTCCCAGCGCCCAGGCACGGCCCGCGATCTGCTTCCGGGTCTTCCCCGGCAGCAGCCTCCGCCAGCCGTCCCAGTCCTTGGGCTTCGTCTGGTAGTGCAGCCGCAGGATCGCGTCCTCCTCCGGCTCCCAGATCCTCCACCCCTCGTGCTTGAGGCCGAGCGAGTTCGCCCTGGTGCGGATGGCCCCGCCCGAGCGGTCCGGCAGCAGAGTCTCCCAGCCGTCCCACGCGACACCCCTCTTCGGGTAGTGCTCGCGCAGCAGCTCCTTCTCCCACTCCTGCCACTCATTGTTCATCGAGCGCCTACGCCTCCTCGTTTCATCTGCTCCCCTAACGTGCATATGTCTTTTAACTAACTAACGGTCAATCGGATAATTAGGCGTTATCCGTCGATGCGGGGCAGGCGAGCCACCTCGGCTAGCGTCGCGAGCAGCGGGAACGGCGTCTTACCAACGCCCCTTCCCGAAGCGGCCCGTGGCACAGCCGTGGCACAGCGGCCCGAGAATTAAACTTACACGCCGAACGACTCCGCGATGCCCCTGTCGCGTGCGGCCGAGGTGTGCCCGTAGATCGCGAGCGTGGTCTTGACGTCGGCGTGGCCCAGGCGCTCCTTGACGTCAACCATCGTGTAGCCGCGCTGCAGCGCGAGCGTGGCGTGCGTGTGGCGCAGAGCGTGCGGGGTGACCCTACGGACGTCGGCGGCGTCGCAGGCGGCCCGCAGCTCGGCACGAACCACCGACGGCCTCATGATCGAGCCGTCCGGCGAGAGGAGCATTTCGTCGCGGCCCTTCCCCTCCGAGAGGAGCCCCAGCACGGGGATGATGCTCCTCGGCACCGCGACGCGCCTGTCCTCGCCGCGCTTCGCGCTCGCCTGGCGCGAGAGGCCGTGCCGGTCGCAGACCGTCCCGCAGACGTAGACGTCGGGGACCGCAGGGCGGAAGTCCCGCACCCGCAGGGCCAGTGCCTCGCCGATGCGCATGCCGGTGCAGGCCATGAGCTCCAGGGCTGCGGCGGCGCACGATTCCTCCGTGACCCCGCCGGCCGTCGGCCGCTTCTCCCTGAGCCGGGTCATGAGCCTCGCGAGCTCTTCCTCGTCGAGCGCCTTGTCTGAGGCGTCGGCTTGTCCGGCGCTCGGGTGCATCGCGTCCGCCGCCGGGTTGGAGGAGACCCAGCCCTGCCGCGCCATCCAGGAGAAGGCCCCCGACATGAACTGGTGGTATGTGTTCACCGTGGCCTGTGAGCGCCCGCCCGACAGCAGGGCCGACTCTACGGCCGACACCATGCCCGGGGTGACCTCGTGCACGGGCACGTCGGGGAACATCCCGCCGAGCCGCCTTGCGTAACCCAGGTACGCGTGCGCCGTGTTCTCCTTGGGCGCACGCCCCGGCGCTCCCTTCTCCGCGACCTCCTCGGCGTAGCGCATGAGCGACCCGGCGACGGAGCCGCCCGACGCGCCCTCGGCGTAGGCGGCGGCCATCCTAAGCGCCTCCTCCTTGCTCCCCGCCTCGGGGAACGCCACGACCTTGCGCGGCCTCTTGCCGGTAGCTGGGTCGGTCGGGAAAGTGACCCTCACGCGCCACGCCCCGTCGCGGCCGAGCCAGGCGCTGAGTCCCGCCATCGGCACACTCCCTCCGTGATTGTTGAAAACTTGTCGATAACTTGTTGAAAAGCGGCAGGCCTACTAACAAGTAAGGGAGAGAGTTCTTATCTTTACTCTTAACTCTTAACTCTACGGCCTATAAAACGTCGCTCGTTAGACCTATGAAGCGTCATTTTTGGGTTCTATCGTTAGAACGACCTGCGGTTTTGTCCGTCCTCGCCCGTCTTGCCCCTTCCGCCGCGCGCTTCTTGGCGACGTACTCCTCGTACCTCGCGCACACGCGCTCGTTCGCGGCTTTGCCCTCGGCCCACATCTCCGGGTCGAGCAGGCCCACCCGGGCGCAGCAGTCGAGTGCCTCCTCGGCGTCGGCCCTGTCCATGTTGAGGT
>CAVIBB010000195.1:0-2901 GCA_963640745.1 Paludibacteraceae bacterium
GGCAGGTTATGGGGCTCGAGTCGCTTCTCGCCGCGCTCTGACATCCCTGGAGACGCGTTCCTCAATGCTTTTTCCGGTGAATTTCGACTGTCTATTGCTATCGAAGCGCTTCAATTGAGGTAACCCCGTTTACCGACTCGTAGCAATCGGGCTTAATGCGCAAGAAACCGCTGCTCAGCGCCTTGTTTTGTGCAACTGTCTCAAACTTGGCTCAGGCGAAAGGTTCCTCTTCGCCCGCGAACGGTAGGCCCGTATACTTAATTTTGGTGCGACTAGGGCTTAGGCCAATCCGCATCGTTGTGCCCGTGTTCTATTGGACCGAGGGCGTCCGCCCCGGCCTAAGGAATTGGAGGAAGCATGGCAAAGAAGACCGTGACCGTCATCGACAGCGTCGAGGCGCTCGAGGAGCGCTTGAAGTCTATGCGCGAGGCGCAGGCTGAGTACGCTAAGTTCACCCAGGAGCAGGTGGACAAGATTTTCTACGAGGCCGCCATGGCCGCGAACAAGCAGCGTATCCCGCTGGCCAAGATGGCCGTCGAGGAGACGGGCATGGGCATCGTCGAGGACAAGGTCATCAAGAACCACTATGCGTCCGAGTACATCTACAACAAGTACAAGGACATGAAGACCTGCGGCGTCATCGAGGACGACAAGGCCTTCGGCTACAAGAAGGTCGCCGAGCCCATGGGCGTCGTGGCCGCCGTCATCCCGACCACCAACCCCACCTCCACCGCCATCTTCAAGTGCCTCCTCGCGCTGAAGACCCGCAACGCCATCCTCATCTCGCCGCACCCGCGCGCCAAGGCCTGCACCGCCGAGGCCGCCCGCATCGTGCGCGACGCCGCCGAGGCCGCCGGCGCCCCCAAGGGCCTGATCGACTGGATCTCGGTCCCGTCCCTCGAGCTCACCAACACCCTCATGCACGACGCCGACATCATCCTGGCCACCGGTGGCCCGGGCATGGTCAACGCCGCGTACTCCTCCGGCACCCCGGCCCTGGGTGTCGGCCCCGGCAACACCCCGGTCATCATCGACTCCACGGCCGACATCAAGCTCGCCGTCAACTCGATCATCCACTCCAAGACCTTCGACAACGGCATGATCTGCGCCTCCGAGCAGTCCGTGACCGTCCTCGCCGACATCTACGACGCCGTCAAGGCCGAGTTCAAGGCCCGCGGCTGCTACTTCCTCAAGGGCGAGGAGCTCGACAAGGTCCGCGCGACCGTCATCATCAACGGCTCCGTCAACGCCAAGATCGTCGGCCAGTCCGCCTACACGATCGCCCAGATCGCCGGCGTCGAGGTTCCTAAGGCCACCAAGGTCCTGATCGGCGAGGCCACCTCCGTCGAGCCCTCCGAGGCCATGGCCCACGAGAAGCTCTCCCCGGTCCTCGGCATGTACAAGGCCAAGACCTTCGACGAGGCCCTCGCCAAGGCCGAGCGCCTCGTTGCCGACGGCGGCTACGGCCACACCTCCTCGCTCTACGTCAACGTCAACGAGACCGAGAAGATCCAGAAGCACTACGAGGCCATGAAGACCTGTCGCGTGCTTATCAACACCCCGTCCTCCCAGGGCGGCATCGGCGACCTCTACAACTTCAAGATGGCCCCGTCCCTCACGCTCGGCTGCGGCTCCTGGGGCGGCAACTCCGTCTCCGGAAACGTCGGCCCCCAGCACCTCCTCAACTACAAGTCCGTCGCGGAGAGGCGTGAGAACATGCTTTGGTTCCGTACCCCCGAGAAGATCTTCTTCAAGAAGGGCTGCATGCCCGTCGCCCTGCAGGAGCTCAGCGAGGTCTACGGCAAGAAGCGCGCCTTCATCGTCACCGACTCCTTCCTCTACACCTCCGGCTTCACCAAGAAGATCGAGGCGTCCCTCGACCAGCAGGGCATCGTCCACACCTCCTTCTGGTCCATCTCGCCTGACCCGAAGCTCCAGGACTGCCTGAAGGGCCTCGAGCAGATCCGCGCCTTCGAGCCTGACTGCATCATCGCCATCGGCGGCGGCTCCGCCATGGACGCCGGCAAGATCATGTGGACCATGTTCGAGCACCCGGAGGAGAAGTTCGAGGACATGGCCATGGACTTCATGGACATCCGCAAGCGTGTCTACAAGTTCCCGAAGTCCGGCACCAAGGCCTTCTTCGTCGCCATCCCGACCTCCTCGGGCACCGGCTCCGAGGTCACCCCGTTCTCCATCATCACCGATGCCGAGACCGGCACCAAGTGGCCGCTCGCTGACTACGAGCTCCTGCCCAACATGGCCATCGTCGATACCGACAACATGATGACCCAGCCCAAGGGCCTGACCTCCGCCTCCGGCGTCGACGTCCTGACGCACGCCCTCGAGGCCTACGTCTCCGTCATGGCTTCCGACTACACCGACGGCCTCGCCCTGCGCGCCATGAAGCTCGTCTTCGAGTACCTGCCTCGCGCCTACGACAACCCCAACGACGTCGAGGCCCGCGATCACATGGCCAACGCCTCCTGCATGGCCGGCATCGCCTTCGCGAACGCCTTCCTGGGCGTCAACCACTCCATGGCCCACAAGCTCGGCGCTTACCACCACATCCCGCACGGCTGGGCCAACGCCGTCATCCTCACCCGCGTTATGCGCTACAACGCGGCTGAGCGCCCGACCAAGATGGGCACCTTCCCGCAGTACGACCACCCGAAGACCCTGTCCCGCTACGCCGAGGCCGCCCGCTTCTGCGGCGTGACCGGCAAGGACGACCTCGACGTCTTCGAGAAGTTCGTCGTCAAGATCGAGGAGCTCAAGAAGCACGTGGGCGTCAAGGAGACCATCAAGGACTTCGGCGTCGACGAGCAGTACTTCCTCGACACCCTCGACGAGATGTCCGAGAACGCCTTCAACGACCAGTGCACCGGCGCCAACCCGCGC
>CAVIBB010000196.1:0-2887 GCA_963640745.1 Paludibacteraceae bacterium
CACGATGCCCGACGACTGCACCTGGCCGACCGAGATAGCCCAGTAGCCCAGTAGCCCAGTAGGGGGTCGACCCCGGTCACCGGGCATCGTCGCGTGTCTTGCCAGGGATCGACTCCGGTCACCGGGCGTCGTTTCGGGTTCTTGCCAAGAAGCCCGTGCCCCCTCGCGCTAGGCGAGCGGGATATCCCGCCAGTCCTCGAGCCAGACGTCGGCTTCCCGCCGCAGCTTGGCTCGAGGCTGGAGGGGGTCGGTGCAGGCGACGGCGCATACCGAGAAGCCCGCGGACTTGGCACTCCGGGTCCCTGTGACGATGTCCTCGAAGACCATTGTCCTTTCCGGCTCCGCCCCGATGCGTCGCGCGGCTTCCAGGTAGATGTCCGGCTCGCTTTTGGGCTTGCCGACCTCTTTGCCGCAGACCACGGCGTCGAAGAGCTCATCCACGCAGATGCGGGGCCTGAGCGAGCCGAGCACCAGCGGGTCGTTGGTCGTGGCCAGCGCGATGGGTATACCCGCCTCGCGCAGGGCCGCGAGGTAGCTCCCCGCCCCGGGCCTCAGCACGCACTCGCTCGCGTAGAGCGCCGCGCCCATGCGGTTCCACTCGTCGCAGATGTCCTCGACGGAGTCGCGCACGCCGTAGGCGTCGCGTACCCAATGGGCCCCGCCGACGAAGCCGAGCGTCGCGAGCGTCTGGTGCACGTCGGGCGTGTATTCGATCCCGCGCTCCGCGAAGAAGGCGCGGTCGACCTTCTCCCAGAGGACCTCGGTGGCGCTCAGCGTGCCGTCGAAGTCGAAGATGGCGTAGTCGAAGCTCGCGGGCCACAGGGCGGTCGCGTCGGTCATGGTCGTCCCTTCAGGTGATGCTTTCGAATCTCGTCTGGATGCCTGGGCCCGGAATCTCTTTTTGCCTGGATGCCTGGGCCCAAGCCCCTCTTAGGGCCGCCGCCCGTGCCCAAGGCGCGTCTTGCCGCGGGTCGCCGCCCGTGCCCAAGGCGCCCCCGCCTAATAGTCCGGCTCGTCCTCGAGCGAGCGCAGCACGCCGTGGTAGATGTCGTCGCGTGTGAGCGTGACCAGCAGATAAACGAGCTCGCGCGCGACGCGGAACAGGTTCTCGTCGCAGGCCGCCGCCGCGCCCTCGTAGATGACCTCGGCCACCGCCTCGGTCGGCGCGATGGGGATGCGGCTCGCCTTCGCGATGGCGAGCGCCCGCTCGGTCGAGAGCGACTCCGAGGGCCTTGTGCCAAGAAGCGAGGCGATCTGCTGGGCAGCCTCGACGAGCTGGCTTGGCAACACCTTGCCGGCCAGCTGGTAGCACGCCTGGGAAGCCTGCATGTGCCCGCACTTGTACTGCAGCCCCGCCATGTGGATATACGCGAACCCGATGCTTTGGGGGTCGTTCGCGCACTCGAGGAGCCGGCAGCACTCCTCGACGGCCTCGTCGAGGCGCCCGAGCTCCTCCAGGCAATGGCTGTAATTGAGCGCCGCCTGGGTGGAGAGAGGCGCGAGGCGCGCGGCCTGGCGGGCAAGGTCGCAGGCGGCTTCCGAACGGCCGAGCAGCAGGTCGGATGTGCTTAGCAGGCACAACGCGTCGAAATAAGGGCGCGGCGCGAGCTTGACCTCGCCGTCGTTCGCCGAGAAGAGCCGGTTGTAGACTACCCGGTCGGCGTACCCGTCGAAGACGCGCCACGAGACCCCCGAGCCGTCACGGTAGAGCGCGCCGGCCTCGATGGGGGCGAGCGCGGACGCGACCTCGCGGGCGCAGCCCTCGGCGTCGCCCTTGAAGAAGAGTTTCTGCGCCCGGGCCACGGCGCGCGAGAGCTCGTCGGCCCCGAGGAACGCCTCGGCGACCGATTCGGGGTCGTCCTCGTCGAGCTCGCCCTCGATGAGCTCGGACGCCACCTTCTTCGCCGCCGCCTCGAGGCTCTGGTCGTCCAGCTCGTCGGGAAGCGCGAGGACCATCCTCACGTTCTCCGCGGTGGAGTCGCCCAGGCGCTCCGCGGCAAGGCGCCCGGCCTCGCGCAGGGTCGCGCGGGCGTCGACCGCGAGGCCGCCCGTCCGCCGGCAACCGAGCGCGGCGGCGGAGGCGGGACGCAGCCTGCGGTCGTCGAGCTCGGGGCGCACGTAGCGGCCCTTGGGGCAGAAGAGCGCCTCGTCGAGCGAGAAGCCCTGAGCGACGGCGGCGAGCTCCCTGTCCTTCTCGTCCATCGACGCGCAGAGGAACCTCAGGAGCGATACGGGCTCCACGTTCGCGAGGTCGAGCCCCTCGAGGTCCTCGCGCTCGACGCACGCCGAGACGTAGCAGGCGTGGTCGGACGCCGTGTCCACCACCCCCGCGACGTAGACGCGCTCGATGTCCTCCGCGCAGGTGAGCACGTAGGCGGCCATGAGCACGACGACGCGGAGGTTGTATTCGGTGGCGGCGCGCCGACGCATGGCGGAGGTCGTCCGGACGACGCCGAGCCCGTCGACGTAGGCGTCCTGGGGCATGAGCCGCGGCGGGATGAGGTCGCACTCGACGGCGGCGACGTGCTCGGCCGCGTTCACGCGGAACCGGGCCTGGAGCCGGTAGGGCAGGCGCAGGCACTCGATGCCCGCCGCGATGGCGTGCCGGTTGTGCCACTCGCCGCGCGGCTCCTCTCCCTCGAGCTCGGCCAAGGGAGCCGATCCCTGGGCGGCCACGGAGCGCGAGATCCGCTGCTCGGCCTTCACGATGTCCTCGCGGGTCGCGGTCGCCGGGTCGTCGAGCACGGCCTGGCAAAGAAGAGCGGCGTTGAGCGCCGCCTCTACGGCGATTATCCGCAGTTTGGCGAGGTAGGGAAGCTCGGGCTCGTCCACGCGAACGTAGAAGAGCCCGCTCGTCCTCGGGCGCACGACGTGAAGCTCGGGGATG
>CAVIBB010000197.1:0-2883 GCA_963640745.1 Paludibacteraceae bacterium
GCGGTCAATCTTGCCGTTGGCGTCGCGGCGAACGTTGCGGATGGCGACGCGGGCCTCCTCGGCGAGCTTGGAGCAGTCTTTCGCGAGCTCCTTGCGGCGCTCCTCGGTCGGGCGCGGGAACGGAAGGCGGATGGAGACGCCGTCGTTCGAAGGGGTGATTCCGAGGTCGGAAGCCTCGATGGCCTTCTCGATAGCCTTGAGGGAAGTCTTGTCCCACGGCTCGATGACGAGCATGGAGGCCTCAGGCACCTTCACGCCAGCAAGCTGGGTGATCGGGGTGGGCTGGCCGTAGTAATCGACCTTGATGGGGTCGAGGATGTTCGCGTTGGCGCGCCCGGAACGGACGCGAGAGAAGTTGACCTTAAGGGCGTCGATGGCCTTGTCCATGTGGGCCTTGGCGTAGTCGGTGTGCTGGCTCATGGGTTAGTCCTCCTTGTTGTAGACGACAGTGCCGACGTGGGCGCCGTCGACGGCGTTCTTGAAGTTGCCGTCGCCGTTGATGTCGAAGATCATGACGGGCATCTTGTTGTCGCGGCAAAGCGCGATGGCGGCCGCGTCCATAACCTTGAGGTTCTTGGTGAGGACCTCGTCGTAGGTAACGGACTCGTACTTGACGGCGTCGGGGTTGGTCTTCGGGTCGGCGTCATAAACGCCGTCGACGTTCGTGGCCTTCATAAGGATCTCGGCGTTGATCTCGCACGCGCGGAGCGCGGCGCCCGTGTCGGTCGTGAAGAAGGGGTTGCCGGTGCCGGCGGCGAGGATGACGATGCGGCCCTTCTCCATGTGGCGGATGGCGCGGCGACGGATATAGGGCTCGGCGATCTGGCGCATCGAGATGGCGCACATGACGCGGCTGTCCATGCCGGCCTTCTCGAAGGTGTCCTGAAGGGCAAGCGCGTTGATGACGGTGGCAAGCATACCCATGGAGTCGCCTTGAGCGCGATCCATGCCGCCTGCAGCGCCCTGGACGCCGCGGAAGATGTTACCGCCGCCGATGACCACAGCGATCTGGACGCCGGACTCGAAGACGGGCCTGATCTCCTCGGCCAGGCGCGCGGGAACCGCGGGGTCGATGCCGAAATCCTGGGAGCCCATGAGGGCCTCGCCGGAAAGCTTGAGCAAAACACGCTTGTACTTAGCGTCAGCCAAAACTGCCTCCACTCGATTGGGTGCCTTTTGCGCCGTTGGCGCCTCTTTGCTAACAGTTGAGTCTACCAGACGCGACGCCGCCTACGCCATGCAGCCGGCCGAGCGCGGTCTGTGCGCACATAAAAGGAGCCGGCCACAATCGCGACCGGCTCCGAAAAACCTAAGCGTTCAGCTTACTCGCCGAAACGATAGAGAACGAAGGACTTGACCTTGATCTCGTCGCCGAGGTCCTTGGAGGTCTTCTTGGCGAGGCCGTCGATGGTAACGGAGGAATCCTTGACGAACTCCTGCTCGCAGAGGACGAACTCCTTGAAGTACTTCTCGAGACGACCCTGGGCCATCTTCTCCTGGATAGCCTCGGGCTTGCCGGACTCGGCGGCCTGAGCCTTGTAGATGGAGAGCTCGTGCTCGACGGTTTCGGCGGGGACGTCGTCACGGGAGGCAGCGACAGGAGCGGTAGCGGCGATCTGCATCGCGACGTCGTGGGCGAAGGCCTTGAACTCGTCGGCAGCGGCGGTCTCGGGCTTGGAGAACTCGAAGACGGCCACGTTGGCGATCTTGCCGCCGAGGTGGATGTAGGAAGCGAGGGCGCCGTTCTCGACGGAGACGCGCTGGAAACGCATGACCTTCATGTTCTCGCCGATGACGTGGATCATCTCGGTGAGCTCGGCGTCGACGGTGGAGCCGTCGAGCTCGCACGCCTTGAGGGCGTCGACGTCGGCCGGGTTCTGCTCGGCGACAACCTGGGCGAGCTTAGCGGCGAAGCCGGTGAACTTGGGGTTGGTGCCGACGAAGTCGGTCTCGCAGGAGAGCTCGAGGATGGCGCCGGTCTTGCCGTCCTCGGAGACGTAGGTGGCGACGGTGCCCTCGTTGGTGTCGCGGCCAGCGCGCTTGACGGCCTTGGCGATGCCCATGGTGCGGAGGACGTCGACGGCCTTCTCGATGTCGCCCTCAGCCTGAACGAGGGCCTTCTTGCACTCCATCATCGGGGAGTCGGTCATCTCGCGAAGCTGCTTGACGAGGGCGGCGGTAATCTGAGCCATTTGTTTCTCCTCTAGGGTTGAAGTTGGAAAGATACGGTCCGGTTGGACTTACTCGGCGACGGGAGCCTCGGCGGGAGCGGCCATCTCCTCAGCGGTGATCTGCTCCTTGCCGGAACCAGCGAGAACGGCGTCGGCCATGAGCTCGCACATGAGGGAGACGGAGCGGATGGCGTCGTCGTTGGCGGGGATGCCGTACTCGACCACGTCGGGGTCGGAGTTGGTGTCGAGCAGAGAGACGACCGGGATGTGCAGGCGGTTGGCCTCGCGGATGGCGATCTCCTCGCGCTTGGAGTCGACGACGAAGATGGCCTGCGGCAGGGCGGTCATGTCGCGGACGCCGCCGAGGTTCTTCTGGAGCTTATCGAGCTCCTTGCCGAGAACAGCCTGCTCCTTCTTGGGCAGGGTGGCCATGCGGCCGTCCTCGACCATGGCCTCGAGCTCCTCCATGCGGTTGATGCGGGAGCGCATGGTCACGAAGTTGGTGAGCATGCCGCCGAGCCAGCGCTGGTTGATCCAAGGCATGCCGCAGCGCTCAGCCTGCTGGGCGATGGGCTCCTGGGCCTGCTTCTTGGTACCGACGAAGAGGACCTTGCCGCCCTTAGCAACGGTCTCCTTGAGGAAGGAGTAGGCCTGGTCGGCGCCGTACATGGTCTGCTTGAGGTCGAGGATGTAGATGCCGTTGCGCTCGCCG
>CAVIBB010000198.1:0-2881 GCA_963640745.1 Paludibacteraceae bacterium
AGAACACCCTCGCCGATGCCCAGGCGACCTACAACGAGGCCGTCGAGACGGCCGACAAGCGCACGGTCAGGGCTCCCAAGTCCGGCTCCGTCGTGGTCATGAACGCCCAGGTCGGCGCCAGCATCACCAGCGGCGGCACGAGCGGCGGCACCTCGTCCGCCTCTTCCGAGTCGGGCTCCGGCGCCCTCATCCAGATCGCCGACCTGTCGCAGATGATGGTCAAGGTCAACGTCAACGAGGTCGACATCTCCAAGATCTCGGTTGGCCAGGCCGCCACCGTGACCTTCACGGCGCTGCCGGACGTCGTCGCGGACGCGACGGTCACGCGCATCGCCACCGTCTCCAGCACGAGCGGCTCCTCCTCCGGCTCCGGCAGCTCGGGCGCCGCCACCTACGAGGTCAGCCTCCTCATCCCGAACCCCGCCGAGGGCCTGAAACCCGGCATGACCGCCAACGTCTCCATCCAGATCCAGAACGTCCCGGACACCCTCATCGTGCCCGCGTCCAGCGTGGGCACCGACGCCGACGGCACGAGCTACGTGACGGTCGTGACCGACGAGGAGAAGCAGACCCACGAGCGCCGCACCGTGACCGTGACCGCCTCCGACAAGAGCAACGCCGCCATCACCGGCCTGCTCAACGAGGGCGACACCATCCTGCTCACCCCGGAGGCCGCCGACGGCGCCGCTGCGGCCACCGGTGCCGGCACGGCCGCCGGCGACGGAACTGCGACCGACGACGGCCTCGGCTACCCGGCCGCCTCCGACGGCGACGCCACCGTGAGCGGGTCGTAGCGCCATGTCCACCCCCGTCATCGATATCCAGGGCCTTTGGCGCATCTACGAGTCGGCCGCCGGCCTCACCACGGTGCTGCGCGGCGTTTCTTTGCAGGTGGAGCGCGGCGAGTTCCTCACCATCATGGGCCCCTCCGGCTCCGGCAAGTCGACCCTCATGAACACCCTCGGCTGCCTCGACCGCCCCACCGCCGGCTCCTACAAGCTCGAGGGCGTCGAGACCTCCGAGCTCGACGACGATGACCTCGCCTACGTGCGCTCCTCTCGCCTGGGCTTCGTCTTCCAGTCGTTCAACCTCATGCCGAGAAACACCGTGCTGCGCAACGTCATGCTGCCGCTCATCTACTGCAACGTGCCCGCTCGCGAGCGGGAGGTGCGTGCGTGGAAGGCGCTCAAGGCGGTGGCCTTGCCCGAGGAGTACTACCTGCACCGCGCAAACGAGCTCTCCGGCGGCCAGATGCAGCGCGTGGCCATCGCCCGCGCGTTGGTCAACGACCCGGCCATCATCCTGGCCGACGAGCCCACGGGCAACCTCGACACCGCCACGGGCGAGCTCGTCATGAACACCTTCCGCCGCCTGCAGCAGCGCGGAAAGACAATCGTGCTCATTACCCACGATGCCGAGGTGGCCGCCTGGGGCGACCGCACCGTACACATCCGCGACGGGCGACTTCTTTCCGACGAGCAGGAGCGCGCCGTCCAGGCACGCCTGGCCGCCGGCGCCCCCGCCGACGACGGCGCGGGAAAGACCGCGCTTCTTGCCAGCTCAAACGCCAAGGAGGTGCCCACCCTATGAGACCCAGCGACCTCGCCTACGAGACCGGCTCCGCGATCCTCGCCAACCGGGCCCGCAGCCTGCTCACCATCCTCGGCATCGTCATCGGCATCGCCGCCGTTATCGCGATGACCTCGCTCATCGACGGCATGCGCGTCTCGATGGCCGCGCAGATCGGCCTCAACGCCTCCCGCAGCATCCAGATCACCTTCTTCCACCCCGGCGGGACCTACCTCACCGACGACGAGATCGCCACTGCCGAGCGCGACATGGCGAGCGAGTACGAGTTCATCACGGCGAGCTACTTCACCATGCTGTCCGCGAGGAGCCAGGACCAGAGCACCGACAACATGCAGATCACCGCCTGCGACGCGAACTATTTCGAGGCCATGGGCACCAAGGCCGATAAGGGTCGCCTCTTTACCGCCGGGGAGAACGAGACGTCCTCGATGGTCTGCCTCCTTAACACCGGCGCCGTGAAGAAGCTCTACGGCTCGGCGTCGGCCGACGTCGTGGGCAAAACGGTGACCATCGGCAGCGACACCTTTACCATCGTCGGCACGGTGTTCACCGACCAGAGCTATGGGGACTACCAGCTGGCCTACGTTCCCCTGCAGACCGCGAAGGCTCGCTTCTCCGGGCTGGACGGCACCATGAGCGGCCGCACGATCACCGGCTTCACCAAAGAGGGCGCCGACCCCTACCAGGTGGCCAAGGACACGGCTTCTTACCTGAGCAGCCGCTACGACGTCCAGGTAGGCTCCGGGGGCGACGTCGAGGCGGGCTTCGTTGAGACGATGGCCTCCCAGTCGATGCTCGACCAGGCCGAGAAGTCGACGGCCTCTTTCCGGATCATGACCGTGTCGATCGCCGCCATCTCGCTCGTGGTCGGCGGCATCGGCATCATGAACATGATGCTCACCAACGTGACGGAGCGCATCCGCGAGATCGGCCTTCGCAAGGCCCTCGGCGCGAAGCGCGCGGACATCTCGGCGCAGTTCCTGCTCGAGTCCATCGTCATCTGCGTGATCGGCGGCGCGCTCGGCGTCCTTCTCGGCCTCGCCGGCGCCTTCGCGCTTTCCGGCGTTGCGGGCCAGGTGATGGGCGTGGACAACCTCACGCCCGTGATCACGCCGAGCACGGCGCTCATGGCCGCGGGCATCTGCTGCTTCATCGGCGTGCTCTTCGGCTACTACCCCGCCCGCCGCGCCTCCAAGCTCGACCCGGTGGTCGCGCTGCGCTTCCAGTAAGCAAGAAGGACGGAGCCGGCTGAGCTGCATAGGGCCGCAGAAAAATCGCGCCCGCTGGGATG
>CAVIBB010000199.1:0-2871 GCA_963640745.1 Paludibacteraceae bacterium
GTGCACAGCTGTTGGGTCGGCCTCGTGAACCCCTCCGAGGTGCGCCGCCAGTTCGGCGTGCCGCCCACCTACCGCATCGTCGCGCTCATGCCGCTGGGCTACCCCAGCGAGAAGAGCCGGCCGTCGCGGCTCCACCGCAGGCGCAAAGAGCTCGGCGAGACGGTCTTCTTCGGGAGCTACGAGCGCGGCGAGGGTGAAGCCGGCTGAGGGGCCGGCTGTAAATAAAGCACAGGTCACCGGCATAGGAAGAGGCGCCCGTCCGATGTGGATGGGCGCCTCTTGGCGTACCGGGGCGGATGGTAACGGGAGCGGGCCACGCCGGGGCGGCTGTACCGAGGGCGTGCCGGGGGCTAGCCGCGCCGGGAGCGCACCGCGCCGCGGGGGCGAGCCTTTCTTGCCGGCGGCTAGTCGTTGCTGAGCGAGAGCTTGCCGCCGTTGACGGAGGCCACGAGCTGCAGGGCGTAGTAGAGGACCTCGAGCATCGAGAGGACGATGTTGTTCACGTACTCGATGTTGTAGAGGCGGAAGAGCTTGCGCAGCATCTCGATCTCCTCGGCGGTGGCCAGGCCGTCGCGGCGGAGCACCTGGCAGGCGCGGTCCTGGGCCTTGCGCTCGGTCGTGAGGGTCTTGAGCTGGAAGACGAAGGACGCGGCGAAGAAGACCATGCCGAGGACGCAGGCGGCGATGGCGAAGGAACCCTGCCCGCCGCCGACGAGGATATCGAGGACGGCGCCGGCGACCAGCAGCGGGATGAAGGCAATCGGGCCGAAGGTGCCGATAAAGACGCAGCGGCTGCGCGCCTTCATGTCGGGGTCGCCCTCGCGGTCGAGGACGGCCAGCGCGGCCTTCTGGGCGCCCATGGCCATGGCGGAGACGGAGGTCTTCTCGATGGTGCGGCGACGCAGGCGAACCTTCTTGAAGAAGTGGCTGTAGGAGTTGCCGAAGAGAAGGGAGCCGGACTTGGAGACCTTGATGTCCTCGCAGCCGCCGGAGTCGAGGACGCGGCGGGCGACCTGCTCGCCGGTAAGGCCGCACGAGTCGTCGCGGCGGTTGTACTTGACGTAGCGGACGGCCAGGTAGATGGACACGGCGAAGGCGAAGACGCTCACCACCGCGATGGCTATGACGACCGCGAGGAAGAGCCCTTGCAGGCCGGCGGGGAGATTGGCGTAGATCTGGGCGGCGTCGGTGCCGGAAAGAGAGTTGACGAAGCTGCTCATGATGACCTCCTGAGGTCTGGTTGTTTGTTGTTGGCCCAGACTCTACGTGAGGCAGCGCACCAGTTGCGCACCAGGGCTGGCGCGGCGCGGGCGCGGGCCGCGCGTCGACCAATCGGCCGGGCCGCGCGCGACGTCGGCGAGGCCGAGCGCCTGCCGAACGGTTACCCTGTTGGAAAGAGACACGCCGTCCCCGCCAAGAAGGAGCGCCCATGAACGACTTCATCTACCAGGTACCCACCAAGTTTGTCTTCGGCAAGGGGGTGGTCGACGGGGTGGGCGACGAGCTCGCCGAGATGGGCTGCGGCTGCGCCCTCGTGGTCTACGGCAAAGGCTCCGTCGTGCGCACGGGGACGCTCTCGCGCGTGCTGACGTCGCTCGACCGCGCCGGCGTGCGCCACGCGCAGCTCGGCGGCGTGCGCCCCAACCCCGAGGTCGGCCTCGTGCGCGACGGCATCGCGGCCGCGCGCGCCGACGGCTGCGACGTCGTGCTCGCCGTGGGCGGCGGCTCGGCCATCGACACCGCCAAGGCCATCGCGCTGGGCGTCGCCGCCGACTGCGACGTCTGGGACCTCTTTATGAAGAAGTCACCGGTCACGGCCGAGGGCAAGCTCCCCGTCGCCTGCGTCCTGACCATCCCCGCCGCAGGCTCCGAGGCCTCCGCGAGCTGTGTGATCCAAAACGACGCGCTCGCGCTCAAGAAGGGCCTCTCGAGCGAGCTCAACCGGCCGGCCCTCGCCGTCATGGACCCGGAGCTCACCTTCACCCTCCCCGCCTACCAGACGGGCTGCGGCATCACGGACATGTGCGCCCACATCATGGAGCGCTACTTCGGCTCCGTCGGCCCCGTCCCCGTGACCGACCAGATCGCGTGCGGGCTCGTGCGCAGCCTCGTCGAGTGCGGGCCCCGGGTCATCGAGGACCCCGAGGACTACGACGCGCGGGCGAGCATCATGTGGGCCGGCACCCAGGCGCACAACGACATCGCGGGGCTCGGGCGCGGCGCGAAGGCGAACAGCCGCGCGGGCGGCTGGGAGAGCCATGCCCTCGAGCACGAGCTCTCGGCGCACTTCCCCCAGATCGCGCACGGCGCGGGCCTCGCGGTCGTCATGCCCGCGTGGATGCGCTACGTGTGGCGAGCCAAGCCCGAGCGCTGGCTCTCGTTCGGGCGCGACGTCTTCGGCATCGAGCCGGTCGACGTCGTGGAGGACTGCATCGACGCCACGCCTGAGGAAGCTGTGGAGGACGCGGTTCTCGCCACCATCGACGAGATCCAGGCCTTCTTCTGCTCGCTCGGCATGCCGCGGACGCTCGGCGAGCTCGGCGTCGAGGCGGTCGACATCGACGCCCTGCTCGACACCCTGCGGCAGAACAAGGGCGACGAGATCGGCGAGCTCCGTCGCCTCTCGATGGACGACTGCCGCACCATCTACGAGAGCTGCCTGTAGCGGGGCAACGGGGCAACGGGGCGACGGGGCAACGGCCCGACGGCCCGACGGCCCGACGGTAGCCGACCAACGAGAAAAGAGGCCAGATGACCAGGCTTTTTATTGACGCCGACGCCTGCCCGGTGACGAGCGAGGCCCTCGCGGTCGCCAGGCGGGCGGGCACGCCGGTCGTCATCGCGGGCAACACGACGCAGAACCTCGAGCGC
>CAVIBB010000200.1:0-2828 GCA_963640745.1 Paludibacteraceae bacterium
GCGACAACCTGCTGCGTGGTCTCGGCAACCGCCGGCGCGGTGTAGGTTAACGGCACGTAGCTCCCCACCGCAGCCGCGATGGCGGCGCCGGCAACGACAGCGGGGGCAAGAAACGCCGCGGAGGCGAGCTTTGCGCCGATGCCCTCGTTTTCCCGCTCGTTATTTAGATCTTCTGAGCTCATGAACCTCTCCCGGTTTGCTCATATGGCAATGCAAGGCAGGCCCGCAGCGGATTTCTTACCGCTGCGGGCCTCGATGCCCCTCCACTATGGAGAGGGCAAAAGGTTCGCGTTTTGGTTAACGCTTGAAGCGACGGCGAATCGCCTCGGAAACGCCGACGAGAGCCGCGCCGATGCCCGCGATACCACCCGCCACAAGGGAAGTGTCGGAGGTCGCCGGGAGAGCTTCCTTGCTAGCGGCGGAAGAAGAGCCGCTGGTGGAGGCGTCGCTGGTCGTGGTGCCGGAGTTGGTGTCAGCATCACCCTTGTCGCCGGCGCCGTCCTTGTCGCCCTTGTTGTCGGCCTCGGCCTTTACGAGCGCCAAACGGGCGGCGGCGAGAGCCTTCGTAGCGGACTGGACGTCGTCCTGCGACGGGTCCTCAGCAGTCTCGACCTTCTTGGCGGCCTCGAGCGCGGCCTGGTAGGCCTTCCAGGAGTCGGCGGTGTAGGCAGACTCCTCGAGCACGTCGGCCTTGCCGATCTCGACCTTGAGGTCGGTCACGTCGCTGGTGGTCGGGGCGTGGACCAGGGCCTTCTTCGCGTCCGCGAGGGCCTCAGCCGCGGCCTTGACCTGCGCGTCGGTGGCGAAGTCATCGGCGTTGACCTTCTTGGCGTCGGCAAGCACAGCGGAGAAGGACTTCCAGCTCGTAGCCGTGTAGTCGGACTTGGTCAGCTTCTCGGCGGCCTCGATGGACTCCTTGAGGCTAATCTGCGGGTTGGGGGCGAGGGCCGCGCGGGCGTCGGCGATGGCCTTGGCCGCAGCCTCGACCTCGTCGTCCGTGGCCTCGACGTTGTCGACGACCTTCTGGCCGGCCTCGACGGCGGCCACGAGCGCGGACCAGGAGTCCTTGCTGAAGTCGGACTCGACGAGGTCCTTGTCCATGTTCTCGATGGCGGCCTTGAGCGCGGCCTTGTCGGCCTCGTAGGTCACCGTGAACTCGAGGTCAGTGTTGTAGCCGGTGGCCTTGACCTTAAGGCTGTAAGTGCCATAGGAGCCGAAGACCTTCGTGGCGGAGGCGCCCATGCCGGACGTCGCGGAGAAGTCGATGGCACCGTTCGCGGCGTTGAAGATCTTTGCGGCGCCGCGGCCCTGAGCGCTGTACGCCGCGCCATTGACCTCGACGGATGCGATGTTGCCCAGGTAGTTGGCCAGCTGCTCGTCAGTTGCGTCCTCGGCCTTGACCAGGGCGGCCTGCTCCGCGTCGTACTGAGCCACGGTCGCAGCGGTCGAAACGACGAAGTCGTCGCTCACAGCCGCGTACTTACCGCTCTTGTCGGTGGCCTTGAGCGTGTGCTCGCCCACCGAGAGGCCGTCCGCGCTAAAGGAGAGGGACGCGCCGGTCAGGGGCTGATTTGCCGGCTCGCCGTCGATGGTGTACTCGGCGTCGAAGTCATCGGGCAGGTTGGCCTCGACCTTGACCACGGCGTCGGCGTCATCGGCGTTCACGTCCTCGGCAGCAATGCTCACGCCGTCGGACTTGAGCGGCACGTAAATGCCGTTCTCGCCAAGCGTGACCTGGTAGGTGCCGGCGGAGGTGTAGACCGTCACGCTGCTGAGCGTCTTGCCCATGATGGACACGTAGTGCTCAGAGCTCGTCGGGCAGCCGTGAACCGCGTCCGTGAAGCCGGTGCACCAGGCGAACTCGACGCCGTGCTTGCCGGTCTTCCAGATGTTCTCGAGGTGGCGCAGGCCGTAGCCGGTGCCGTCGGTCGTGTTGAGCACGGCGCCGTAGATGGTCGCGTCCTTGAGGGCGGCGTAGACGGAGCTGTCGGACTTGAAGTCGAGCTCGTAGTCGCCGTAGGTGCTCTCGGTGGTGAACTTGGCCTCAGCGGAACCGTCGAGCTTGGTAGCCTCGGCACCGGTCGTCTTGCCGAAGGAAACCTTGCCCTCGTCGGAGACCGAGATCTCCTTGTAGGTCGCGGGATCCTCGGACGTGGTCGCGTAGGCGTAGGAGGCGGCAGACGCCAGGCCCTCAACGCTGTCCACCTTGGTGTAGGCGCTCCAGTCGATGCCCTCGGCGGCCGACTCGGTCACCTTGACCGCAAAGGAGACGCCCGTGATCTCGGAGCCGTCCTCGGTGTGGTAGGTGCCGGCAGAGAGCGTGCCCTTGGTCTTGTTCTTGGTCGCGGAGGTAAAGACGTCGACGCTGGTGTCGTTGTTGGCGGTCTCCGCAGCGTAGAACTCGCTGTACGGGATGTTCATCACTACGTAGTCACCGGCCGCGGGCGCGGTGCGGACCAGGGCGTTCATGGCCTCGGTCAGGTGCGAGATCTGGGTCAGCGCCTCGGACTCGGTGAGGTCGGCCTTCTGAAGAAGGTCGTTCGTCTCGTCACGCTCGGTCACAAACGAAGCCCAGCCCTCGGCGCTGTAGTTACCCTCGATCTTCGCGTTGGCCGTGGCGGCAAGAGACTCAAGGGAGGCCTTGGTCTTATCGGTCACCGGGGTCGGCGCAGCGATGTTGTCCGCGGTGGCCTCGAACTCGTAGGTGTAGTCCGCGTAGCCGAGCGCGTGGACGGTGAGGGTCCAGTAGCCGGTGCCGTCGGTGCCCTCGGGGAGCTCGCAGCGCGCGGACTCGGTGAGGCCGAGCTGGATGCCCATGGACTTGTGCA
>CAVIBB010000201.1:0-2784 GCA_963640745.1 Paludibacteraceae bacterium
ACGCTGCCCAGGTCAAGCGGCGGCCTCATGATTCCGGGAATGCTCCTGAATGAGCCGATCGAGCTCGACGGGGTGGCGGCAAGAATCGCGGGCTGTGGAAGGCTCCGCCCGGATTTCTACTACCCGTCCGCGCAGACGGTGGGGGAGTATAAGAGCCGCATGTTCCATCCGGAAGGAACCTGGACGAACGACGACCGAAGGCTTGATGCCTTCGGCTCGATGGGCCTGCACACCTTCAGTTTCAATAACGAGCGCGTCAGGCGGCTCGACGAGGTCGTTGCCGTCGGACAGGCCATATCGGCCCGCATCGGCTGCCGCTTCTATCCGCCCACTAAGAAGGACCTGGAGAAACGCCGCCGCCTGCACCGCCGACTCTTCCTCGGCCGCGGCTCCCACTCCCGCCTCGCCGCCCCTCGTTGTGAAGACTTCACAGCCCAAAGTAGCGTTCACAACCCGTGATTTTGCCGATTTTGCGAGTTGTGAAGGCTAAAACGCGAGGTGAAGTCTTCACAAGGGGGCGGGGCGGGAGGCGAGGGGTATACAATCGCACGTGCACCTACGGACATACCCGAAAGGAAGCGAACATGCTCCAGCGCGACTATATTCTCGAGATCATCTCGCAGTTCGCAGAGGCCGTTAAGGACGCGCTCGGCCGCGCCGAGAAGGACCTCGATCCCGAGGCCTGCGAGGAGGTCGAGCACCAGATCGGCGACCTGCTCGAGCTCGACTACAGCACGGCGCTCTCGCTTGCCCCGGATTCGCTCGTCACCATGATGGTGCTCTCCGGCATCGGCGACTCCATCGCGTCCTACGTCTGCTACTCCCTCACGCGCCTTTCCGACGTGTATAAGCGAGCGGGCAACGAGGACCTCGCGCAGATCCGCCTCGCGCAGGCAAAGGCCGTGGCCGAGTCCTTCAACTGCGACCCCGACGACATCCCGGCCGAGTTCGCCGAGTAGCCTCGGCAGGCGGCGGATGGGGGCGGCGCTCAGCCGACGTCCTGGCCAGCGACGGAATAGATAAGGGCCGCGGCGTGCCCTCGCACGGCCGCGCTCCATATAACGCAGGAGATTTGATGTCCCAAGGCATGAATCGGAACAACGGCGGCCACCGAGGCCAGAACTTCGATCCCAGCGGTGAGGATTACCGGAACCGTTACGGCGACCGCTACAACGGGTCCTACCAGGCCGATTCCAGCGCGGGCACGCCGCGACGGCGCTCGTCCGGCTGGCACCCGCAGCTTTCGCGCCCTGTCGGCGGGGGCACGCCCTATAACACGGTCCGTAACATGCCCTATAACTCCGCGTACACCTCACGTCCCGATTTCCCGCGGCAGCAGCCTGATCGCCGCGGCCACGCCAACACGGCCGCTTCCCGCTCGGCCGGCGTCGACGCCTATTCCTCGCGCCAACGCCAGCGCCAGGCCGACAACCGCGGGCAGGCCCGCCGTCCCGCGAGCGGCCGGGGCCGCGCCGACGCACGCGCCGACGCACGCACCGGCGCGCGTGACGGAGCTGGAAACGGCCGCCTCCCCCTCAATCTCCCGACCGTCCGCTTCGAGCCGCCGACCTTCTCCACCCTCGTCGGCATCCTGGTGGTCGCGGCCATCGTCGGGGGCGGCTTCTTCTGGTGGACCAACCGCTCCATCACCATCAAGCTCAACGGCTCGAACACGAGCGTCAAGGTCGGCAGCAGCATCGCGGCCATCGTCAAGGAGAAGCACGTCTCGACCACGGCGGGCGACCTCATCTCGGTCGGGGGCAACGTCCTCTCCGAGGGCGAGGGCTACGCCTATTCCGCCACGCTCAACGGCGAGGAGATGGCTTCCGATAAGGTCGGCGACTACCGGGCATCCGACGGAGACGACCTCACCATCGGCGACGGCGCGGACAAATACGAGGATTACGACGTGAACGTCGTCGAGGAGCAGCCCAAGCTCGAGATGGGCGGCGACGCCTGGGGCAACATCACCTATATCTCTCAGTGGCCGCGCGTCGGCAAGCGCGAGGTGCGCCACGGCAAGGTGTCGGGCGAGACGGCCGACGGGGACTGGATCCAGGAGACGCAGAACTGCGTCGTCACCGTCCATCAGATCTCGCCGGACGACTCGAGCCAGAAGCTGATCGCCCTCTCCTTCGACGACGGCCCCGCCGAGACCTACACGGAGAAGTACATCGAGATCCTCAACCAGTACGGCATCCACGCGACCTTCTTCAACCTCGGCCAGAACATCGAGCAATACCCCGACCTTGCCAAGAAGATCGTCGAGTCCGGCAACGAGCTGATGAGCCACACCTACCAGCACCAGCAGCTGACCACGCTCGAGTCCGCCGCGCTCCAGTCCGAGTTTAGCAGCGCGTTCAGCCTCATCGAGTCGACGACGGGGGTCAAGACCTCCTCGTTCCGCCCGCCGTACGGCGATTTCAAGGAGTCGACCTGGCTCAAGTCGGGCGGTCTCGCGAGCCTGAGCGTCCTGTGGAACCTCGACTCCGAGGACTGGCGCCGCGCTGGCGCCGACTCCATCGTGAGCAAGTCGACCACGGGCGCGTTCTCGGGCGCGATCATCCTCATGCACGATGGCGGCGGGGACCGCTCCCAGGACGTGGAGGCTCTCCCGCGCATCATCGAGACGCTCCAGGCTGAAGGGTACAAGTTCGTCACGGTGGGGGAGCTCATGAAGAGCGACTCGTCCATCCCGGAGGACATCGCGAACGGTTACGCCACGATGCCCGACGACTGCACCTGGCCGACCGAGATAGCCCAGTAGCCCAGTAGGGGCCCGGC
>CAVIBB010000202.1:0-2781 GCA_963640745.1 Paludibacteraceae bacterium
GGTCGCCAGACGGGCGGGCACGCCGGTCGTCATCGCGGGCAACACGACGCAGAACCTCGAGCGCCACGTGCGGTCGGGCGACCCGCGCCGGGCCGAGGACGCGCGGCGCGGCTTCTGGGTCGACACGCTCGTCGCGTCGACCGGCGCCGACTCGGCGGACTTCGCCATCGTGGAGAGCCTCGAGCCGGCCGACGTCGTGGTGACGCAGGACATCGGCCTTGCGGCCATGGTCCTCGGCCGCGGGGCGCGCGCCATCGGGGTGCGTGGGCGCGTTTATTCCCAGGCGACCATCGACATGGACCTCTTTATACGCGCCGAGGAAAAGAAGGTGCGGCGCGCGGGCGGGCGCACGAAGGGGCCGGCGCCCTTCACCGACCGCGATCGCCGCCGCTTCCGCGAGAACCTCGAGGCCCTTCTCGGCCTCTGAGCTCGGTTCCGGGGCAGGCAAAAGCGCGCTAGAAATTGGGGGCAGGCCGCATCTCGCGGATGGCAACCTGTCCCCAATCGCTGGCCCGCCCCCCGGTCGCTAAGGCTCGAGGCGGGCGGCCGCGAAGGCGCAGCCGCAGGCGGCGAGGGCCAGCGCGGCGCCGACGAGGCCGACCGCGCCGAGGCCCGCGCGGCTCACCACGACGCCGCCGATCGCCGTGCCGAACGAGATGCCTATGTTGAAGGCCGCCGGCTCAAGCGAGCTCGCGAGCGTGAGCGCCTTGGGGTGGCGCTCGGTCGCCATGCGCATAAAGAGCGTCACGCACGGCACGCTGCACATATACATGAGCAGGCCGAACGCCATGATGACGGCGAGTGCCGCCGGCATGGCATTGCCCACCATCCACATGAGAGCCAGGACGGCCGCCTGCACGATGAACACGACGATGTTGGCCTTAAGCCCGAACTTCTCGTCGAGGACGCCGGACAGCATGTTCGACACAAAGAGGATCATGCCGTACACGAGGAGCACGACGCTCGCCTCGGCGGCCGTGAGCCCCAGGTACTCCTCGAGATACGGGGTGACGTAGCCGTAGAACACGTAGATCGAGCCGATGCCGAACACGAAGACCGCCACGCAGGCGAGGACACAGGGCTCGGCGAGGAGGCCGACCTGGTCGCGAACGCCCGCCGGCTCGTCGGTCGCCCCTTCCCGCGGCAGCACGGCGATGAGCAGCGCGCACGAGACGACGGCGAACGCGAGGCCCGCGACCATGACCGAGCGCCAGCCGAGCGCGGAGGCGAGCATCTTTCCCGCCGAGGTGGCGAGCACCATCGCTACGGAGAACGCGCCGTAGACGACCGCGACGGCGAGCGAGGTCTTCTTCTGGTCGACGAGCTCGGGCAGGAACGTGACGCCCAGGGCGAGAAGCGCCCCCGAGACCAGGCCGCAGACCACGCGCGCCACGGACATGAGGGCAAGCGACGTCGCGAACGCGGACAAAGCGTTGCCCGCGACGAACACGGCGGCGTAGGCGACCAGCAGGTTAAAACGCCGGAAGCGACCGGTGACCAGGGCGAGAACGGGCGTGGAGACGGCATACGTGATGGCATAGAGGCTGATCAGGCGCCCGACCTCGGCGAGCGAGGCGTTAAACGCGCCGCAAAGCTCGGTCTCGATGCCGATGGGCGCGAACTCGGTGCACCCGAGCGAGAAGGCGAGCAGGACAAGCAGGCCGACGCACAGCTTCGCGCGGCCCCCGGAAACAGCGGCTTTGGTACTCAAGGCAAATCACTCCTGTAAAACGAACGAGACGTCGAGGTACGGGCCGAGAGGCCCCGGGCCCCGACTTCCGTCCGCGCGAGCCCATAGCCTACCGGGGCCGCCGCGCATCGCGGCCGGCGGCACGCGTTCTCCACAAGTTCTGGGCAAGAAGCGCCCGGATAGGCCATAATCTCCCAGGGAAATTAACCGATAAAGGAGTTACCAGAATGAACATGACCGAGGTCAAGCTCGCCGACTGCGACATGCGGCCCGCGATGGCCGACGACGTGCCGACCATAATCGCCATCCTCGAGACGGGGCGCGAGCTTCTTGCCGCCGACGGCATCGACCAGTGGCAAAACGGAACGGGCCCCGGCGCCCAGGCCGTCACGAACGACTTGATGCAGGGCTGGGGCCGCGTCTTCTGCGTGCGCAACCAGGTGGTCGCCACCGCGGCGCTGATCCCCGGGCCCGACCCCAACTACGACGTGATCGAGGACGGCCGTTGGGACCGCACAGGCAACGCGAGCGGCGTCTACGCGACCATCCACCGCGTCGCGGTCTCGCCCGCATGCCGCGGAAACCACATCGGGCACCGCTTCTACCAGCGTCTCATCGAGGAGGCGCGCGCCCGCGGCTTCGCGGAGATCCGCGTGGACACCCACGAGGAGAACATGCGCATGCGTCACGTGATCGAGGGCTGCGGCTTCGCCTACGCCGGCCGGATCTTTATCGACGGCGACCGCGACCTGCCGCGCCGAGCGTACCAGCTCTTCCTCTAGGCCGCCCCTAAGCCGCCGCGCCCGCCAGTCGCGTGCCGGACAGCGTGCGGAGAAAACGCGCCCGTTGGGACCTCGGTCGTCCCAACGGACGCGTATTCTCTGCAAAGGACACCTTTGGAGCCCCAACGGGCGTCATTTCTCCGCAGAAGGCGCCAAGAAGTCCCAACGGGTAGGTATTTTCCGCAAGCCGGCGAGGCGCCGCACCGGCCCACACGGACCCGTCTCCACGCCGTTTTACGCCCTTCCGCGCGCGTACACCATCAAAAAACGCCTCCGTGTGGGATTTAATTCGACCCAGCCAAGTAGCCA
>CAVIBB010000203.1:0-2748 GCA_963640745.1 Paludibacteraceae bacterium
GTCACGAGGTCAGGGGTTCGAACCCCCTATTCTCCACCATGCATTAGACGCGGCGGCTTCGGTCGCCGTTTTTCATACGGGCTCATGGCGCAACGGTTAGCGCAGGGGACTCATAATCCCTGGGTTGCAGGTTCGAATCCTGCTGGGCCCACCATTCGAATTTCCTCGAACCCGAGCCTCTTCTTAAACAAGGGGCTCGGGTTTTTATTGCCCGTCCTCTTCCGCCTGAATGGCCGCGTTGGTTCCCGCGAGCGCCACGAGCCATGCGGCCGCCTCTTCGCGAGAGCTGAACACGAGCACGTCCTTCTCGCTGTTCCTGGAAAGAAGCTCGAGCAAGCGAGGCCTCGTATCGCGTCGATAATCGCGGATATGTTTTATAAGCTCGGGGTCGAGGACCTCCTCAACCCACGGCAAGTCCGGGCGCTTCTTCCCTACTCGGGACAAAATGCCTTCAAGACAAGTTTCGGTGCTGTAATCCAGGAAGATCGCCGTATCGCATGCCGCGATCCTGCGCTCATGCGTGCGGTTGAAATCTCCGTCAAGTATCCAACGCTCCTGCGCGAGGAGCACGTCAAGTGCGGAGTCGAATTCCGACGGGGAGACGTGGGTCCCATCGGGTCTCCACCAGATGTTATCTAGGTGCGTGAGCGGGAGCCCGGTCAGGCGAGCGAGTTTAGTCGAGAAGACGCTCTTGCCGCTGCCGCAGCATCCGAGGACGAGGATTTTATTCCCCATGGCTGCTCCTCAGGTCGAATGAAAGGCGGGATTGAATTTTGACAAGAAAAAAAGGTCTCGAAACTCGAGACCTTTAAATTTAAATGGTGGAGAATAGGGGGTTCGAACCCCTGACCTCGTGACTGCCAGTCACGCGCTCTCCCAACTGAGCTAATTCCCCGTGCGTTTTGCGCAAGAAATAATATATCGAGCATGTTGGGCGGAGTCAAGCACGATTTTGATATTTTGAGAAACTCGCGCTCGCAGCCCCTGTCGCGGCGCGCGGCCATCTCGCGCATAATCCTTAGCAGCTAGTCACGTACCTTTGCAAGGAGGCCGAGCGGTGAACATCCAGATCTTCGGTACAAAGAAGAGCTTCGACACAAAGAAGGCCCAGCGCTGGTTCAAGGAGCGGCGCATCAAGCTCCAGTTCATCGACCTGCGCGAAAAGGAGATGAGCAAAGGCGAGCTCCGCAGCGTCGCACAGGCCGTGGGCGGCATCGACGCGCTCGTGGACCCCGACGCCAAGGACGAGGAGGCCTTGGCGCTCGTGCAGCACCTCGCCCAGAGCCAGCGCTTCGATAAGCTCCTCGAGAACCAGCAGCTCCTGCGCGAGCCCATCGTGCGCAACGGCAAGCAGGCGACCGTCGGGTACTGCCCCGAGGCCTGGGCCAACTGGGAGTAGAGGCGTCCCTATGGCATTGCTTGACGACATTCGGGGCTTCGAGCCGCTCTGCGACCAGGAGGCAGCCGATAAAGAGCTGCTTCTGGGCTCGCTGGAGCACGACCCCGCCGCGTTCGGGCGGGAATCGGTCGCGCACTTCACGGCATCGGCCTGGTGCGTCGATGGGCAGCGCGAGCGGACCCTTCTCGTTTATCACAACATCTACGACTCGTGGAGCTGGGTCGGGGGCCACGCCGACGGCGACCGCGACCTCGCGTCGGTGGCCGAGCGCGAGCTTCGCGAGGAGACGGGCGTCGCGAATCCCCGCCTCATAACGAAGGGGCTCGGCCCCGGGGCGATCCTCTCCATCGAGGCGCTCCCGGTGGCCGGCCACGTAAAGCGCGGCCGCTACGTGAGCTCGCACGTCCATCTGAACGTGACCTATCTGTTTGAGGCCGACCCGGACGAGCCCCTGCGCATGAAGCCGGACGAGAACAGCGGCGTGCGCTGGGCCGGGCTCGACGAGGTGTGCAAGCTGTCCAGCGAGCCGTGGATGATCGAGCACGTGTACAAGAAGCTCATCGAGCGCACGCGCGGCGCTCTTTAGCGGGGCAACCGAGTCCGCAACCGCGCGAATGAGCAGGCCTGCCCCGCTCAAACGGAGCGGGGGCCGCCCCCCTCGCTCCGTTCGCGTCATTAGAGCTTCGAGACGAACTCACCCAGGCGATCCAAGCCCAGCTCAAGGGCATCGTCGGCCACGCAGTACGAGAGGCGCATGAAGCCCTCGCAGCCAAAGCAGGTTCCCGGCACGCAGGCGACGCCGGCCTCGCGGACCAGGCGCTCGCACAGCTCCTCGGAGCCCATGCCGAGCCCGCTCACGTCGGGGAACGCGTAGAACGCGCCCTCAGGCACCGTAAGCGGCAGGCCCATCTGTCCCAGGCGCGCGACCACGAGGTCGCGGCGGCGGCGATAGGTCTCGCGCATGGGTTCGACGTCGCAGCCGAGCGCGACCACGGCCGCGTCCTGCACGAACGCCGGGATGCTCGAGATGAGGTACTGGTGCATCTTCTCTATCTGGGCCTTGAGCGCGGGCGCGGCGGCGAGCCAGCCGATGCGCCAGCCGGTCATGGCCCAGGGCTTGGAGAACGAGTCGACCACGACGGTCTGGTCGCGGAGCTCGGGGTGGCGCACCGCGAAGCGCTCGAGGCCGTCCGCGTAGCACAGGCGGTTATACACGTCGTCGCAGATGACGCAGATGCCCGTCTCGGCGGCGACGCGCGCGACGGCGTCGAGCGAGTCCGCGCCGTAGACGCAGCCGGTCGGGTTGTTCGGCGAGGTGATCACGATGGCCTTGGTAAGCTCCCCCACCA
>CAVIBB010000204.1:0-2727 GCA_963640745.1 Paludibacteraceae bacterium
GCTCCTGCACCGTGGGCATCGTGGGCACGGGGCGCATCGGCGAGGCCGTCGTCCGTCGCCTCGCCGGCTTCGGCGCGCGCGTGGTCGCAAGCGACCCCTACCCCAAAGCCGCGCTCGCTGACGCGGTTGAGTACGTCGAGCTCGACGAGCTTCTCGCCGTCTCGGACGTGGTCACGCTCCACGCGCCGGGCCTTCCCGAGAACGACCACATGATCGACGCCGACCAGCTCGCGCGCATGAAGGACGGCGTCGTCATCGTCAACGCGGCCCGCGGCGCGCTTATCGACACGGCCGCGCTCGTGGACGCGCTCGAGTCCGGCAAGGTCGACGCGGCGGCCCTCGACACCATCGAGAACGAGGCCGGCCTCTACTACCTCGACCGCAGCCGCGACATCCTGCCCAACCGCGATCGCGCGGTCCTCACGGCCTTCCCCAACGTGATCGTCACACCGCACATGGCCTTCTACACCGAAGAGGCCGTCGACCACATGGTGAGCAGCAACGTCGAGGCGCTTCTCGCCTTCGACCGCGGGGAAGACTCGCCGTTCGAGGTCAAGTAGGCAAGAAGCCCGGCAAGCAGTGATCGAGCGGTGAGGCGGCGCACACGTAAAAACGGGCGGCGAGAGGAGCTTCCTTCTCGCCGCCCGCCTGTGTATAAAGTGTTGAAGCGCGTGCTCTAGGTTGAAGCGCGCCCTACCCCTTGAGCCAGGTGCACCCGGCCACGCTGTAGAGCGGAACGAAGGGCAGCAGGATCGGGGTCTTCTTTACGTATGCCTGGTACTCGGTGTCGGCGCCGTAGTTCTTGTTCTGGCGCAGCTCGAGCCGGCGCGCGCCGCCGAACATGACGTAGACGATGCCGACCCAGCCCGCGATCGCGGCCGCCCACTGCCACGCGCCGGAGCACGCCGAGAAGCCGGAGACGAGCATGCCCGTCCAGGTCACGACCTCGCCAAGGTAGTTGGGGCAGCGAACGAACGCGTAAAGCCCCTTGTCGCAGAAGCGCCGCGGGTTCTCGCGCTTCTGGGCGGTTTTCTGCAGGTCGGCGGCCGACTCCAGGATGATGCCGGCAGCCATAAGAAGCGCGCCCACGACAGCGAAGGCATCGTCGCCGCAGCCGTTGGCCAGGCGCCAAAGCACGGGGCTCGCCTCGCAGACGTAGAGCAGCGCGCACACGGCCCAAACGACGGCCTTCAGGGGCACGGACATCCCGGACCCGTCGTTGACCTGCGTCTTCATTACGTGGTTGTACGCCGCGCTCTTCCGCTCGCGCACGGCCAGGTAGATGCCGAGCCGCAGGCCGTAGGCCACGAGCATGAGGCAGATGGCGAGGCTCGCCGGCCCGAGGCTCCCCGCGAACATCGCGATGAGCGCCGCGCCGATCGCGGCCATCGAGAATCCGTACCCCAGCGAGATGAACCAGACGAATTTCTTCCAGCCGATCGAGCTCACCACGAGCGCGACGACGAACAGGATCCAGAACTGCATGCTTTGCCTCCAAACGTTGCGTATATCAAGTATGCGCGCCCGGCGGAGTAGTATTGACCTCAGTTCAAAATTCTGGCGAGAGGGGACATAAGGTGCGCGAGGCGGATAACGTAAAAGGCGCTGATACGGGCTCGGCTGCGAACGCAGCCCCGGCCGAGAAGAACGAACTTCCCGAAGGCTTCACCCTGGCGCTCGCGCTGGTAGACGCCGTGCCGGTGGCGCTCTTCTGCGCGTGCGCAGCCGTCTTCGGCGCGCGGGCGCAAAGCCCCGTGTTCGTCGCCGGCGCCGTGGTCGCGTTCGCGGGCGGAGCTGGCAAAGTCTGCTGGAAGCTCCTTATCGCCGTCGCGCGGCGCAACGTCGCCTGGCTCAGTCGACAGATGCGCTACGTCATGCCTGTGGGGTTCGTGCTCATGATTGTGGGCGCCGCGCTCAACCACACCCAGGTAGCGGGCCTGCTGGCGAGACTCGTGCAACTGCCGTCGCTCGTGTTTCTTCTTGCCTGGGCCGCATGCATGTGCGCGATGGGCCACTTTGCCGGCCACCGCGACCAGACGAATGCCCGATCCAACTGGATTGAGCAGGCCGTGAACGCCTGCGGGCAAGCCGCCCTTCTCGCCGCCCTCCTCCTGGCGGGCTGACCCCGCCCCGCGGCCAACCGAGGAGCGCCGCGAACACCCCACCACAGCCCCGTCGACCAAAAATCGCCTCCGTGTGGGATTTAATTCGGATAGCCCGAGTAATCCATCGCAATTCGATTTACGTTTGCCCAGGTAGATGGCTTGCGCTCCAACGGGTCTACTCGGTACATTCGGATTAAATCCCACACGGAGGCGATTTTTGTGTAAGGACCCATCCGGAAAGCACATCCGACAGCCCCGCGGCCCCGCCATCCGGCCATGAAGGCCCGCCCGACAGTCCCGTGGCACCCGCTCGCCTGCCCACGAGCGCGCGCCGTCCCCGAGGGCTAGAATCAAAGAGTTTGAGAAACCCGACACACGTCGAAAGGAACCCCATGGAGCGTCCAAACGCCTGGAAGTCCTACACCCCCGAGCAGCTCGACGAGCTGCACTACCTCTGCGAGGGCTACAAGTCCTTCATCTCCGACAACAAGACCGAGCGCGAGTGCTGCGCCACCGCCCTCGATATGGCGCGCGAGGCCGGCTACGTCGACCTTGCCGAGGCCGTGGCCGCCGGCCGCGAGCTCAAGCCCGGCGACAAGCTCTACGCCGTCAACCGCACCAA
>CAVIBB010000205.1:0-2722 GCA_963640745.1 Paludibacteraceae bacterium
GTGCGGGAGAAAAAAAAAAAGAAGGGGAGACCCGCGCTTGCCGCGCAGTATCTCCCCTCGTGTTTTTGTCGGCCGCATGCGGCCCTAGTCGGCCCAGAAGCAGACGCGGCCGGCCTCTTCCTCGCGTCGTTTTGCCTCCTGGCGCATCAGCTTGATGCCTTCCTCGAGCCCGTCGTCTCCGATGTGGCCGCACCAGTGCTCGAGCACCTCGTCGTCCTTGGACAGGCGGATCCAGTAGTTGTCGCCCATGACCCATGCGCCGTACTCGGCGACCTCCTCGGCGAATCTCTCCTTGGCCACCTCGACGGTCGCCTCGCCCCACTTCCACTCCTCCAGCTCCACGAGGCTCGCCCAGATGTAGCCGACCTGGCCGGAGTCCCACGGGTCGTTGAAAGGCGTGGTCGAGTAGGCGACGCTTCCGTGGGAGAGCCGAAAGACGGGAAGGATGACGTAGGCGCGACTGAGCAGGCGCATAAGCGACGGGCTTTGGGCGATGAGCTCGACCAGCGTGGCCTTGTCGTGGCCGTAGGCCCAGCCCTCGACGTCTACCCAGTCGAGCGCGTCCGTGCCCGTGCTGCCCACCTTGGCCTGCAGGCGCTCGCGGCCTGCGTCCGCGAAGCGCACGTCACAGATGTCGTGGCACTCGATTCTGCGCTCCAGCTCGTCTTGGTCGAAGCCGTCGTTAACGAGGCATTCGAGGAACTCGTCGGGCGAGCGGTACGGGTTTTTGTCGGGCGAGAGGAACGTGCGGCCCCAGGTGTAGAAGTGGCCTACGTTTGCCCAGATGTTGCTGCGAGGCGACTCGCAGTCGTCGTCGTATCCCCAGCAGACGGTGTAGCCGTTGCCGATTTCCTTCTTGTCTATGGTCGAGTCGTGCATGCTGTCCACGTTCCTTTCGTCTGGGTTTTTTGTCGTCAAGATGACAAAGGGGCGCCGTAGGCGCCCCTTTGTCCTTGGCTTTCTTTTTCTGTCGTGCCTCTAGGCGAGCTCGTACTCGTAGTCGACAAGCCCTGCGTCGGCACGGATGATCTCGTCGATGCTGAGGCCGAACCTGCTGCGGCCGCAGTAGGCGTCTCCCAGAGCCACGTCCCACGCGCTCGGGGCGAGCTCGGCAGCCGCGATGTCTGCGATGTCGATGTTGTCGATTCCGTTCGTCTCCACGATTTCCTTGATGGTCATTCCTATCGCTTCCTTTCTTCGTCACCCGCGCAACCTCACGCAGGCTTCTTCTCTTCACGACCTGTCCCAGGCCCGCCCGCATGGGCGGGCTTTTTGGCGAGGCTAACCCAGCTCCCCGATGCCTTCCCTCGTCATCGGCAGTGCCTGCCACCAGCTGCTTTGGCTCACGCATTTGGTCATGTCCAGGTAGGCGGCAAGCGCGCTGTCGCAGCGCGCGCCCGCCTCCATGTCGGAAAGAGGCCACGGCCAGCAGATGTCGCCCCACCCGTCGGGGCAGCGCTCGCCGAGCAGACGCTCGAGCCTGGTGCCCTGGTACTCCACGCTCCAGCGCCACGACCCGTCTTCTTCGGGCCATATGCCGAAGGCCACGCCCTCTGCCGTGTGGCTCAGGCCGCAGATGACGTCGTCTTCGCGCATCTCGTCGAAGCCGAAGACGATGTCGGTCTGGGCGATGGTCGGCCGCATCTCGCCCTTGCTCTTCTTGTTCTGTCGTTTCATGTCGCACTCCTTGTCTGTCGTCTTGCTCTTCCCAGTTGACACTCCCCATGGATGAATCCAGGGGATTCTTCCTTCGTCGCAGATCGCCTTCCGCGGCCTTGCGGCCGGGCGGGTCTTATGCCTGCTCCAGAAGCGTTTCCGGCCCTAGGCCGGGGTTCCCGCAAGCCCTGCGGTACCTTCCTCTATAAAAAAAAAGGCATGGTGGCCGGGGCGAAGCCCGGCCACCATGCCGTTTGCGTGTTCGCAGCCCGTGTGAAGGGTGTCGGAACCTGTAGGGGAAGCCTTTTTTGTTTACGGGACACGGCGCCGCGTTTGTCCGCGCGCGCCGCTTGTCCTCGTCTTCACGACCCCCCCCCAGACCTCGCGGGCGCATCTGCCCCGCGAGGTTTTCGCAGGTCAGGGGTTGCGGCCCTGTCTGTGGCGCACCCGTCGCACACAGGCATTCCTGGCCCATCTTCCGTGACGCCCTATGTCGGGTCTTGTGCCCACCAGGTGCGCATGCGCCAGGCCCGCCGATGCCTCGGCGGGTGCCTTCGCGTGGCCGGCATTGCCTTTTCGGCCGGCGGGAGACATGGCGACGTGAGGCGCCCTTTTCGCGCGCGTGCGGCAAAGTGCGGAAAAAACCGCAGCGACGAGCCTGGGCGCGATCTTTCGGTGCTTGCGCGTGAGCGCAAACCCGAAAGTCGCGGCGTCGGTGAGGAGCAAGGTTTTTTTCGTACTTTCGCCGTGAGCACGTGCGCAGGTCTCGCCCGGCACGCACGCCGCGCGTATGGGTGCCATGCGCGCCCTTTGGCCTTCTTGCCCCATCACCGGCGTATAAAAAAAACGACCCCATGGCGTGTGCCATGGGGTCGCCCCTCTCGTTTTCTTCGGCGCGCTTGCGCGCCCTCGCTTGTCTAGACGAAGTAGGTCACGAGCCCGTCGTCCGATTTGCGCCTGTCGCGCAGCGGCTTGGCCATCAACGCGCGGAGCTCGTCTTTCGTGAGCTCGCGGTGGCGCCCCTCGTTCGGGTCGAGGTCGTCGACGCGCCAGGTGCCGCCCACAT
>CAVIBB010000206.1:0-2669 GCA_963640745.1 Paludibacteraceae bacterium
CCCATATCCTGCGGCTGCGCGGCGTCACCCTGTTGGCCGGCCGCATCTCCGGACGGAGGTTCCATGCCGCCGGTCGGGGTGTCGGCGCTCGCCGCGTCGCCGCTTGGGGCGCTTCCGGCCGCGGCATCCCCGCTCGGCGCGTCGCCGCTCGGAGCCCCGCCGCCCTGCGCATCCCCGCCGGTCGTCGACGTGCTGCTCGACGGGTCGCCCGCCGCGTTGACGCCGTCGTCGGAGGAGGTCACGTCGATCTCGCCGCCGTTGACGGTCACGGCCGAGCCCTCGAGGCCCTCATAGCTCTCGCTCACCGTGACGGTGCCCCCGTCGACCTGCAGCGCATACTCGGAGTGCAGGCCGTCGTCGCCCGCGGCGACCGTCAGCTCTCCCCCGTCGACCTCGAGCGTGTTCGCCGCGTCGATTCCGTCCGAGGTCGCCGTTATGTTGAAGGCGCCGCCTACGATAAGCGCGCATCCCAGCTCGGCGTCGTCGTCGCTGCCGCAATGGATGCCGTCGGTCCCGGCCGTGAGGTTCCACGTGCCGCCCACGGCGCAGAACGCGTCTTTGGCCTGGATCGCGTGCTTCGCGGCCTCGATCGTGACCTCGCCGGAAACCAGCACGAGCTCGTCTTTGCAGACGATGCCGTGCCCCGCGGCCGAGCTCACCGTGAGCGCGCCGCCGCCGTTGACCGTGAGGTCCGCCTTGCAGAACACCGTGCCGTCGATGTTCGACTCGTCGTCGGCAGCGTACTCCCCCGTAGTCGCCAGAGCGTTCTGTGTGTCGTCAGCGAGCGTGACCCATACCTTCTTGGCCGCGCGGACGAGGATGGCCGCGGAGTCGACGCTCGTGATGCTCGCGCCGTTGAGCACAAGCTGGACCTTCTCGCCGTCGGCGTCGACCACGACCTGCCCGTCGGAAAGAGACCCCGAGATCACGTAGGTGCCCGCGGCGGTGATGGTCACCGTGGAGCCGTCCGCCGTCGCGCCCGAGCCCGAGACCGAGCTGCCGGAGTCGGAAAGCTCGATCGTCGTCGCCTCGCCGGCCTCGTAGCTCGGGTCGAGGTCGCGGTCGCTCACGTAGTCGGTCGCCTCGAGCAAGTGGGCGATGTCCTGGGAAGAAGACGGCAGCTCCGCCGAGGAGACGCTCGCGGCCGAGGCGCTCGCGGCCGCGCCCGAGGACCCCGCCTGAGCGCAGCCCGCGAGCGAGAGCGGGAGCGCCCAGAGCGTCGCCGCGAGCCCGGCCGCGCAGGCCCTTCTTGCCAAATTCCTAGAGCTCATTGTTGATCGCCTCCCCATAGCTGAGCGAGACCTCAAGGTTGCCGTTGCGGCAGCGCACTGCGTCGATCAGCTCTCGTTCGCTTGCGCCGGCAGCGAGTTCGAGGTCGTAGGTAAGCTTGTATAGACTGCCCATGTTGGCCGTTTTTACGCAGGTCAGGCGGTACGTTTGGGCATACGTGCCAAGAAGGTCGTCGAAAAGGCCCGTGTAGTCGAGGTCCTCGGGCACGCTCACGCGCAGCGTGCGGGAGCGGTCCTGCGCCCGCCCGCCCAGGCCCGCGGCGCCGAAGGCGAGGTATGCCCCGCCCACGAGCACCGTCGTCAGGGCCGCCACGACGAGGTAGCCCATGCCGCAGGCGAGGCCCACGCACATCGCGAGGAAAACAAAGCCCATGTCGCGGGCGCTGCCGGGGACGCTGCGGAAACGCACGAGCGAGAAGGCGCCCGCCACCGCGATGCCCGCGCCGACGCTGCCGTCGACGAGCGCGATCACGACGGCGACCATCGCGGGCAGGACGCCCAGCGTGCACGCGAGCGAGCGGGTGGCCCGGCCGCGCCTGCAGTACATGGCGGCGAGCACGGCGCCGAGCGCCAGCGCGCAGATGATGCATGCGACGAGCGCCGCGAGGTCGGACGCCTCGAGTGTGATGTCCGAGAAGACGGATGAGAGCATGAGGTTCTCCTTTGGGGGTCGGGATTGCGGGGATTCGCGGAGTTGTTAGGTCGGAAGGACAGGGTCTTCGGATGGCGTGGGGACCTAGGGCCTGCGGCGGCGCAGCTTCGCAACGAAGCGCAGCTCAACGCCTTTATTTACGCACAGATAAGCGCGCGTTCGATGCCGTGGAGCTCCCATGCCCGCCCGTACTTCGAGAAGCTCGACTTGTGCGCGCCGATGTTCTCCAGGCCGCGCACGAGCCAAATGGGCATGGCCTTCGAGGTCTTTATCTCCAGGATGGAGATGCCCGGGGCGAGCACGCGCTCGCCCGCATCGGGGCCGGTGAGCCTCACGTCCTCCCATCGGGCGCGGACGTCGCGGTCGAACGTCAGCCTCAGGTCGCGGTCGTCAATCGCGTAGTAAGCGACGCGGTCGTAAGCGAGATACGCCGTCGGCCGCAAGCCCTCGTAGCGCCGGCAGGTCCAATCGAGTTCCCGCTCGATCTGCGTCCGCGGCCGACCGCGGCCGGCAAGCAGCTCGGCCGCGTCCGTCGCGGGGAGCTCGCAGCGGCGCTTGTACACGATGCCGTCGCATTTCTTCTTGAGCTCGACGAAGACAGGGTCGAAGGGGTGCGGGGTACCGTAGCAGCGCGTGCGGATCTTCTCCTTATAGGCGGGATGCTCCGCGGACCTTCTCGCGAGAAGGGCGGTCGGGGTGTCGTAGTAGACGTTGCGAACGGTCGAGGG
>CAVIBB010000207.1:0-2660 GCA_963640745.1 Paludibacteraceae bacterium
GGTATGCACTAGGTCGTGGGCCATATACTGATATTTAACCCCCCGTAACGTTTCCAAGGACTAAGATATGGAGCACTTTGTGAAACCATCCGTTTCGAGGGGATGATATTTGATGATGAGGAAGCTGAAACTGGCCGCGGTGGCCCTGCTTTCCGCGCTGCTTGTTCCGCTGGCGTTCGCCCCGGTCACGGCGGTCGCTGCGGATGCCGGCTCTTTGGGGAACGTCTCCAAATCCAAGGAGGCCACCAACCTCGACGAGAACTACGTGTCCAACGTCACGCTCTCGCTGCCCGCAGCCGACTATAAGGGTGACCTGGACGTGGTGTTCGTCCTGGACGGATCCACCAGCACCGACGGGGGCGACCTTGCCGAAGATGCCGCGAACCTGCTGCATGCCCTGGCCGAGTACAAGAACCTGAACGTCAAGGCGGGCCTGGTCATTTTCGGCGGGAGCAAGCCGATTCTTTACAGCCAAGGCCTCGAGTCTTTGTCTGACCCTGACCACCTCAATGCACTTGTCACCCAGATCCAGGAAAAGGGGTGGGATGTCGCAGCCGGCCGTAGCGGTAGCAACCTCCAGGCGGGCGTGAAGTCCGCACAGGGGATGCTCGATGCCGATACTTCCGTGTCGAGCTCCGACAAGTACCTGATTATTCTCTCCGACGGCGGTGCCCGTATGTGGGTAAACGACGATGGTGGGGCGCTGTTCCAGACATATGCGCCGAACGGCAGCATCTTCTGGAACTCCAACGAGGATTTCTGGCAGCGCTACATGGTGCCTGGGACAAAGGAGCTGCGTTCCTTCGGGGCTGTTTGGAGCGCCGGCGCCACTGATCCCGATTTTGCCAAGTATGCGATGACGGAGGCCCAGAGCAAAGATGACAACGCGGTTGATGGGGCCGCCAAATGGGATACCGTCCTTAACGATGACGACTACTACACCGCTCTCGAGGTTTCGACCTACTACGCCGCCACCACCATCGTCGACGCTTCAACGACCTCTAACGTAATTTGGATTGACTACCCCTATCACGAAGATGAATACGAGGAGTACACCGACTCCTTCAAGTCCTGGCTGGCGGATAACCACTACGTCACCCGCTACGACAGCCAGGATGCCACAAGCGAGGATATCGAGGATATTTTCTCTGAGGTGAAGGACCAGCTCATCTACCTTCTTGACGCCGGTTCCACTGTGGACGACTACATGGGCTACGTCGAGGGCGACTACAACTTCGACTTTGTCAACGATGCCGATTCCCTTGTCCTTACTGTCGGCGGCGAGCAGAAGGCGACCGCAAAGCTTGGGGAGAACAGCTATGGCTTCGGCGAATGCAACGACGAGGGCGTGTATGAGTACGAGCTGACCTACTATCCTGCGAGCGACGGCGAGGAGCACTTCCGGCTTACCGTCAACGTGCCCGTAGCCAAGGACAAGCCCGTTAAGCTCTCCTACAAGGTCAAGCTGACCAACCCGAAGACCGTCGCAGGGACCTACGGTGCCTACGATCAGTTTGGCGAGAACAACGACGGCTCGGCAAACTTCGGTCTCTATACCAATAACTCGGCCGTTCTGTACCCCGTGGATTCCGCGGGCAAGGACGGTGACCCGCAGGAGTTCAACAAGCCCACCGTTTCGTACACGGTCCCCGAGAGCCCCTCTCCGACCCCGACCCCGACTCCGACTCCGACCCCGAAGAAAAAGGCCTCCATCCCCAGCACGGGCGATGCCTTTAACGGGGCGGGCTTTATGGCGCTGCTCATCCTCGGCGCCACGGGTGTAGGTGTCGCCGAACATCTGCACAAAAAACAGCGCTAGCGGATACTTGCGACAACGCAATTAAGGAGGGCGTCCCAACATTCACGTGGGACGCCCTCCTTATCTGTAGCGCCCCGGGTCGAAAACCAACCGATCCGGGGCGCTATGCAGGCAGGTTTCTTGCCGCGTGCTACTGCAGCTCTGTGATGGCGAGGTCGAGCGAGCAGGCCTCGAGGGCCTCCTTGCCGCCGAAGACGCAGACCGAGGTCGCGGGCTCGGCGTCGGCCAGGGCGGCCGCGAGAGCGCGGATGTCGTCAACGGTCACGGCGAGCTCCTCGGCGCGGACCTGGTCGCGGCGACCGGCGGGCAGCAGGTTGAAGCGCGCCTCGTCCTGGCGACGCGCAAGGGCGCGGGGCTTCACCGGCGCGTCATGGGCGGCGACGGTGCTTACGATGTAGCCCGCGAGCTCCTCTTCCGTTCCGCCCCACGCGGCGAGCCATTCCGCGCAGCCGTCGTAGCGGCTGAGCGTGCCGTCGATGGAGGGGTCGCGGTACGACCAGAACACGCGCGTGCCCGCCGCGCCGTGGCGGAAGCCCGTGCCGTACGCGCCGCCCTTGACGCGCACCTCGTTCCACAGGTAGTCGTAGGAGAGGGCGCGCGTGGCCACGGCCCAGCAGCCGAGAGTGCCCGCGTCTTTCGCGGACGGGGCGCCGGCGCGCACCACGTAGCTCACGTTGGAGGGGATGGCGAAGCCCTCGTCAACCGCGCCGTCCACCTGAACGTCGAGCACGTGGGCCGCGCCCTTCTCGCCGAGGACGGGCAGGTCGAGGTCGCCCGCCGCGGCCCAGAAGCGCTCGCGGTCCGCCGCCGAGCCGGTAAAGCTTACCGTGACCTCGTCGGC
>CAVIBB010000208.1:0-2651 GCA_963640745.1 Paludibacteraceae bacterium
ACTACAACATGTGCGAGCTCGGGCCGCGCGGCACGGGCAAGTCCCACATCTACACCGAGGTGAGCCCCTACAGCTACCTGCTCTCCGGAGGCCAGACCACCACGGCAAAGCTCTTTGCGAGCAACGCCGGGCGCCACGGCGGCATCGGCCTGGTGGGCCACTGGGACGTGGTGGCCTTCGACGAGGTTGCGGGCATGCACTTCAGGGATGCCAACGCCGTGCAGATCATGAAGGGCTACATGGCCAACGGCACCTTCGGCCGTGGCACGGACTCCTACAACGCCGAGGCCTCCATGGTCTTTGAGGGCAACATCAACGACTCCGTGCAGAACGTCCTCAAGACCACGCACCTGTTCGACCCGTTCCCGCCCGAGTTCAACAACGACAGCGCCTTCTTTGACCGCATCCACTGCTACCTGCCCGGCTGGGAGGTGCCCAAGATGAGGAGCGACCTGCTTACGCAGCGCTATGGCCTCATCACGGACTGCCTCTCGGAGTTCTTCAAGGAGATGCGCAAGCGCGACTACACCCACTACATCGACGACTACTTCCGCCTCAACAGCGACTTCAACCGCCGAGACGAGATTGGCGTCCGCAAGACGTTCTCCGGCCTGGCAAAGCTCGTCTTCCCCGATGGCCAGATGGGCAAGGAGGACGCGCGCATGCTCCTGGAGTACGCCATCGAGGGACGCCGGCGCGTCAAGGAGCAGCTCAAGATCATGGCGGGCATGGAGTTCATCGACGTCAACCTCGGCTACATCGACATCGACTCTCCGGGCGCGGTCAACGTCATTGGCGTGCCCGAGCAGGCAAGCGACACGCTCGTGCCGGACGCGCCGCTCATGCCGGGCCACGCCTTTGGCGTTGGCCGCTCCCTTGACGGTGAGTACGCCGTGTACAAGCTCGAGAACAAGGCCGTCCCTGGCGAGGGCAAGTTCCAGATAGAGGGCGTGGGCTCCAGGCGAGTGGTGAAGGACACGCTCAACGCCGCCTTCCAGCAGTTCAAGGACAACGCGCCGCGCGTTTCTCGCGGCCTTGCCGTGGATTCCTACGACTATCTGTTCTTCTTCAACGACCTCCAGAAGAAGGGCCTCTCGCTTGAGGTGTCGCTGGCCGAGTTCGTGGGCCTCTGCTCGGCCGCGGTCGGCCGTCCCGTGCTGGGTGGCCTGGCGGTGCCGGGCATCCTGCGCCTCTCGGGCACGCTTGAGCCCGTGGCCGATCTTGAGGACATACTGCGCGTGGCAAAGAACGCGGGCGCGACGCGCATCCTTCTGCCTATGGGCTCCATCGCCGACCTGCAGGCCGTGCCGTCTGAGCTCCTGGGCTCGGTGAGCCCCGTCTTCTACGATACGGGCGACGTCGTGTCCGCGGCGCTCCATGCTCTTGGCGTCTAGCCGCGTGACGTCGTCGTTGGGCAGCGGGGCCCGGCTCTGCTGCCCGAGATTGGAGGAGGATGCACTATGAGCGAGAACTTCGACATGTCTGCCCTGAGCGAGGATCTGGCACAGGGTATCTTTGCTGCCGACGAGCTCAAGCGCCGCGCCGCACTTGACCGCGCGCGCGAGGATGCGGCCATCGAGGGGCTTGACCGGGCCTATCGCGTCCTGGGAGGACGCGCGCTAAACGCGCTGGCGGAGCGCGAGGACTGGCCCAAGCCGCCTGACTTCGAGAGGCTCGTCCACGTGCTTGAGGACTGCAACGAGACCGCCCGCGTCTTCGAGGGGATCGAGCGCGAGCTTGGCTGGTGCGAGGGAATCCTTGCGGAAGGCTGTCTTGACCTTGAGGGCCTTGGCCGCGAGGCCGCGTCTGCCTGCGATGTCTTCCGCGGTCAGATGATCGAGTTCGCACGCAATCTGCTCGAGCCGTCGGAGACGCTTGACGAGGACGCCGTCCCGCACTTCTCCGCCGGGCTCAGGCCTCTCTCCAACGCCGATGGGGAGAAGGTCGCCGAGCTTCTGCGCGAGGCGCGCACGGCATACGAGAAGTACCGCCGCGTGGTCACGGACAACGGGCCGTTTGCGCTTCATCCGACCGGGGAGCCCGACGAGGACACAAAGCTCGCCGAGGAGATCGAGTATCTGCGCGAGGCAAACGCCAAGCCCTATCTCGGGATTCTTGACGATGACTTCATGGACCATGTCAACGCGTTCTGGGAGGGCTTCTACAAGCTTGGCTGGCTGTGCGTGCGTCGCGCCGACGTTGACCTCACACCCGTCCTGAGCTACTTCAAGCGCGTCTCGGAGGGGCTGGGCCAGCAGCTGCGCGGCAAGAAGCTCGGCGACGTGGACGAGCTCGCGCTTCTCTCTGCCATTCCCCGCGACGAGGAGTAACACGATGCGTTCCGCGTGAACAGGGGACGTACCCCTGTTCACGGCCGCGTTGCCCGACCAACCCCTGCCCCATGCTCTTCTCGCCTGTATACTCAAGCAAGCAGGCAAAGAGCGGAGGAGAAGAGCATGGCGGACAGTCAGTCGATGCGCATCGCGGAAAGCAGGAACCGCGTGCCGGACGTGGTGGTCATCACGGGCATGTCCGGCTCGGGCCGCACCCAGGCCCTCCACGTGTTCGAGGACATGGGCTACTTCTGCATCGACAACCTCCCTCCGCGTCTTTTGCTGCAGCTGGCCGAGCTCATGGGCATCAACTCCGGC
>CAVIBB010000209.1:0-2645 GCA_963640745.1 Paludibacteraceae bacterium
CATACGCGTTTCCGCTGATGGCGTAGCCCGTCGCTGCAGAAAGAAGCTCCTGCTCGGAGCCGGTCGAAACCGTAACGGAGCAGTCAAAGCGCACGACCATGCGCACCGCGCCGTTGGCATCCTCGGCAATCCAGGTGACCTGGACAAACCCGACGTTCTGCTCGCCAGCCCACGCGGCGAGCGCGGCGGCACGACGAGCGGTGGCCGAGATCATCGTGGCCGCGTCGTCGGTTGTGGCTTGCTCGATCCAGATGCCGCCGTCGGAGATAACGGCAACAACATCGTCAGCCGCGACCGAGACGTCGGCGCCCTCGAAGCTGAGCTTGGCCACCTGTGCGCACACGTCGTCGGCCGTGACGGTATTCGAGACGGTGGCTATCTGCAGCGCAGCGTCCTCCGCCGCAGGCTCGGCGACCGTCTGGAACGCGCCGTCGCCGAGAAACGCTAGCGGGTCGTTGCCACTCGCATACTGCCACGCGGACCAGCCACAGAAAACGAGCGCGACGGCGGCGATAACGGCGACGACGGGACGCCAGAGACGGGGGCGGGCCTCATTCACAGGCTGGTCACCGCCCCCCACCTGGGCATTGTTCTTCCTGGGCTTCTCGGTGCCGGCCATTATTCCTCCTCCTCACGGCGCTTGGTCGCGAACACGGCGATGAGGGCCGCACTGGCCACGCCGATGCCGATATACGGCCAGATGGGCATACCGGCCGCGGCGGCGTCGGAACCCTCAGCCACGCCGCGAGCGCCCTCGGACGCCGACCCGAGCTCGCCGTCGCCCGCAGCCACGCCCGTCGCCGTGGCGGAGTCAAAGCCGGAGAGAATCGACGTCATGCCCGTCTCGTCCGTAGCCGTCGTGGACCGGGCACTCATGGAGATTCCCAGCGCAGACTTAAGCGAGGCGCCGCCGTTGCCGGAGAGATTAATCGAGCCACCAGACGTCTTTTTGCCGGGGTCGACGATAGGCTCGGGCTCAGGCGTGACGTCGTCTTTCTTCTCGACCTTCGTCCACTTGGCATAGAGCGTCATGTCCGCCGTCACGGCCGCCGAGAAGTCCCATGCCTTGGTGCACGCGGCGTCGGTGAACCAGCCGCCGAACACATAGCCCTCGCGGGTCGGGTCGGCCGGCTTGCTCACACAGTTGCCGGAGAGCACGCGCCGCGCGGAGACGTCGCTTCCGCCCTGCGCGTCAAAGAGCACGACAAACGCGCCGTCGGAGAGCTTAAACAGCGTCCCCGAATCGTTGATGTAATACAGGTTGCCGTACTTGTCGCAGATAACCGGCGAATCACAGTACTGGTTGTGGCCCGCGGCATCGTAGATAAGCGTGGCCTCGGAATCGCCGAGCTTGTAGCGATACACGCCGCCGCCGCTCGTGTAGCTCACGTAGTCGGTCGTGTCCGCGGCGTTCACGGTGAAGTACACATACGTGCCGTCGGGCTGCGCGGAGACGAGCGGGACGCTCTTGATGCCGCCGAAGCCGACCGGGAGCGCCGAGCCATCGGCAGTGTCGATGAGCTTGGACTTCTTGCTGGACAGGTCGATGATGGCGAGCGCCGCGGAGTCGCCCTTCTCGCCGCCGACGATAAGCTTGCCGTCCGCCAGCGTCGGCGCGCAGGCGCAGCCGGTCAGGCCCGTATCCACGACCGTGTCGCCGCCGAGCTTGCCGCCCTCGCCAAGCGCGACGATGTGCAGCTTGCCGTCGCGCGTGAGCAGGTAGACGGTCGAGCCGTCCTCGGAGACGATCGGGTCGGAGTTGACGAGCGCGCCGAGCTTGGCGCTCGAGACGACCTCGCCCGTCGCCTTGCTCAGGACCTGAAGCGTGCCCGCGCTCGTGGAGGTCACGAGATAGTCGCCCGTGGACGCGGCGCCGTCCCAGTAATAGCCCTCGTCGGCCTCGTGGTGCGCCCATGCGACGCTGCCGTCGGAGAGCCTGATGCGAACGAAATAGCCGTTGGTGTAGGCGTTGCTGGCATAGTCGACGTCGACCGTGCTCACGTTGATGTACCAGTCGTCGCCGACCTTATCGGCCGTGACGGTGCAGCTCGCCTGCGCGTTCTTGCTCACGGCATCGGTTGCCCACGCGCTCGTCATGTTCGCGGTCGAAACGGCCTGCGCGCGGCCGCCCTGCAGCGGCACGATGACGTAGGCGCCCACGACGACCGGGCGGGCGGTAAAGCCCACGCTCGCGACGAGGTCGCAGGATGCGGCGACCTTGCCCGTGGCGTAATCGATCTTGAGGAGCTTCTTGCCAGCGGCCAAGAAGACATAGCCGTTTGCGATGACGGGCTCGGAGGCGGAGTAGCCATAGGAGCTGTAGTCGAAGGTCCAGGCCGCGCCGGCGTTGCCCTGCGGCGTGAGGGCGTTGGTCGTGGCGGAGCCGGAGCCGCCGTTGCCGTAGCCGGGCCACTCGGAGACCTGGTCGCCGCTCGGGTCGGGCGTCGGCTCGGGGTCGGGGTCGGGCGTGGTGTCGGCCTCGTAGACCCACTGGATCTTGTCGCCGGAGCTGACGGTGACGCCGCTCGCCATGGACGAGGACGCGACGCCGTTCACGTAAAGATGCCAGTACTTGCCGGTCTCCTGGTTCAACGCGTAGGTCTTGCCGTTGTGGGTGATGGAGTTGAGGAACCAGCCCCAGGCAG
>CAVIBB010000210.1:0-2634 GCA_963640745.1 Paludibacteraceae bacterium
TGCCCGCTCGAAGGACGCCGTGCCGCGCCGTTGCGTGAGGTCGAGGCCGCGTTCGGACGCGAGTTCGCCCGCCGCGAGGTCGTGCCTGAGTGGCCCGACGAGCCCAAGAAGGCAGGCAACAACGTGTTCATCGCCCGGTAGAGGACCCGCCGCCTGCGCTTAAGGGGTAGCGTGTGGGCTGTGACTTGTGGGCTAGACGCACAATCGAGCATTTTCTGGAGGGGGTCGCCACTGGCGACCCCCTCTTTTGGCGGCCGAAGCGGGGTCCGACAGCCCTTTCGTGCGCGAACTCTGACTTTTCGCACTTTAAAATTGGGATGGCTGAGTAGCGAGGCTGGCAAGCGACCTCGCCAACTGGGCAAACGTGGGCGCACGAGGGCGGACTACTCGGCGAACCCAAATTTAAAGTGCGAAAAGTCAGAGTTTGAGTTACAGCGAGCTCAAAACGGCCAAAATAGGCGCCGGGTGGCTGTGCGAGAATGATTCCACTGCGCGCGGAACGGCGGCTGAGGGGCCAGCGCCCGCGCGAACCCAAGGGAGAGGAACTCGCATGGAGCCTTCGAAGGTCTATTTCTGTGACCTGCACACGCACATGGGCGACGGGCTGCCCAACAAGCTCAAGCGCCTGATCCGCCGCGCCGGCATCGACCAGATCGACTTCCAGAACAAATACGTGGCCATCAAGATGCACCTCGGCGAGCCGGGCAACCTGAGCTTCCTGCGCCCGAACTACGCGCGCGCCGTTGTTGACGTGGTGCGCGAGCTGGGCGGCAAGCCCTTCATCACCGACTGCAACACGCTCTACGTCGGCGGCCGCAAGAACGCGCTCGATCACCTGGACTCCGCCTACGCCAACGGCTTCAACCCGTTCCAGACCGGCTGCCACACCATCATCGCCGACGGGCTCAAGGGCCTCGACGAGGTCGAGGTGCCGGTCGCAGGCGGCGAATACGTCCAGAACGCAAAAATCGGTCGCGCCCTCATGGACGCCGACATCGTGATCAGCCTCACGCACTTCAAGGGGCACGAGGGCGCGGGCTTCGGCGGCGCCATGAAGAACCTCGGCATGGGCGGCGGCTCTCGCGCGGGCAAGATGGATCAGCACTCCGCCGGCAAGCCGAGCGTCAACGCCGATAAGTGCATCGGCTGCCGCCAGTGCGCGAAGATCTGCGCGCACGAGGGCTTCAGCTTCGACGAGGTCCGCGAGATCGAGCTCCCAAGCGGCAAGAAGCGCCAGGTCAACGTGGCCACAATCGACCACGACCGCTGCGTCGGCTGCGGCCGCTGCATCGCCGTGTGCAACCAAGACGCGATCAAGCCGGACTACGACGCCGCGCCCGAGGTGCTCAACTACAAGATTGCCGAGTACACGAAGGCCATCTGCGACGGTCGCCCGAACTTCCACATCAGCCTGGCCATCGATGTCTCGCCCAACTGCGACTGCCACGACGAGAACGATGTGCCCATCGTCGGCGACTTGGGCTTCTTTGCGAGCTTCGATCCCGTGGCTATCGACCAGGCGTGCATCGACGCGGTTCAGGCGGCGCCCGCGCTGCCCAACACCGAGTTCACCCACATGCTCGGCAAGCTCGAGGAGGCAGGCGAGATCGACGAGGAACACGCGCACGACAAGTTCTACGTCACTCACCCGGACACGAACTGGCAGAGCTGCATCGAGCACGCCGAGAAAATCGGCCTCGGCACCCACGAGTACGAGCTTATCCGCGTGAAATAGGCCTCGCGGCCCTCTCCACGGATCGATGAGGCCGCCCATCGGCACAAACTCCGACTTTTCGCACTTTAAAACTAAGGTCGACAAGTAAAACAAAGGCGCCCGCGCTTGCCAACTGGGCAAACGCGGGCGCCTTTTGGTTGGCTACTTGCCAGCCCCGATTTTAAAGTGCGAAAAGTCAGAGTTTGTGTCGCAGCGACGGGTCCAGGGCCAGTTTCGCGGCCCCGAAGGCCTACTTTTGCTTGCTCGTGACCCAGAACATGGCGGCAAAGGGCACGATGGCCACCACGGCAAGCAGAACGTACGCCTCGCGGGTGCCGGTCATGGTCGCGGCGGCCATGCCATCAGCGGCCACGCCCACCTGCGCCGCGTTCACGATGGCCGAGCTCACCGAGGTGCCGACCGCGCCGGCGAGCTGCTGCAGGGTATTGATCACCGCGTTGCCGTCGGCCTTGGTATCCACCGGCAAGAAGGACAGCGAGGTCGTCATCGAGTTGCCGACCATGAGGCTCTGCCCAAAAGCGAAGCAGACGTAAATGCAGATGGCGGGCAGCGTGGCCAGGTTGCGGCTCAGCGCGGCAAAGAGCACGGTGCCGATGAACGCGCACGCGGCGCCGGCAAGGATCGGGCGACGGGGCCCGAGCCGGTCGAGGATTCGCCCGGAAAGCGGGGCCATCACAGCGCCGACGACGCAGCCGGGCAGCAGGATTGAACCCGCCTCGGTAGCGCCCGCACCCATCACGAGCTGCGAGTAGTTCGGAATGAGGAAGGAAAGCCCGAGCACCACGAACTGCAGACAGACAATGGCGAGGGCGCCCATGTAGAAGCGCTTCTCAGCAAAAATTGAGAGGTGGATCAGCGGCTCATCAGCACGGCACTCGCGGACCACGAACAGGGCAAGG
>CAVIBB010000211.1:0-1571 GCA_963640745.1 Paludibacteraceae bacterium
GATCAGGTCGACGCCGTCGCCGACGAACTTGGAGGCGATCGTCTGGCAGGCGGACTGGTCGTTCTGCGCGTTCTGCTGGTCGATGGTGACGTCGAGGCCGGAGGCGTTGAGTGCCTCGACGAAACCCTCGTTGGTGGCGTCAAGGGCGCTGTGCTCGGTGAGCTGGACGACGCCGATCTTGTAGGAGCCGGTGCTCGAGCTGCTGGAGCTGGAGTCGGAGCTGCTGGAGCTGGAGCTGGAGCCGCAGCCGGCCAGAACGGCGGCCGCGCCGGCGATGCCGGAGGCGGCGACGAAGTTCCTTCTGGTGATGTTCATGTCTCTCCCCTTCCCATGGGTGTCGCGACAAGTTCATGAAGCGGATTTTAAGCCGGAGGGGGCGGGAACACCCAAAACGCCCCAGATCGGAAACACTGTTTCGGGCAGGCGGTCGATCGAGGGGGATAGGCGGGCTTCGGGCCGGCGCTTCTTGCCGACGAGGTTGGATTTGTATCTGCTCGTGCGCGCGGACGCTCGGGGGGCGAGGCTTCGCGCCCTGGATGCGCGCCGCGCAGTAACGACACAGTGTGGCCCGCCCTGCAACCTCGCCGCGCAGTAACGGTGCAGCGTGGCCCGCCCTGGAAATGCGCCACGCAGTAACGATTCAGCCCCGCCCGCCCTGAAACCTCGCCGCGCAGTAACGCGCCATTACTGCACGGCGAAGTTTCAGGGCGGAAGAAGCGAGGCGATTACTGGACGACGCGATTCCGGGGCTCTTGGCTGAAGGCGATTACTGGACGACGAAGTTGCAGGGCTGAGCGAGCGAGGCAATTACTGCGCGGCGTGATTCCGGGGCTCGTGCCGTGGAGACCCCAAGCAGCAAAGTTAAACGGCACAGTAACGCACAAGAAAGCGGGCGCCACGGGCCGCGCAACCGCGCGATCCGCAGCGCCCGCCACCAGACGCTAAGGGTTTTACCCTACCCCAGCTTCTGTGCCAGCAGCTGATTGAAGAGCTTCGGGTTGCCGAAGCCCTTAGCGGCCTTCATGCACTGGCCCACGAGGAAGCCGAGGACCTTCTTGTTGCCGTCGCGGTACTGCTGGACCTGATCGGTGCAGCGGCCAAGGACCTCATCGACGATGGGCTCGAGAGCGCCCGTGTCGGTCACCTGGCGCATGCCGCGCTCGTCGACGACACGCTCGGGGTCGTCGTCGGTGCCGTTGACCAGGTCGAGCACCTCGCGTGCCTGCGCGAACGTGATGGCGTCGGCGGCAAGAAGCCCCGAGATGGAGCGCACCTGCGCCGGCGTGAGCGCGTCGTAGCTGGGCACGAGGTTGACCATGACGTTGCCGATGGTCGGGACCGTCTTTGCGTCCGCACCCTCGACGGCCTCCTCGAAGAAGGACGCCACGGCCGGGTCGCCGGCAAGCTGGGCGGCGTCGGCGCGCTTGAGGCAGAAATCGGCCATATAGCGGTCGCGCTTGGCGTCCGGCAGCTCGGGGATGCGGGCACGGGCGGCCTCGATGAACTCGTCGGAGAGGTCGAACGGCGCGAGGTCCGGGTCCGGGAAGAGGCGGTAGTCGTCGGCCGTCTCC
>CAVIBB010000211.1:1581-2617 GCA_963640745.1 Paludibacteraceae bacterium
CTGGTAGATGATGCCGCCCTCCTCGAGCACCTCGGCCTGGCGGCAGATCTCGTACTCGAGCGCGTCGTGCAGGCTCTTGAACGAGTTGATGTTCTTCATCTCGGTCTTGGTGCCGAGCCCGTCCGTGCCGCGGCGGCGCAGCGAGACATTGCCGTCGCAGCGCATTGAGCCGTTCTCGAGCGAGCAGTCGGAGATGCCCAGGGTAAGGAAGGTCTGGCGGAGCTTCTCCATAAAGAGGCGCGCCTCCTCGGGCGTGCGCAGGTCGGGCTCGGTGACGAGCTCGATCAGCGGCGTGCCGCAGCGGTTGTAGTCCACGTAGGACTCCGCCGCGCCGCCGATGCGCCCCTCCTCGCCGCCGACGTGGATCATCTTGGCGGCGTCCTCCTCCATGTGGATGCGGAAGATGCGGATCGGCGTGGTGTAGGAGCCGTCGGGGTTCTTGTCGATGGTGACGGGCGCGGCCTTCTCCATGCCGCCCGGGGCCACGTTGCCGGTCTGGACGTGGTCGGGGCGCTCCTCGGCGCCCTGGCCGGAGACCTCAAGGTCGAGGTGGCCGTACATGCAGAACGCGACCGGGCCCTGGGTGGTCTGGAAGTTCTTGGCCATGTCCGGATAGAAGTAGTGCTTGCGGTAGAACATCGAGTGCTTCTGGATCTCGCAGTTGGTGGCGAGGCCCGCCATCACGATGGACTCGATGGCCGCGCGGTTGGGCACGGGCAGCGCGCCCGGCATGCCCAGGCAGACCGGGCAGACGTTGGTGTTCGGCTCGTCGTCGTGAGAAAGGCGGCAGTTGCAGAACATCTTGGTGTCGAGCGCGGTGAGCTCGGTGTGCACCTCGAGGCCGATGACGGCCTCCCAGTCCTTAAGGACCTCGGAGAGCTTCTTCATTACAGCTCGCCTCCCTTCCCGGAGAAGTCGGGCGCGACGGTGAGCGCGGGCGCGCCCGTGGCGGCGTCCGCGAAGCCGCGCTCGACGGCGCGCGCGAACGTGAGCAGCTGGCGGTCCTTGAACGCGGGGCCCACGAGCTGGGCGGACA
>CAVIBB010000212.1:0-2591 GCA_963640745.1 Paludibacteraceae bacterium
TCACGCGAGCGTTTGCGCATGGTCGCTCTTCAACGAGCCGGACTTCTCGTCGCCCGCCTCGGTCCCCTATGCGGAGAAGGTCTTCAGCCTATGCCGTGAGCTGGACCCGCAGAAGCGCCCGCGCTCCTACACGAACGTGACCCGCTGTCGCGCCGGCATCGACAAATGCACGCATTTGGCCGACTTCATGATGCTCAACCGCTATGACGGCTGGTATGTGTGCGGCGGCCCGCGTATCGAGGACGCGAAGGCCATCCTCATCGAGGAGATGCATAAGTGGGAGGAGCTCGAGCCGAGCAAGCCGTTCCTCTTCACCGAGTACGGCACCGACACCATGGCCGGTGTGCACAAGCTCCCGAGCGTCATGTGGAGCGAGGAGTATCAGCTCGAGTTCTTCCGCGTCCAGCACGAGGTGTTCGACATGTTCGACTGGGTGGTTGGGGAGCAGCCCTGGAATCTTTGCGACTTTCAGACCGTTGAGGGAATCATGCGCGTCGACGGCAACAAGAAGGGCGCCTTCACGCGTGACCGTCAGCCCAAGGCAGTGGCGTTCCTGCTTCGTGAGCGATGGCTGGGGATTTCCGACTACACCGCATAAAGCGGCTCGTTTTGGCGGCTGCCGAGGTGGTACCGCGCGAGTTGGTGTCTCGCCCGAGGACCGAGGTGGTACCACCTCGGCAAGAAACGCGTCGAGGTGGTGCGAAAACAGCCGTTGATGCGTTTCAAGTGGCGCCTCAAGTACCACCTCGAGAGGTCTTCCGGAGCCGATGCCCGCACAAGAGGCCCGGCGCCCTTCTTGCCAGGCGATTCGCGTAAGCGAGCGAGCGCAGCGAGCGCTGAGCCTGGAAAGAAGGGCGCCGGGCCTCTTATGCGAGTTCAGCGGAGGTCTTCGCGTTGCGTCCAGGCCGTCATGTCGATAGTCTCGAGCTCGCGCCATAGGTCGCGTCGGCGCTGCAGCAGCCGCGCGGCCTTTCTTTCCGGCTGGTCCTTCGCTGGAAGGCCTAGGTCGTTCCGGATCTGGTCCATGAGACCGTCCATGTACGCCAGGTCGTCATAGTGCTCCTTGTAGATTTCGTATGGGATGAACCCGGCGGCGAGAAGCTCGTTTCTTCTCGCTGTGTCCGCGCGAACGTTCGGCTCATGCTGCGAACCCATGTAATCGAGGCAGACCCTGCGTCTGCGAGCGCCTGAATCGTTAATGAACAGCAGGTCAGGTTTGCGCGTGCGCAGGGTAGCCGCTTCTCGTGAAAGCTCCGCGACCTTTACGGGATCGTTGAGGGTGACTGTTGAGAAGCCGTAGCCGCCCTCGGATTGCGGCGTCGTTGCCCGCAGATAGAGCTTTGCTTCCATGGGCGATGCCGCGAGAACCGGCGCTGCCGAGAGCGCATCCCTGAGTTTTGCGGCGCCCCTTGTTCCGTGTGAACCTGCGATAAGCGACGTTAGACTGGCCGCCGAGAGTATAGGGCGGCTTCTTTGCGCGAGGCCGAGCTCGTCTGTATTCGAGATGGCGTAAAGCCCGAGCAGTTCCGAAAGAAGCATGGCAAGCTCAAGATGAGTCAGCTTTGATGCGAGCTGTAGGGCAAACAGTGCCGGCGACGCGCAACGTACGCCGTGCGCGAGCTGGATCAGGCTTCCCGGCGCAAGCTCCTGCCCCCGGATATGGGCACGTGCGAACGCGGACCGGTGATGAGCCGCGTGGTTTGACACAAGCACGCCAATGGAACCGTCGATTCTCGTCAACTGCGGACACAGGTGACGGGCTTCAGCGACCTCGGTCGGGGACGGCATGCGCTCCGGCACCCCGAGCGGGCAGCGCTCGAGCGTCGCGAGGTGCCTGAGGTAGTAGGGTTGCCGCGCGACCTCGAGTGCGGCGCTATGAGAAATGATGATATCCATGCCGCGATGGTAACGATTTATTCTTTGGTCTACCTGCGACAATCCTAAGCATTCTTACCGAATTCTTACCGCAATCTTGCACGTTATCAACAATCCGCAGCGTAGGGGTGAGGCTGGTCCTTAATTGTCGCCCAGCGCCTCTACATCCCTTTCACAAGCTGCCGAGGTGGTACCCATCGGCGAGGTGGTACTACCTCGGCAAGAAACGCGCCGAGGTGGCGCGAAAACGGCCGTTGATGCGCTTCAAGTGGTACCTCAAGTACCACCTCGGCGAGAGGCGGCGGCTCTGACCCAAACGCAGAGAAGCCCCTGTCCTTCTTGCCAGGCGATTCGCGTAAGCGAGCGAGCGCAGCGAGCGCTGAGCCTGGAAAGAAGGACAGGGGCTTCTCGGTCGGTGGACGGAAGTAGCCGCGGGCCCGACCCTACATGAGCTTGGTCGACTCGAGCTTGTGCTCGACCCATTCGTTGAGGCTCATCACCGGCTTGCGCAGAAGCAGGCCGAGGAGCAGTGCCGGAACCAGGTAGGCCGCGAGCATGGCGAGCTCAAGCCAGAAGTCTCCGTTGTAGACGCCGAACATGGCCGCGCGCATGGCGTTCTCGCAGTGGACGAAGGGCAGCCACGGGTAGGCGGCCTGGAAGAAGCCCTCGGGAAGCATCTGGACCGGGAAGGTACCGCCGGAGCCCGCGACCTGGAT
>CAVIBB010000213.1:0-2498 GCA_963640745.1 Paludibacteraceae bacterium
ACACAAAGCCCGTTTATCACGCATCAAACATGCAACGGTGCACGCACAATCTCGATTTTTTGTGCATGTGAGGGGTCAAAACATGAAAATCGGCCGCGACGAGCTTCTCGTCACGGCCGATTGACCGGTTTTGTCGAAAATCAGATGACGCCACAGGCGACGCTGCGCGAGCCGCCGCCGTTTAGGCCTCGAAGTACTCCGGGTACGCCTTCACGATCTTCTCGCCGTCGTAGCGCGACTTCTGGAGGTGATCGCGGACGAGGTAGCTCGCGCGGTTCGTGTCGCCTGCCTGGATCGCGCGGCGCATCTCGCGGTGCTGGCCGATGACCGTCTCGGGGTCGACGCCGAGCGTGTTCGCCGAGAGCCAGCGAAAACGCTCGAAATGCGTGTTCGTGAGGTTGAGCCACTGCCAGATGACCGGCCGCTCCGCGATCTCGTAGAACGCGCGGTGCATCTCGTTGTCCTTCTCGAAGAACAGGCGGTTGTTGTGGCTGTCCAGCGCTGCCTGCTGCTCCTCGATAATCGCCTCGATGCGCGCGACGGCGGCCTCGTCGGCCTTCGCGCAGCACTCGACGATGACCTCGGACTCAAGGCACTCGCGGGCGAGGCGCGCGGCCTCGGCGTAGCGCATGTTGATCTTCGAGACGTAGGTGCCCGACTGCGGCACGGTCTCGACGAGGTCCTCCTGCTGAAGGCGCAGGAACGACTCGCGCACGGGGGTGCGCCCCAGGTCGAGGTTCTCGCACAGCTCTTTGACCCCCAGCTTGGTCCCGGGGGTGTACTCGGCAAAGATGATTCTCTCGCGGATCATCTCGTATGCCTGGCTCTGCAAGCTTTCCGACTGCGTAGACAAGTGGCCTCCTCCCGCCTTAGATATCGGCGAGCAAGTATAGCAGTGCGTTTTGAACGCACTCCGAAACTACCCTAAAATACCTCGGGATCGTTGAGTAACTCGCTTAGGCAGCTGCTGACGGTGGTGCACAGTTTGATGCGGTCGTTCAGGCCGCGGAGCTCGCTTCGGCCGCTTTCCATGAGGTAGGGGTGACCCACGAAGTCGAGCATCTCGGCGTCGTTGAAGTTGTCGCCGAAGGCCATCATCTCGGAGGGCTCGATGCCGAGCGCGCGCTCGATCGCGGCCATCGCCGTCGCCTTGTCCACGCCCAACGGCATCGCGTCGAACCAAGAAGCGCCCGAGGTCACGACCTTCGCGCACCCCTCGAAGCGCCGTATGAACGCGGGCGCGACCTCGGTGAGCACGGCCGGGTCGCGCGCATAGAAGCTCACCTTGATAATGTCTTCCTCGATCTGGTCGAGCGTGTCGATGGGCGTCGTGCGCGTCCCCACGAAGTTGCGCAGGTGGTCTATAAAGTCGGGCTCGGAGGCGAAGGCGTAGTTGGTGTATACGCCGCTGACCATGAGGTTGAGGCGCTTATCAGCCATGACCTCGCGGCTAAGCTCGAGCGCGACCTCGCGGTCCATGACGGATTTGGCCAGGACGCGGTCGTCGCGCATCACGAGCGAGCCGTTCTCACATATATAGAGGATGTCGTCGGCCACAGGTGCGAAGAGGTTGCGTAGGTTGTAATACTGCCGGCCGCTCGCGGGGAGAAAGCACACGCCGAGGCGCTTGAGCTCGCGTATCTGTTCGAAGATCTTGGGGTTGAGGCCTGCTTTGTCCCAATCGAGCAGCAGCGTGCCGTCGAGGTCGCAGGCGACCAGCTTTACCTTGCCCTTGCTCACGTGCCGTTCCTTCCGTTTTGTTCCGCGTGCGTGCGCGGTTCTCGCGCCAAGAAGCCCCATGCGCGGGTTTCTTGCCTGCGCGATATATCCCGTGTGATTCTACCTGCAGCAAGATGCGCTGGTCCGGGCTTCAACGAGGGCGTAACACGTTGAGGTGGCGTGATGCTTGGCGCCGCGTTCTCGCTGCGTTGTCCCGCGCGATGCGCCCGGGCCTGTCCGCGGAAAAATCGCGCTCGTTGGGATGTGCGTGGTCCCAATGGATGCGTTTTCTCCGCAAGAAGCCCTTTTTGCGTCCCAACGGGTGCGTTATCTCCGCAAACGTGGCCGGGAAGTCCCAACGGACGCGGTTCTTCCGCGCGGGGCCAACTCGATGCGCTGCGTGCTTATCGCCAGGTCCTTCGGAAGGTCGCCGCTTGCATATCAGTCCCGCAGCGGCACTTCTTGCCTGCCTGGCGTCAGATTCTTTAATTCCTGCCGTTAAACAGCGCATTATATGCATATCCGGGTACGCTTACCGATAGAACTTGACCGTCCACGACGCACGCAGTAAGACTAAAACACCCAAAGTGATATACCAGTTTGGAACAGAAAGACGGCAAGAGGCCCAAAGCCTCTCGATAAAGGCTCGCGAACAGAAGGGAAAGCATATGGCAACGCTCTCGCTCAAGAACTGGAAGGACTGCAAGGAGGACCTGGTCGCCGCAGGCGTCGCCGTGCCTTCCTACGACACCGACGCCGTGAAGGCCGCCGGCATGGAG
>CAVIBB010000214.1:0-2460 GCA_963640745.1 Paludibacteraceae bacterium
GCACTCGCGCAACCGCACCTTCGGCGAGGCGCTCGTGGCGGGGGAGTCCCTCGAGCACTACGAGGCCCGCACCCGCATGGTCGTCGAGGGCGCGCGCGCCGCGATGAGCGTCCACGAGCTCGCGACCGAGCTCGGCATCGAGGCGCCCATCACCGCCGCCGTGCATGGTGTTCTCGTAGACGGCCTGGACACCGAGGCCGCCAAGGCGGCCCTTCTTGGTAGACTTCCACGCGAGGAGTTCTACGGTATGTCGAATCCTGGAAAGGAATAGGGATGCAGAGCCAGATCAAAATCGCACCGTCGGTGCTCTCGGCAGATTTCACCAAGCTCGGCGAGGACCTGGCGGACATCTCCACCGCCGACTTCGTTCACTACGACGTCATGGACGGCCACTTCGTGCCGAACGTCTCCTTCGGGCTCGACATCCTCAAGGCGACCAAGCGCGCGACCGACCTGCCGGTCGACGTCCACCTCATGATCTCCAACCCCGACGAGATGCTCCCCGCTTTTCTTGACGCCGGCGCCGACCTGGTCACCTTCCACATGGAGGCCACGTCCCACGCCAACCGCCTGATCCAGCAGATCCACGCCGCGGGCCGCAAGGCGTCCGTCTCCATCTGTCCCGCGACGCCCGTCTCGATGCTCGAGGAGGTCATCGAGGACGTCGACATGGTCCTCGTCATGACCGTGAACCCCGGCTTCGGCGGACAGAAGTTCGTCGAGTCCTCCCCGGCCAAGCTTCGCCGCCTGCGCAAGCTCTGCGCGGAGCGCGGCGTGAACCCGATGATCGAGGTCGACGGCGGCATCAACGACAAGACCGCCGCGATCGTCGCCGAGGCGGGGGCGAACGTCCTCGTCGCCGGCAGCGCCGTCTTCGGCAAGGCCGACCGCGCCGCCGCCATCGCGGCTATCCGTGAATCCGCCCAAGACGCTCTTCTAAAGAAGGCCTAGCGAACATGCCCAACGCCAAAACCGTATATCTCGACTACGCAGCCTCGGCCCCGATGCGCGACTCCGCGAAGAGGGCCGAGGCGGATTATGCCGCGGCTGAGTACGCGGACGCGAACCCCAACTCGCTCCACACCCGCGGTCGCCTCGCCGCCCGCGCCCTCGACCAGGCAAGAAGCGACCTCGCCCGCTGCCTCGGCGGGCGCTTCCGCCCCGCCGAGGTGACCTTTACCTCGGGCGGCACCGAAAGCAACAACCTCGCGCTCTTCGGCCTCGCCGAGGGCGCCCGCGAGCGCGACCGGAAGCGCAACCGCGTCGTCATCTCGGCCATCGAGCACGACTCGGTGCTCGACGTGGCGCCGTCGCTGCGAGCCCTCGGCTTCGAGGTCTCCGTCGTCCGCCCCGGCCGCGAGGGAAAGATTTCTCCCCAGGCGCTCAGGGACGCCATCGACGAGACGTGCGCGCTCGTCTCCGTCATGTACGCCAACAACGAGACCGGCGTCGTCCAGCCCGTGCCTGAGCTGGCCCGCGTTGCCCACGGGGCCGGCGCCGTCTTCCATACCGACGCCGTCCAGGCATTCGGGCGGATCCCGCTCGACCTCGCCGACGTGGACGCCGTCTCGGCCACGGCGCACAAGATCGGCGGCCCCGTCGGCATCGGCATCCTCGCGGTCCGCGGCCGCGTCGCGCTCCGCCCACGCCAGTTCGGCGGCGGGCAGGAGCTCAACCGACGCCCAGGGACGCAGGACGTGCGCGGGGCGCTCGCCTTCGCGGCGGCGGCAAAGGAATGCGCGGCCAATCTCTCCGCCTACCGCGCGGACTGCTCCGAGAAAGCCCGGCGTCTCTATGCGGCCCTATGCGTCGAGGGCACCGGAATCAAGCCGTCCGTCGACGCCGAGGTGGGGGAGGACCGCCTGCCGGGCACGGTGAGCCTGCTTGTCCCCGCGCTCGACTCGGAGACGCTCGTCCTCGCGCTCGACGACGCCGGCTTCGAGGTCTCCGCCGGGTCGGCCTGCTCCTCGGGGTCGCTCGACCCCTCGCACGTGCTCTCCGCCATGGGCATCCCGCGGCAAGAGGCGCTCGGCTCGCTTCGCGTGAGCTTCGACGAGCGCGCCTCGGCAGCCGACCTCGACGCCTTCGCGCAGGCGCTTCTCCACATCGTGCAAAAGCGCTCCCATCACCGATAAGCAACTCAATAAACCGCAGTTCAGACCCATAGAAAAGAGGATCACCATGACCGAGGCCTCCGCCCTTCTCCGCATCCAGGAGATCGACATCGAGCTTCTCCGCAACGCTTCCATCCTGCAGAAGCTCCCCCAGCAGGACCGCCTGAAGAAGATCGCCCTCGCCCAGAAGAAGGTCGCCGTCGAGCTCAAGAAGATCACCGGCCAGCGCAAGGACGCCGAGATCGACATCGTCGACATGAACGCCGACATCTCCCACTATGCCCAGGTCCGCGAGCGCGTGCTCTCCGAGGCGGAGGGCAAGGAGCTGACCCACCGCGAGGCCCGC
>CAVIBB010000215.1:0-2450 GCA_963640745.1 Paludibacteraceae bacterium
GCTGGCCGCGTGGACGCCGCCTATTGGACGTGTGCGTGCTTGTGGTTTCAGGCGTGTCTGGCGGTGCAATAACGCCCGTGCAACGCCTAAACGCGTTTTTTGAAAAAAAAAAACGCTATAAAAAGTTTTCGAAAAATGTTGTGAGTTTGTGACCAAACATTTGTTCGGTGCGTTTTCGGAACCCCTTCGGCGAACCGTTTCCGACAGGGCTTTCGAGAGTCCTTTCGGCGAGGGCTCGCCGATTAGTTTTCGTGCAACGAGGGGCTCTGACAAAAACTCTCGTTTTGCTTTTGTTCGCCCGCCCCCTCCGGCGTCGGGCGAACGAGTGTTTGCCACGGCGTCACACCCGTGCCGAACGACCCCGCCTCTTCCGAGACCGCCGCGACCTTCTGCGCATGCAGGCACGCGAGGCGTCCGGCCGCGCTCGCCTGCGCCCGCCCGGCGCGTCCGGCCGACGTCTGCTTGCCCAAAGGATTCTGCCGTGCTTTAAGGCCCTATTAGGGGTCTGCCGGCCCTCCGGTAGCCGCACATGCCCTATCGGGCCGTCTGCGCCGTCTGAGCACGCTCAAAATCGATTTTGGCGTACGCCGGTCGCCCGAGTTCGCCCACCTCTCGTGTGCCTGCACGCGCATGCGTACCCGCGTTTTCTCGACATTTCGTCGTTTTGGCGCCAAAAGCATTGCTTTATCAACGTTTTTGGCGTATTCTGGATACATCGACACGTTTCCCGGAGGATTCCATGACCCACAACCCGATGACAGAGCTCTTCCTTGAGAGGCGCGGCTACACGCCCGAGTTCCTCAGCGAGATCGAGGACGCCTCCCACGACGACCTCAAGGACGTCGACGCCCTTGTCGACAGGCTCATGGAATTCCACGAGGGCGGCGGGCGCGTGGTGGTGCTTCCCGACTTCGACATGGACGGCATCGCCGCCGGCACCCTCGGCTATGCCGGCCTGTCCGAGTTGGGCTTCAACTGCGGGCTGTTCCGCCCCGACCCCGCCGAAGGCTACGGCTTTTCCCCCGAGGCCGTCGACCGTCTGGTCGCCGAGTTCCCCGACTGCGCCTGCGTGCTCACCTGCGACGTGGGCATCACCTGCTACGAGGGCGTCAGCCGTGCCCGCGAGCTGGGGCTTTGCGTGCTGGTCACCGACCACCACACCCAGGAGCCGGGACGCGCGCTTTCGGCCGACGTCGTGGTCGACCCGTGTCGCACTGACGAGACCTACGCCGTGGCCGGCATCTGCGGGGCGCACGTCCTGTGGCAGGTGTTCGACCGCCTGGCCTGCGCCCACTTCCCCGACGCCCGCGAGAACATCGACCTCCTTCGCGTGTTCGCCGGCATCGGCACCGTGTCGGACATGATGCCTTTGGTCCACGAGAACCGCCCGCTGGTGCGCGACGCGGTGGCCGTCTGCCGCCTCGTCTGGTCCGACGGGCAAGACACCTCCTGGCTCGGCTCCCTGTCGGGCTCGCCCGCGTTGCTCAGCAGCATGTGGGGCCTTCGCGCCATGCTCGACTGCTTCGCCTCTGCCGGCAAGATCGCTCGTGCCGAGGACATCGACGAGTCGTTCTTCGGCTACTACCTGGCTCCCGCCTTCAACGCGGCCAAGCGCATGGGGGCGAACATGGACGACGTGTTCGGCGTGTTCTTCTCCGACGCGCGCTACGAGCTGGCGGCGGCGCTGTACGCCTTGAACGAGCAGCGCAAGCGCGCGGTGGCCGACGCCTACGATGCCATGATGGCGCGCACGCAGCCCTACGCCCCGCACATCTACCTCTCCGACGCGCGCGCAGGCCTTCTCGGCCTTCTCGCCACCCGCGTGGTGCGCGAGACCGCAGAGCCCTGCATCGTCCTTGCGCAGGATCCGCGAAAGAGCTCGTGGCACGGCTCGGGCCGCTCGCCCGAGTGGTATCCCGCCCTCGACCGCATCGGTGGCGAGGGCTTCTTCGTCGCAGGGCACCAGGGCGCCTTCGGCGCCGGGGTCACCGACAACCGCGAGCTGAAGGCGCTGTCGGCCTTCCTCGAGCGCGACGTGGCCTGTCTTCGTCCCGACGACCTTTCCTGCGAGGTCGTGCCCGACCTGACCATCGGCGTGCTCGCCGCCTGCGACATCGACGTCGACGCCGGGCTTCTGTCCGAGTTTCTTGACGACATGGACCGGCTTCGCCCGTTCGGGCGCGGCTTCGAGGCGCCCGTCATCGAGTGCCGCTTCCCGGCCGACGTGGTCACCCCCAAGACCATGGGGTCTCGCGGCCAGCACATGAAGCTCTCGCTTCCCGGCGGCTTCGACGTGCTGTGCTGGAACCAGGCCGACAAGGCATCCGCCATCATGTCGGCCGAGCCCGGACAGACAGTTCGTGTGGTGGGCAAGCTCGAGCGCGCCGAGACCATCGAGGTGCGCCCCGGCGAGAGCTGGTACGCGGCCAAGCAGGCCGCAGCCCACGACC
>CAVIBB010000216.1:0-2446 GCA_963640745.1 Paludibacteraceae bacterium
TACTTGAGGTACCACTTGAAGCGCATCAACGGCCGTTTTCGCGCCACCTCGGCGCATTTGTTGCCGAGGTGGTACCACCTCGCGCGTGGCAAAGCCGCACGGGCAAGCGCGAACTAAGATGTTACGGATGAAACCCACGGAGAGGAACGACGATGGCGATTCCGGTACTCGACCTGCACTGCGACACGGCGGATAGGCTGGCGTGGCAGTTCTTGCCCGCTGAGCTGCGGCGCGTTTATGGGAGGGACTTCTATGGGCCGGGCGACGAGGCAGAGCCCGGACTTTGCCGCGACCTCGCGCGCAACCGTTGTCACATCTCGCTCGAAAAGATCGGCGCGACCTCCTGGGCGCAGTGCTTCGCGTGCTTTATCCCCGATGAGCTCACGCCTGCGCAGGCCGTCGAGTTCGAGGCGCGCGTCTCCTCCTGCTTCAAGCAGCAGCTCGTTAATAACCCGCAGGTGGCATGGGCAAGAAGCGCATCCGAGGCCGAGACCGCGCTCACCGAGGGCCGCGTCGCCGCCATCCGCACCATCGAGAACGCCAGGCTCTTCGCGGCCGACCCGGGGCTCGTCGAGAAGCTCTCTCGCGAGGGCCTGCTCATGGCCTCGCTCTCGTGGAACGCCGGCGGCCCGCTCGCGAGCGGCCACGATAACCACGAGCACATGAGCGCCACCGGTCTCGCCGTCTTTGCCCAAATGGAGCGCTGTCGCGTGGCTATGGACGTGAGCCATCTGAACGACGAGTGCTTCGGCGACGTGGCCGCCCGCGCCACGCGCCCCTTCTGCGCCTCCCACTCGAACTCCCGCGCCGTCTGCGGCCACCCGCGCAACCTCACCGACGACCAGTTCCTCGCCGTCATGGACTCCGGCGGCGTCGCGGGCCTTAACTACTGCTCGGGCTTCATCGTCGAAGGTGCCTGGGGCGAGAAAGCTGCGCAGGTCACGTTTGACCAGGTGGCTGCCCATATTGAGCATTGGCTCGACCTCGACGGCGAGGACGCGGTGGCGCTCGGCGGCGACCTTGACGGCGCCGACGTCCCCTCGATCCTCGACGGCGCCGACAAGCTGCCTTCTTTCCAAGACCGCCTCGTCGCCCACTTCGGCCAAGACGTTACCGAGAAGCTCTGCTACCGCAACGCCCTCGCCTTCCTCAAGAGGGTCGTCGGAGCATAGCCGCCTAGCCCGTAGGCGGGAGTTCCGACACGAGGACGCGCTCCGCGTGCGCCCGGCCTCTCGCGCCCGAAAACCACGCCGCCCAGCAACGCCCCGGGTTTCCTCGCCCTATATATGCGCCGCCCAGTAACCAGACGGACTCCAGCGCCCCGGAATCGCGCCGCCCAGTAACCTTGCATTACTGGGCGGCGCGATTCCGGGGCAAAGGCGGCAAGAAGATTACTGCGCAGTGCGAATACAGGGCACCCGACACATCCCCGTTACTGCGCGGCGCACCTGCAGGGCTCACCTCAAGCGCCTCTTTCCACGCAGAGCTGATCTATCCCTCACGGGCCACGCAGCAGCGTCAGAGAAGCGCCCGGGCTTATCTCCGCCCGCAGTTCCGCATGAGCCGGACGCGACTTAATGTCGCGTTCGTGCGAAGAGGACTGTTTGAGGACGGAGATAAGCCCGGGCGCTTCTTGCCGCCGCTATACTAGGAATGTTTGTGACTAGAACCCCTGACCTGAGGAGAACCCATGTCAGACAAGCAAGTCCGCGTCCGCTTCGCGCCCTCCCCCACCGGCAAGCTCCACGTCGGCGGCGCGCGCACGGCCATCTACAACTGGGCCTTCGCCCGCGCGAACGGCGGTACCTTCATCCTGCGCATCGACGACACCGACCCCACCCGCTCCACGCAGGAGAACACCGACATCATCCTGCGCGCCATGCGCTGGCTCGGCCTCGACTGGGACGAGGGCCCCGAGGTCGGCGGCGACTTCGGCCCCTACGCGCAGACCGAGCGCATGGACCTCTACAAGCAGGCCGCCCAGAAGCTCTGGGACGAGGGCCGCGCCTACCCCTGCTTCTGCACCGCCGAGAAGCTCGCGGCCGACCGCGCCGCCGCCCAGGAGCGCAAGGACCCCTTCCAGGGTTATCAACGCACCTGCCGCCACATCTCCGATGATGAGGCCCGCGCCCGCATCGAGGCCGGCGAGCCCTACGTCCTGCGCATCAAGGTCCCCGAGGACCGCGGCGACGTCGTGATCCACGACGCGGTCCACGGCGACGTGACTTTCAACGCCCGCGAGCTCGACGACTTCGTCATCTTCCGCTCCGACGACACCCCGACCTACAACTTCGCGACCGTCGTCGACGACGCCGCCATGGGCATCACCCACGTCATCCGCGGCGACGACCACCTCTCCAACACCCCGCGCCAGGTCATGGTCTACGAGGCCCTCGGCGCCCCTGTGCCCACCTTCGCGCACATCTCCATGATCATCGGTGCCGAC
>CAVIBB010000217.1:0-532 GCA_963640745.1 Paludibacteraceae bacterium
GAGCCTGCTCGTTGATGGGCGGGAGCAGAAGGGGGATTCCCCGAATCTGTTCAGTATTCACTCTCCCTCTGGTTGCCCCATGAAGTTGAGACTGCAAGTGCCTCGCGACCACCGCGGACGATAGCCAGTAGTGCATGTACCGCTTGTAGACCGCGGACGTCAAGCGAATTCCCACGCAATCAGACTTGTTCACAGCGAATGGTATTGAGGGCGGAAGCTCACAAACTTTAACTTGGTCCTCAACAAAAGTCGCCATTATCAGGTCAGTTGGATAAACCGTATGCGCCGAGATTGAGCGGTATTTATCCTCGGTTACATAAGACTCTTTCGATTCATCAAATGACATGAAGCGAATATTCTCAAGTCGCACGACTCGCACGCCCTCATCCGAGTAGTCCGACCCCGTCAAATGTGAACCAAAGGGACCGTCAAAAATCCTGGAGCAAACGTTCTTGAGTTTGTTGGTGGTCCACCCTTCGGGAATGTCGCCGATCCAGTCGACGTTGCTGGGCTTGGTGGGGGCCGCCGGGTC
>CAVIBB010000217.1:542-2428 GCA_963640745.1 Paludibacteraceae bacterium
GTTGAGATCTGGGTTTCGAGCGTCGCCGTCGTGGCGTCGATGGCGGCGCACTCTCTGTCGAGGAGCGCGGCTATGGCCTGTTGTTCGGCTTTCGGCGGCACGGGGATCTTAATGCGCCCGAGGTCGTATGAGGATAGCTCCATGAAAGTTGTTCCTCGGCCGCTAAGTATCAGATCGTCCTTAGCATTTAAAGTTGCCCAATAGAGATAGCTCGCCTCAACGGAGCGAGGCACGAGGGACTTGCAGCCCTGATTTGTGCAGAGCCTCGTTGTCGCCATGTTCACTTTGCCGATGGGTGCACGCGTGGAAACAATCACAGAGCCTGCCGGCACCAGTTGGGTTCCGCACGAGTTGTATCCCTCTTGCGTGATATGCCTCGAGGACGAGCCGATGACTCCGTGCGTGGCCATGTCCGTCGGTGTGACCCATACGATTGACGTGGACTCGTCTGACCAGTATCTGCTGTCGTTCGAGGCGGGAGTGGAACCTTGGACTATGTCCGCCAAGGCCTTGATTGGCTTCGAATCCCATGCCACAGGGCTTTTATCCATTACCCCATCAGCCCCTTGAGCTGCTCCCGAAGCTGAGCCTCAAGCTCGTTGAACTCTTCCAGCAGCTTGTCGGCAGGCTCGGGGGCCTCGTACTTGTAGAAGTAGCGGGTGAAGGGGATCTCGGCACCGGTCTTAACGACCTTCTCGGTTTCCTCGTCAAAGTACTTGGCGTCGGGCACGTAGGGCCAGACCTCGCGGGCGAAGTAGTCGTCGACGTCCTCGGAGAGCTTGACGAGCTCGGTGTCCTTGGTGGCGTCGTCGTAGATGACGGAGCCGTCGCGCTTGTGGCGGATCGGCGCGGTCTTGTCCATGGCCGACATCGCGTCGACCACCTTCTCCACCACGGACTTGCGCTGGGCGGGCGTCTCCTTCTCCTTGTAGTCGGGGAGCTCGGCCAAGATCTCCTTGACCTTCTTCTCGAACCCTTGCCAATCCTGGGTGGGCTCGTCCATGACGTTGGCGCGCAGCAGGGCGAGCATAGCTTCGAAGACGGGCTCGGCGGCGGCGAGCCCGGCGAGCTGCTTTGCCTGCTTGGCCGTGAGGTCCGCCTCGTCGATGAGGCTGAGCTCCTCGACCTTGGCGGGGTTGTGGAAGTCGTCCCTGAACTTGCCGGCCGCCAGGGCGTCGATGCGCTCGGGGGTTATCTGGTAGCTTCGCTGGAGCGGCTGCTTGACCGTGTACTCCTTGTACAGGAACTCCTCGCGCGGAAGGATGCGCACCTGGTCGCACTCCTCGAAGGCGGTGTAGAGGGAGACGATCTTGTCGATGTGGGCCTCGTTGAGCTGCTTGCGCTTGTTGCCGAGGCTGCGGCGCATGGGCTCCCACTCGGCGGTGGCGTCGATGAGCTGCACCTTGCCGAGGCGGCGCGGGTCCTTCCTCTTGGAGAGGACCCAGACGTAGATGCTGATGCCGGTGTTGTAGAAGAGATCGCCCGGAAGGCCGACGATGGCCTCGACGTAGTCGTTCTCGAGCAACCAGCGGCGGGTCTGCGACTCGCCCGACGACGTGCCGCCCGAGAACAGCGGCGAGCCGTTGGAGATGACGCAGGCGCGGCCGTCGTCGGCGAGCTTGTAGATGACGTGCTGCATGAAGAGCAGCTGCATGTCGGTCGTCGCCGGCAGGCCCGCCGGGAAGCGGCCGTCAATCTTGCCGTACTCCTCGCGCACGGCCTTCTCGACGCCGTCGCCCGCGTCCTTGCCGCCCCAGGGCTGGCCGAAGGGCGGGTTCATGAGCACGAGGCGCATCTCGTCGTCCGGGAAGCAGTCCTCCTTCATGGTGTCTGCCTGGCGGATGTTCTCGGCGCGCTGGCCCTTGATGAGCATGTCGGCGAGGCAC
>CAVIBB010000218.1:0-2417 GCA_963640745.1 Paludibacteraceae bacterium
CGCGCGGCCTCGCCGATGCCGTCGAGGATTCCGCACCCGACGTGGACCTGGTAGCTGCGCGACGGCGTGGGGACGTCGACGATGATCTGTTGGCTGCTCATCGGCCCTCGATCTCCCTCTTGATGCGGTCGCCGTCGGCGAGAAGCCCCTCGAGCCTCTCGGCGTCGCCCTCGTCGATGGCGTCCTTGTAGTCCTGCAGGTTCTTGATGATGATGCCGAGCTCCTCGGAGAGGTAGTCCGCGTTGTCGAGGAAGAGCTCGGTCCACATCGGCGCGTTGAGGCGCGCGACGCGGGTGAGGTCGCGGTAGCTGCCGGCGCTGAAGCCGTGGTGGTCGCGCGAGCTCGGGCTCTTCACGTAGGCGTTGGAGACCACGTGGCACAGCTGCGAGGTGAAGGCGATCATGCGGTCGTGCACAGGCGCCGTGGCAAGGGTGAAGCTGCCGAACTTGCAGGGCGCGAGCAGGTTCTTCAGCCGCTCAAGGATCTCGACGCGCTCGAAGTCGTCCATGCCCGAGGGCGGCACCACGACCATCGGAGCGCCCTTGAACATGGTGGCGCGCGAGTGGGCGAAGCCGGAGTACTGGGTGCCGGCCATGGGGTGGCAGCCGACGAAGGTCCAGTCGCGGCCCGCCGCGACGGCCTCGCACTCCTCGCAGATCTTGCGCTTGACGCCCACGGTGTCGATCACGATGGCGCCGGGCGCGATGAGGTCGGCCATCTCGTGGAGCCAGTCGATCGTGGCCTGGGGGTAGCCGGCCAGGATAATGAGCTCGCACGTGGGGACGGTCTCGTCGTTGAGCTCGCCGCGCACGGTCTCGATCATGGCGAGCTCGAGGGTGCTGCGGGTGCGGTTCCAAGCGTAGACGTCGACGTCGGCCGCGCGGAAGGCGCGGGCGAAGGAGCCGCCCATGAGGCCGAGTCCCACGACGCCGATGCGACCCGGCACGAATGCGCTGAGCTGCCCTTCGTTCTTCTCTGCCATAGCGCTTAGGCCTCCTTCTGGTCCGCGAGGTCGCACGTGACGGCGTCGCGGATAAGGGCGATGCGGGCCATCGCGTCGCGGAACATCTCGGGCGTCAGGGCCTGGGCGCCGTCGGACCACGCCTCGGACGGGTTGTTGTGGACCTCGATCTCCAGGCCGTCGGCGCCTGCGGCCGTCGCGGCGTAGGCGGCGGGGCGCACGTAGCGCGTGTAGCCGGTGGAGTGCGAGGGGTCACCGACGACGGGCAGGTGGGTGAGGTGGTGGAGCACCGGGATGGCGTTCACGTCGAAGGTGTTGCGCGTGCGGGTCTCGAAGGTGCGGATGCCGCGCTCGCAGAGGATGACGTTCTCGTTGCCCTCGCTCATGATGTACTCGGCGGCCATGAGGAACTCGTCGATGGTCTCCGACATGCCGCGCTTGAGCAGGACGGGCGTGCTCGTCTTGCCGACCTCGCGCAGCAGCGGGAAGTTCTGGGCGTTGCGCGCGCCGATCTGCATGATGCTCACGCCCTTGTCGACGAAGAGCTGGACGTCGCGCGGGTCCATGACCTCGGTGACCACAGGCATCTCCAGCTCAGAGCCTGCCTCCATGAGCAGGTCGAGGCCGGCCGCGCCCATGCCCTGGGAGGTGTAGGGAGAGGTGCGCGGCTTGAAGGCGCCGCCGCGAAGGATGGTCGCGCCGGCGGCCTTGACCTCGCGCGCGATCTCGATGAGGTTCTTGCCCTCGACGGCGCACGGGCCGGCCATGACCTGGAAGTGGCCACCGCCGATGAGCACGCCGTGGCCGCAGTCGACGACGGTGTCCTCGGGGTGGAACTTGCGGTTGGCCTTCTTCCAAGGCTCGGTCACGCGCTGGACGCGCTCGATGATGTCCATGGACTCGAGCAGGAAGGGGTCGATCTTGCTCGTGTCGCCGATGATGCCGACGATGGTCTCCTCGTCGCCGGGGGAGACGTTCGTCTTATAGCCGCGGTCCTCGATCCACTTGACGAAGTGGCCGAGCTGCTCTTCCGTGGCGGTGTTCTTTACGACGGCAATCATTGTCTCCCCTTTAAATAACGGTGTTGCATAAGCCTTGGAATGGTAGCACGTGCCGCCGACTGTGCTTAAAGAGGTAACAGAGACGTTTACCTTCCTTTGATTGCGGCTCGGGACGCCGTCGACGTTAAACCGCTTCCTGAAGCCGACGTTATTCTTCAAAGTCCGGGCAAGTGGAGCCCTGAAATCACGTCGCCCAGTAACGGCCGGGCAAGCGGAGCCCCGGATTACCGCCGCCCAGTAACGGCCGGGCAAGCGGAGCCCCGGATTACCGCCGCCCAGTAACGCGATTTACGAAGAAGCCCCGGAATCACGTCGGCCAGTAATGTCTTGTTGCTGGCCGGTGCGTTTCCGGGGCTTCGAGATGCTTATGTTTACTGGACGGCGCAAATCCAGGG
>CAVIBB010000219.1:0-2416 GCA_963640745.1 Paludibacteraceae bacterium
GACCGTAACGGTCACGTCGTAGCCGTCGGAGTCCCACTCATCGCCCGTGTTCAGCGGGTCGTCGGGATCCGAGAAGGCGGAGCCCTCGTACGTGCCGTCGGCGATCTTGCTCAAATCGTACGTTGAGCTGCTGTTAGAGCCCTCAGCGGAGAGAGCCGTGGCGGTATAATCCTCGTCAGAGGGCGTTTGTCCCTCGTCCTGGGCGGAGGCCGGCACAGTGTTGGTAGCAGTGGAGCCGGCCTCCGTCTGAATTTCCGCGAGGGCTGCGGTCGGCACCATCGAGAGCGCCAAGGCCGCGACGACCGCCCCGCGGGCGGCGTTGCCTCCGAGCGACGTTAGGTGTCGCCAGACCTTCTCTTGATCCTTCATAGAATCCCTTCTGCCTATGGCTGGGCCATATTTAGTTAGCATCGGCTAACAAAACTAACATAAGTAACCCGAGGTTGACTCCGGAATTTTGACTTTCGTTCAGTTGCGTAACGGGCTTCTCAGCTAGTTGAAATCACAGCGGGGCACGAAACGGCCATTCTTGGCAAGAAAATCGCCCAGAAACGGTAGTTTTATGCCCCGCTATGACGGCGGCGGGCAGCGCCGCGTCAGGGCAGGTTGTAGGCAGAGAGCGGAACCTGCTCGTAGGCGGGCGTCTGCTCGAGTTCAATCAGCGGCTCATGGTCGCGCGGCACGCCAAAGTAGTCGAGCAGGCGAGAAAAGCCGGCCGAGTCCGCGACCGCGGACGGCGAGAAACGAACCACGGCGTCGCACAGCGCGGTCAGCCTCGACTCGCGCAGGCGCTCGGCACGCATCACGCCGGCAACCGACCGTCCACCGGTCATCTGCTCGTTCACGTACTTCTCGCCGCCGTCGAGCTCGCCGACGATGACCCGCCCGTCGTCACATCGCCAACAGAAATCCGCAAAGAAGCGCCGGCCGCTCAGCGGGTCCACGAACTCCGCCTGCAAGTCCGGGGCCGCGAACCCGAGCTCCCACATCGCCGCCCGGGCAATGGACTCGCCGCCCGAGCCCGCGCGTCCGTCGGCGAACCGCGCGACAAACCTCGCCTTGCGCGCGCCGACACAGTTCTTCTTTCCATCAACGTAGGCAATGAGCTGGTCTTTATTTACGCAGCCGAGGCGCAGCGCCGAATCCACGATGGCGGCGGCATCGCGCAGCGGCAGCTCGCGGGCGCAGTCAAACAACGTCCTCAGAACGGGCGTGACAGGCAGACCTTGAGCAAAATCGCACGGTTCCTCGTCAATGTCCATGTGATGGGTCCGCACCCCACCGCGGTAGAGCGATTTGCTCCCGCTCGGACTCGCCACCTCGATCACGTCGAGCAGACGCCGCGAGACGGAGAACCCGTAAAGCAAGGCCGCGGACGTGCCGCGGAAGACCCAGTCGAAGTGGCGCGTATTGAGGGCGCGCATCTTTGCCACGGCCTGCTGCTCCGGCGTGAGGCCGCGCCAATAAGACCCGCGGGCAAAGACGCGCGGCATCGGCGAGACGATGTCCTCCCCGGCGGCGACCCTTCTTTGCAGATAACGCCGGCACGGCTCGGTATACGGCATCGTGCACGCGCCGCGCGCCTCGTCGTCCGCAAACGTGATTCGAACCTGATCGTCGATTTTCTTGCTCATGGAATCGCCCCCGCCCGCCACAGGTAAGGCTCACTTTACCCAGGTAGACGGCTCGCGTGCCAAGAATTCCGCCAACAGCCAGCTGAAATCACAGCAGGGCACAAAACGGTCATTCTTGGCAAGAAAATCGCCCAGAAACGGTAGTTTTATGCCCCGCTGTGACGGCGGCGGGCGGGCGGCAGGGCGGCGGGCGGCAGGGCGGCGGGCGGCCCCGTTAGTCGTCGAGCTCGTCGTCGCCGCCGATCTGGGCGAGGACGGAGAGCGCGACGGGCATGAGCTCGGAGTCCTTGCGACGGAACGGATAGGCGAGCTTCTTGGTCTTGGGATAGTTGAGCGCGCCCTCCCCCTTGAGCTTGAGCGCGACCGCGCGCGGCACGTCGACGCCCTGGTAGATGATTCGCCCGTTCGTCAGGCTGACTGACGTGCAGCCCAGGCGCTGGCCGCGGATGCGAACGCGCGCCCGGTCAAAGAGGTTGCGGCCCGCCACCGGCAGCCCGCCGTAGCGCTCCTCGGTCTCCCTCTGCAGCTCGTCGACCTCGGCCAGGTCCACCGCGGCGGCGAGCTTGCGGTACACGAGCACGCGGCGATCGACCTCGGGCAGATACTCCTCGGCTAGGAAGAAGTCCGCCGGCAGGTTGATGTTCATCTCGGCGAGCTCGACGTCGCGGGTCTCGCCGCGCGCCTCCGCCACGGCCTCACCGAGCATCTGCGTAAAGAGGTCGAAGCCGACGCTCGAGAGATTGCCGTGCTGCTCGGCGCCCATGAGCGAGCCCGCGCCGCGG
>CAVIBB010000220.1:0-2409 GCA_963640745.1 Paludibacteraceae bacterium
CCCTCGCCGTATCGTTTTCCCGGGCGGCGACTTTGGCGAGCCCGCCCGGGAAGGATGGAGGAGATGACCGTGCCCCTGGACATGAGGAATGATATACGCGCGATGGACGCCGACGGCGTGGCGAGGGCCGAGATAGCCCGAAGGCTCCACGTCAGCCGCAACACCGTCGCCAGGTACGCCGACATGGAGGACATGTCGCCCGCCGCCCCGCTGCCCGCGCCGAGGCGCCGCCCGGCGCTCGAGGGCCACGAGGCGTGGGTCGCCTCGGTGCTCGAGGCCGACCTCGCCGCCCCGCGCAAGCAGCGCCACACCGCCAAGAGGATCTTCGACAGGCTCGTCTCCGAGCGGGGCTACGCGGGGTCCTACCCGACGGTGAGGCGCTTCGTGCGCGACCGGGGGCTCGCGAGGGACGCCGGCGCCGGCGAGGGCTTCCTCGAGCTGGAGTGGGCGCCCGGCACCTGCCAGGTCGACTTCGGGAACTTCCGCGCGTCCGTCGGCGGCGAGGAGCCCGGCCTCAAGCTGCTCGTGGCCACGCTGCCGCACTCCAACGACCGCCAGTGCGTCGCCATGCGCCCCCGGCGCTCCGAGTGCCTGTGCGCCGGGCTGGCGGAGATCTTCGGGCGCTGGGGCCGCGCGCCCAGGGCGATGGTGCCCGGCAACGCCACCGAGGCCGGCAGGATGGTGCGCGGCGAGGTCACCGAGTCGCGGCTGTTCTCGCAGTTCAGGGGCCACTACCGCTTCGAGAGCCGCTACCGCGACCCCTACTCGGGCAACGAGAAGGGCTCGGTCGAGAACGCCGTGGGCTTCCTCAGGCGAAACCTCCTCGTGCCGGTGCCGTCCTTCGGCGCGATGGGCGAGCCCAGCGCCTTCCTCGCCGAGGGCTGCGCTCGCCTCAACGCCGCCGCCCGCTGCCGCGACGGGCGGGCGCACGGCGAGGCGTACCGCGAGGACCTCGCCGCGATGCGGGCGCTGCCGGGCGTCGCGTTCGACGCGGTCAGGTGGGTGGTCGTGCGCGCCGACAAGCGCGGCGAGGTCACCGTCGACGGGCGCGGCTACGTGGCCGGCCCGGCGTGGCACGACAGGAGGCTGCTCGCGGGCGTGCGCGCCGACACGGTCGAGACCCTCGCCGACCGCGGTCGCAGGGTCGCCGTGCTGCCGCGCGCGTTCGGCGAGGGGCCGGCGGTGCGCAACCCGCTCTCGCCCGTGCCCGCCCTCGTCGCCCGCCCGCGCGCCTTCGGCGAGCCCGCGGTCAGGCGCGACATGCCCGAGGCCCTCGTGGCGGGCATCGACCGCATGGACGCCGCCGGGCGCAGGCAGACGCTGCGCTCGATATCGCGCGCGGGCGAGGCCAGCGGCTTCGGGCCCGCCTGCGAGGCCGCGCTCAGGGTCGTCGAGGGAGGGCGCGTGCCGGACGACGCCACGGTCGACGTGCTCGCCAGGCGCATCGCCGCCGGCGGGCCCGCCTCCGAGGGCGGCTGCGACCTGGCCGTCTACGACGGCTTCCTGAAGGGGGCGGTCGCCGATGGGCGCTGCTGTTGCGTGCCAAGACGTTGTTTACGCCGACGATGCGCGACATCGGCGGCAGGCCCCCGCACGCGCTGTGCGGACGGTCCCAATTGTAATGCTCGATGAAGGGGCCCAGGGCCTCGGCCCTGGACTCCTCGCTGTCCCACGCCCTCGCGTACTGCCACTCCTGCGCCAGCGTCCGGTTCATGCGCTCGACCTTGCCGTTCTGCCAGGGGCTGAAGGGCCTCGTGTACTTGTGCTTTATGCCCCGCGCGCCGAGCAGCGCGTTGAAGTCGGCGGAGCGGTAGGCCGGGCCGTTGTCGGTCATGACGCGCTCAACGCCGACGCCGAGGGACCCGTAGAACTCCAGCGCGCGCTCCATGAAGGCGCAGGTCGTCTCCTTCTTCTCGTCGGGGAGCTGCTCGGCGTAGGCCACGTGGCTGTTGTCGTCGACGGCGACGTGCAGGCACGACGCCCCCGCGCCCCTCTTGGACCCGCAGCCGCGGCCGAGGGCCCTGTGCCCGCCGCCCTCGGGTATGCGGGCGACCTTCTTGACGTCGACGTGGACCAGCTCGCCGGGGCGCTCGCGCTCGTAGCGCACGCGGGTCACGGGGCCGCGCGCGCGGACCTCGCCCGTGACCCGGTCGACGTCGGCCAGGCGCGGCAGCCCCCGCCTCGCGACGATCCTGGCGCAGGTCCGGGCCGGCACGCCGGTCGCCGCGGAGAGGGGCAGCGGGGCCAGGAGCATGGCCCTGCGCGCCTCGCACACGCGCTCCTCGACCTCGGGCGGCGTGAGCCTGGCAAGCCGGCGCGGCCTGCAGCCCCTGTCGGACATCGGCTCGCCGCGCCGGGCGCGCGCGAGCCATTTCGACGCGGTCTGGCGGCTGACGCCCATCTGGCGGG
>CAVIBB010000221.1:0-2394 GCA_963640745.1 Paludibacteraceae bacterium
GAGATCGAGCGCGCCGGAATCGCCGGCCTCAGAGTCGATCTTCTGAACAAAGAAGGCGGTCTGGGTGTCGGAAAGCCTCGCGGTCGCGGTGTCGCCGTCGAAGCCCCAGATCTTGCGCGCGGCCTCGGACGTCTTCTGCTCGTTCAGTCTCACAACGCCGTTGGCATCGACGTCAAGGTAAATCGCCTCGCCGGCAAGCGTGTAGCCCGTGGGGGCCGCGGTCTCGCGCACCACATACGTGGCGTTGTTGGTGAGGGCGGCGACATCAGAGCCGAGCACCTGGGCGTTACCGTCCTTGTCAGTCGTGACGCTCGCCACGTCGGACTCACCGTCGGCGGTGACCTTCTTGATGGTGAAGGTAGCACCCTCGAGCGCCTTGCCGTCGGCGTCGACCTTCTTGAGGTTGACCTGGACCGGGGTGTCCTTGGCGGTGAGCACAAGGCCAGCGTCATCGAGGCTCCAGGCATCGCCGCCATCCACCTTGAAGGTGCCGTCGGGGTTGACGGTCACCTTAACGGAGCCGGCCAGGCCGTAGCCCGCGGGGGCCTCGGTCTCGGTGACCACATAGGTGTTGCCGGCCACGAGCGCGCCGACGAGCTTATCGGCATCGGACTGAGCGACGGCGGCGCCCTGAGCGTTGGTCTTAAGGGTCTTGGCCGTCACGCTGCCGTCCGCGAACGCGGAGCCCACGTCAGGCGTCACGGTAAAGACGGCGTCGGCAAGGCCCTTGGAGGCATCGTTCACATCGACCTTGCGGATGGCGAGGTCGATCTGGGAGTCCTTGACGCTCACGGCGGCGGTACGGCTGTCGGCAAGCGTCCAGGTACCGAGGTCGGCGGAAGCGTCGGCGGCCTTAATGGAGCCGTCATCGGCCACCTTAACCGCGACCTTCGTCACGGAAGGAAGCGCGTAGCCGGCCGGGGCCTTGGTCTCCTCGATTTCGTAGGTGCCACCCACGACGAGCGCGGCCGAGATAGAGGCCTCGCCCTTGTCGTCCGTGGTGAGGGCAAGCGCCTCGGCGGAGCCGCCGGCGAACGTGGAGTCGCCCTGCGGGGTCACCTTGAACTCAGCACCCTTAAGCCCGGTGGTGCCGTCGGCATTGAGTTTTTTCAGGGTGAGGACCACAGGGTCGTCGGTCGCCGTGAGCGGCTCGGCCGATGCGGAGGCCGCGACGTTGTCGCGATTGATGGTCGCCTCGCCCGAGGTCACGGCGTTGCCGTCGGCGTCAGTCGCGAGATAGCCGTCAGCGGGCTTCGTCTCGACGAAGCGGTAGGTGCCCCACTCGAGGCCGTCGAAGGAGAGCTTGCCGTCCTTGTCAGTCACGCCCGTCTTGCCAGAAACGTCGGACCAGGAGCCGTCGTCGTTCTTCTTCTGGAGCTTGAAGGTGCAGCCGGCAAGGGCGCTGCCATCCGTGGTCCTCTTGAGCAGCGAGACGGTGCCGGTAAGGCGCGGGTTCTCAAGCTTGCCACCCTCAACCCACTCAAGGGTCTTGTCGTTGTCGCCCTCGGAAACGGTCAGCGTATAAGTCTTGGTGGAATCAACGTCATAGCCCGTGTTGGAAACCTCGCTCAGGGTATAGGTGCCCTTCTTGAGGCCGTTCACGGTCAGGACGCCGCCGGTCTTCGAGTCGACGCTGGACTCGACCTTGGCGCCAGTGGCGTCGAGGCTGTAGGTCTTACCGGAGGTCAGGTCGCTCGCAACGACCGTGTCGCCGTACTTGAGCTCGAAGACGGCGCCCTCTACCTCGAACTTATCGGTCGCGTCGACCTTCGTCAAAGTAGCGGAGGCGTTGAACTCGGTGTTCTCGGCCTTGACCGTCACCTGCGGCGAGCTAGAGGTGGCCTTATCAATCTTGAACCCGTAGGTGGTGTCGGCCTTGACGGTCAGCGCGCTCTCGCCGGTCTCCTTGAAGTAATAGGTGCCTTCAGGGAGGCCGTCAGACAGCTTCTGGTAGTACTCGCCGAGCACGGCCTTGCCAGGATCGGTAAATGCGATGGTCGAGTCCTTCGAAGCCCACTTGCCGCTCTTGTCGGTCGTGATGCCCTCGGCGAGCTTAACGTCCTTCGTCGCGTCGGCCTTATCGCCAACCTGCTTGTACAGGTCGAACGTCATGCCGGCAAGCGCCACGTCCTTGGATCCGTGCTTGTAGGTCTTGGTCAGAGTCACCTGGCCACGCGTGACCTTATCGAAAACGGAAACCGTCGCCGTCTTGGTGTTCTCCGCGTAAGAAACGCTGGCATCAGAGCTCTTGACCGAAACGCCGCCGTCCGCCGCGATGGTCAGCGTGAAGTTCGAGACGCGCAGGTGCTTCTCGGGCACCTGAGTCTCGGCCACGGTGTAATTACCCGCCTTCAGGCCGACGATGTAGCCGTCGTCTGCGTGGCCGTAACTGTC
>CAVIBB010000222.1:0-2360 GCA_963640745.1 Paludibacteraceae bacterium
CTCGGTGCTTCTTTCCGAGGGAATCGGCGACACGATGCGCCTCTCGCTTACCGCTGACCCCGTCGAGGAGGTCAAGGTGGCCTGGGAGCTCCTGGCGGCGCTCGGCATGCGCCGGCTCCACCCCGAGCTCGTGAGCTGCCCCACCTGCGGCCGCTGCCAGGTAAACATGATCCCCATCGCCGAGGAGGTGGCCCGCAGGCTGCAGGACGTGAACGCCCCCATCTCGGTCGCCGTCATGGGCTGCGCGGTCAACGGCCCCGGCGAGGCGCGCGGCGCGGACATCGGCATGGCTTCCGGCAGGGGAGAGGCGCTTCTCTTCGCTAACGGCGAGTCGATCCGCAAGGTGCCCGAGGACCGCATGGTCGACGAGCTCTTCGCCGAGATCGAGGCGCGCTTCGGCAACGCGGGCGAGGCTGGTGCGCTCGGTTAACCAACCCGAAGCACAGAGAAGCCCTTCTTGCCGTAAACTTAAGCGCACGTGTACTTGAGCCGGGCCACGCGCCCGGCTTCTCATATCGGAGATTGGACATAGCCGTGAAGCGCTACCAGACCATGTCGAGGCTCTACGCCCCCACGCTCAAGGAAGACCCCGCCGAGGCCGAGCTCGTGAGCCACAAGCTCCTGCTCCGCGCCGGCATGATCCGCAAGACTGCGGCGGGCCTCTACAGCTACCTGCCGCTGTGCTGGCGCGTCATCCGCAAGATCGAGGACGTCATCCGCGACGAGATGGAGGGCATCGGCGCCCAGGAGATGCTCACGCCCATCGTGACCCCCGCCGAGCTCTGGGAGCAGTCCGGCCGCTACGCCGCCTACGGCCCCGAGCTCATGCGCCTGAAGGACCGCCACGACCGCGACTTCGTCCTCGGCCCCACCCACGAGGAGACCTACACCGACCTCGTGCGCAACGAGCTGCGCAGCTATAAGCAGCTCCCCGTCACGCTCTACCACATCCAGGACAAGTTCCGCGACGAGCTGCGCCCCCGTTTCGGCCTCATGCGCGGCCGCGAGTTCATCATGAAGGACGCGTATTCCTTCTCGGCCACGCAGGAGTCCCTGCAGGAGTGCTACGAGGACGAGAAGGCCGCCTACGCGCGCATCGCCGAGCGCTGCGGCATCAAGGCGCTGCCCGTCGTGGCCGACTCCGGCCAGATCGGCGGCGACACCTCCGTCGAGTTCATGGCGCTGGCCGACGCCGGAGAGGCCGAGCTCGTGTGGTGCGATTGCGGCTTCGCGGCCGACACCGAGGCCGCGACCACCAAGGTCCCGGTCGTCGACGGCCCCGGCCACGGCGAGCTCCGCCGCATCGAGACCCCGGGCACCCACTCCATCGAGGAGCTCGCCCGCCTGCTCGACATCCCCCAGAACGCCACCGTCAAGTCGCTCTGCATCATCGACGCCGAGGGCAAGCCCGTCCTCGCGCTCGTCCCCGGCGACCACGAGCTCAACGACTGCAAGGCCGAGCATGCCTTTGGCGCCGGCTACCGCATGATGACCGACGAGGAGCTCAAGGGCTACCGCCTGCCCAAGGGCTCCATCGGCCCCGTGAACCTCACCGAGGGCATCCGCATCGTCTGCGACGAGGCGCTCCGCGACGCCCACAGCTGGGCCTGCGGCGCCAACGTTGACGGCTACCACTACGTGGGCATCGAGCCCGAGCGCGACTTCAAGGTCGACGAGTGGGCCGACCTCATCACCGTGACCGAGGGCGACCCCTGCCCGCACTGCGGCCAGGCGCTCCACTCCGCCCGCGGCATCGAGATCTCGCAGGTCTTCCAGCTGGGCACCAAGTACTCCGAGTCCATGGGCGCGACCTTCATGGACGAGGACGGCCGCGAGAAGCCCTTCCTCATGGGCTGCTACGGCATCGGCGTCTCCCGCATGGTCTCGGCCGTGGTGGAGCAGCACAACGACGAGCGCGGCATCTGCTGGCCCGTCTGCGTGGCGCCCTACGAGGTCGAGGTCGTCGCCATGAGCGTGAACGACGACGTGGTCTGGCCCGTGGCCCAGAAGGTGACCGACGAGCTCTCCGCCGCCGACCTCGAGGTGCTTCTTGACGACCGCAAGGAGCGCCCGGGCGTCAAGTTCGCCGACGCGGACCTCATCGGCGTGCCGTACCAGGTCATCCTCGGCAAGAAGGGCGTGGCGGCCGGCACCGCCGAGGTCAAGGTGCGCGAGACGGGCGAGCGTTTCGACGTCCCGTTCGACGAGCTCGCGGCCTGGCTTTCTGACCGCATCGTTCCCGCGCGCGCCTAGGGCTTGCGGGTGCGGCGGCCCTCGACCGCATGGTCGGGGGCCGTTTTTATTGCTTACTTGATGGGGAGTGGAACATGAACTACACCGAACTCGCGGCTTCTGCCAGG
>CAVIBB010000223.1:0-2346 GCA_963640745.1 Paludibacteraceae bacterium
CGGGGGACTCCGATTTGCTGAGGATGATCCCCGCGGGGGTCACGTCGACGGTGATGGCGAGCATCGAGTCGGCCCCGACCGTGCCTTCGCGGTCCTTCGCTCCCATCTGGGGATTGATGGCCTGCCCGCTTTCGAGGCTGCGGCGAAGAAGCGACATCGTCACGTCGTTCTGCGTCGTGACGGTGCTCACGAACGACATGATGAGCGCGACGAGCAGGACGGCCCCCGAGAGGCCGAACGTGATGAGCGTGAATTCGCGGCGAAGCTTCTCGAGCATTCCTTCTCCTCTGGCGCGGCGGCGCAGACAAAAACGGCCGCCGTTCTCGTTCGGCGGCCGCGGTGGGTCGGTATGGCTAAGTTAAAGCACCTCGAGCCGGTAGCCGAGCATGCGCAGCGTGGTGATCTGGACCTTCGACCCGACGTGGCTGAGCTTCTTGCGAAGGAAGCTGACGTAGGCCTCCACGGAGTTCTCCGACGCCTCTCCGTCAGTACCCCAGACGCGGGTAAGAAGGTCCTGCTTGGAGACCACGCGCGAGTTGGAGCCCATGAGGATGCTCATGACCTCGAATTCCTTGCCGGACAGGTGAACCGACTTCTCGGCGCAGGACAGGTCGTGGGTCGTGAGGTCGAGCACCACGTCTGCGAACTTGATCTCGTCGATGAGGACCTCTCCGCGACGGCGGGTGAGGGCGCGCAGGCGGGCGAGGAGCTCGGGCGCCTCGAAGGGCTTGGTCATGTAGTCGTCCGCGCCCGCGTCCAGGCCGGCGACCTTGTCCTCGGTCGACGTCTTCGCGGTGAGCATGAGGACCGGCGTCGACACGTCCGCGTGGCGCATCTGGTTCACGACGTCGTAGCCGCTCATCCCGGGGAGCATGACGTCGAGCACGATGGCGTCGTAAAGCCCGCTCTTGGCGCAGGTGAGTCCGGCTTTGCCGTCGTAGGTCGCCTCGGCGTTGTACCCCTCGTTCTCGAGGATCTTCACGATGGCGTCGGCCAGGTTGCGCTCGTCCTCCACAACTAGAATGTTCATCTCTACCTCCATGAATTTTCAGGCAGCTGAGTTTTTAAGATTGGGGCTATCCTACCCACGGGCCCTTAAAAACCACTGAAGCGCAGCTCCCGCACACGATATCTGCGCCGAGGTTCACAAAAACTGCACCTTGCGCATAAAAACATATGTCGTAAGATAAGAAACTGCTTTGTGGCCCTGCGGTGCGGGCCCGCCATTCCTACTTCGCGCACCGCTCGTACAGAGGAGTTTTACTTTGGCAGTCAAGATTCGCCTGGCCCGTCACGGTGCCAAGAAGCGTCCGTACTATCGCGTTGTCGTCGCTGACAGCCGTATGCCCCGCGACGGCCGTTACATCGAGCTCGTCGGCCGCTACAACCCGCTGACCAACCCCAAGACCATCGAGATCAACCTCGACAAGGTCGACGAGTGGATCGGCAAGGGCGCCCAGATGTCCAACGCGGTCGAGCACCTCGTTGCCATCGTCCGTGAGGGCGAGCCGGTCAAGCAGGAGAAGAACAAGATCTCCAAGAAGGCCGCCGCTAAGGCCGCTGCTGCTGCCGAGGCCGCCGCTGAGGCTGCTGCCGACGCCGAGTAGTCTCCATGGAGACCACCGAAAGCGTCGAGCTCTCGGGAGCGGACTCCGAGGAGATGCCCTCCGATAAGGTGGCGGACCTGGTTGAGTACATTGTCTGCGGCTTGGTTGACGACGAGGACTCCGTTTCTCTCGACGTCACCGATTCCGAGAACGGTGCTCTTATCGAGGTCTCCTGCTCTGAAGAGGACGCAGGCCGCGTGATCGGCCGCAAGGGTCGTACCATCAAGGCCATCAGAACGCTTGCGCGTGCCCTCGGGCAGCGCGTTGGCACCGAGGTCGAAGTCGAGGTCCTGGGTTAGGTCGATGCGAGAGCGTTATAGATGCATAGCCCGTGTGCAGAAGTCACACGGGAAACGAGGGGAGGTCGTGGCGGTTCCCGTCCACGGCCTTCCCGCCGTATTGGCCGAAGGTCTGGACGTGTGCGTCGTCCCCCCTCGGCTCAAGGGTGAGCGCTGGTTCACGGTCGAGTCCTGCTATGAGGACGACCGCGAGGGTTCCCTCATAAGCCTCTCCGGGGTCGATGACATCGGCTCCGCCAAGAAGCTCGTCGGTCGATATCTCCTCGCGCGCGAGGCCGACCTGCCCGACGACCTCGATCTCCATGACGTCGACCGGCTTGTCGGCCGAGAGGTCGAGGACGCCTCCGTCGGCATGCGCGGCGAGATCCGCGAGGTCATGCGCGGGATCGCCAACGACGTCTGGGTCATAGACGCGGACGGCGAAGAGGTTCTGCTGCCGG
>CAVIBB010000224.1:0-2308 GCA_963640745.1 Paludibacteraceae bacterium
CTGATCGACAACCCCCGCGAGGAGCGCACCCGCGCCTTCCTCGCCCAGCGCAGCGCCCAGGATTAAGGTCTTTTCCGCGGCTTTTTGCCTCTCGCCGAAAAAACGACGAAAGACGGGTGCACTATCGCGACTTGGCGATTAGCGGCCGGTTTTGGCTCCTTGCCAACTGGGGTTTTGTCGCTGAAAGCTGCCGGCTACTCGGCGATTTTGAATAGTGGGGACCCCGGACAAATTCTCGGACCTCGTAACGAGGTCCAGAAGGGAGTCCGATGTACACCAAGGAGGAGCGCGAGGGGATCCTCTGGGAGTTCCACCGCAGCGGCATGAGCGTGCCGCGGGCGTGCGAGCGCCTGCCGCTGTTCCCCAGCCCGGACGTGCTGTACGATTGGCTGAAGCTTGAGCAGAGGGGCGAGCTGGCGCCGGCGGAGATGCCCGACAGGCAGCGTCGCATGCACGCCCTGCACGGCCGGGGCGGCAGCGCCCGGGCCAGGAGGGCCGCGAGGGCGGCCGCGAGGAGGGCGGACATGGAGCCTGCGCAGCAGACCGACTGGAGGGACTGGGCCGGCGAGCTGCCGGCGGACCCGGCCGAGCGCGCGAGGATGGCCGAGGTCAAGCTAGCCGAGGCGGCGGCGGTGTTGGACGTCCTAAAAGCACCAGGCCCTGGCTCTTTGAGCAGCGCCGAGAAGCACAGGGCGGGCGAGGCGGCCAGGGCGGCGTGCCCGCTCGTGAGGCTGCGCGACGTGACGGAGACCCTGTCGATCCCGAAGAGCACCTACCTGGGCCAGGCGGCCAGGCTGGCCAGGCCCGACCCTAAGGCCGCGCTCAGGGCCCGCGTCCGCGCCTCGTTCGAGGCCTCCGGCGGGGCCTACGGCTCCGAGAGCGTGACCGCCGACCTGCGCCGCGGCGAGGGCGAGCCGGTCTCGTGGCGCGACCTGGCGCCGGGCGACATGGAGACGCCGGTCATCGCCTCCGAGAAGGTCGTGCGCGCGATCATGGCCGAGGAGGGGCTGGTCGCCGCGAAGGCCGCCCAGGTCGCCCGCCGCGCGCCCCACGTCAGCTACGAGGGCGAGCTGGCGGAGCGGCCGCCCAACCTGCCGCTGCGCGAGGACGGCACCCACGACTTCTCGGCGCGGGCGCCGGGCAGGCTCGTGGTCACCGACGTCACCGAGTTCGCCCTCGACGACTGCAAGGTCTACCTGTCGCCGGCCATCGACTGCCTCGACGGCTGGCCGGTGTGCTGGAGCATATCCCGCCACCCCGACTCCGACCTGTGCGTCGGCATGCTCGAGGACCTGGTGGCCGCCGTGCGCCCCACCGAGGAGGAGCCCCTGGCGGTCCACACCGACGGGGGCGCGGTCTACATGGGCGAGAGGTGGAGGGAGGTCTGCGAGCGCCACCACGTCGTGCGCTCGATGTCGCGCAAGGCGAGGAGCCCGGACAACGCGCGGGCCGAGGGCTTCTTCGGCACGCTGAAGAGCGACTTCTACGAGGGGCGCGACTGGACGGGCGTCGGGTTCGAGGAGTTCCGCCGCCTGCTCGACGGCTACATCGAGTGGTACCGCAGCGGCAAGCTCAAGAAATCGCTAGGATGGAAGACGATCAGGCAGAGCCGCGAGGAGCTCGGCTACGCGGTCTGATGCCCTTTTGGTCCGAAAAAACGTCCGGGGTCCCCACTATTGAGAAACGGCTCGTAGCCGACGCATTTCGGCGACAAAACCCCAGTTGGCGAAACGGCAGAAGCGGGCTCTGCTCGTCAAGTCGCCGGAGTGCACCCGTTTTTCGTCGTTTTTTGTTTTGGCGGCCCGCGAAAAGGCCAAAAAGAAGGGAGCCGGTCTCTTCCCTGGGTCTCCCCAACCGGCTCCCTCTTGTGGCGCTCGCGTTGCGCGGTGCGCGCTTGATTCGATAGTACGCGCCCGCGCCTTAAGTGGCGAGAAGACCTCGGTGTGCGGGCGAATCGCTCGGGCAGGCGGCGCAACTGGGGCGCCTTGGCGCCCGGGGTATCAACGATTTAAGCGTTCCGGGCATCGGCGCCGGCAGCCGCCGCGGCGGCCTCGCGCGCGGCGCGGGCCTCGGCCTTCGCGCGCTTGCGCTCGTCGCGGGCCACGTGGCGCTCATGGGCCGCCTCGGCCGCGGAGAAGCGGCAGCCGCAGTAGTTCTGCCGGTACATCCCCAGCTCCTTGGCCCTGCGCGTGGCCTGCGGGTACAGCGGGCGGAAGTCCTGCCACACGGCCTGGACGCCTGCCCGCGCCGCCTGTCGGGCAAGGGCCGCCCCGCAGGCGTCGAAAAGCTGGTAGGGGGAGACGGCCAG
>CAVIBB010000225.1:0-2252 GCA_963640745.1 Paludibacteraceae bacterium
CTTGTGTTCGCCCCCGCTCAAGCGCGGCGGCTTCTTTATATAAGTGAGAGAAGCACGTAGGCGACGACGCCGGCGACGCAGCACCAGAGCATCGAACGGGTGCGCCAGGCGACGACGGCGACCACGGTGGCCGCCGCGATCGGCATGAGCGCCGCCCAGGGGCCTGCCGCGAAGGCGCTCGGCGAGAGGAGGTCGTTGGCCACGAGCGCCGCGAAGGCCGCGGGCGGGATATAGCCGAGGCCCTCGACGACCCGCGGGGGCAGCTCGCGTCCGCGCAGCAGGAAAACGGGCAAGACGCGGCATGCGAGGATGATCGCGAATGTGGGGATCCAGATGGCGAGGAAGTCCGTGGTTGTCATCGTGCTCACGCGGCCTCACCGCCCTTCTTGCCGTCAAGTCCGCCGTCATTTTCGAGCTCGTTCTTGCCGCCGCGCCCGTTCTCGCTTCGCCCGCCGCTGGCAAGAAGCGCCGCGACGACGCCCACAACGGCCCCGACCGGAACGGCGGCCGTCGCCGCGCCCGCGAGCTTGCACCCGGCCACGGCGGCCACGACCGCCCCTGCCGCCACGAGCCCGCCGCGCGCAACGTGGCCCTCGGCGCTCACGAGCTGATCCCACAGCAGGTAAATAAAGAGTGAGGTCATGGCAAATCCCGCCACCGCTGTCGGGACGTTGACCACCTCGCCGAACGCGGCGCCGACCGCGACCGAGATCGCCCAGGTCAGGATGGTCACGACGTTGAGCGCCAGCGCGTGCCGGAAGGTCCATTCGCGGTCGCCGTCGCAGAGCTTGCCGAGCGTGACGCCGTAGCCCTCTTCGATGAGGGTGAGGGCCATCGCCATCGCCGTGCGCTTCTTTACCTTTTGCAGATGCGGTGCGAGCGAGGCGGAATAGAGCGCGAACCGCAGGCTGATGGCCCCGACGCTCAGGACGATTGCCGCTGCGGGCACTCCGGCGAGCCATAGGTTGCTGATCATGAACTGCGCGCCGCCGGAGATGATGGTGACGCTAAGCAGAAGTGCCCAGCCGGGTCCGACGCCGCATTGCGCGCCGAGCACGCCGCAGGCGAGACCGACGGGGACGTAGCTCAGCATGATCGGCCAGGCGACGGCCAGGACCTTCTTCAAAACAAACCTCCAAGCAGGGCGTTATTTGCTGCGTGCCATCATACCGCGCCCCTGCCGCCGCGAGGATATGCCGTTTGGAGGCCGGTTATCTCTTGTTTTGGGGACGGGTTATCTCTTGCAGGGGGGGCGGGGCGCGGCTGCTCGACGACCCCCAGAAGCCTGAAAGATTCTCCATCCGAAACTGAAAACATTCGTTCCTTCAGCTTGCTATAGTTCCCCCCGGTACACAGAATTGGAGGTTCTTATGCAAGCAAAATCCCAGCTCAACGCTGAGAAACCCGCTGCGTTCGAGCGTGTTCTCGATGCGCGCCTCATTATGTCCGTTGTCGCGACGGGCATCATGTCCTTCTCGGGTGTCTGCGTCGAGACGGCCATGAACGTCACCTTCCCCACTCTTATGGCCGAGTTCAACATCGGAACGTCGACCGTTCAGTGGATGACCACTGCCTACCTGCTCGTTCTTGCCGCGGTGGTGCCGACTTCTTCGTACCTTAACCGCCGTTTCCGCACCAAGCATGTGTTCGTGGCCGCCATGGTCTTTTACATCGCGGGCATCGTCTGCGGCTTCACCGCCCAAAGCTTTCCGATGCTCATCCTCGGTCGCGTGCTCGAGGGCATGGGTACCGGCATCGCGCTGCCGCTCATGTTCAACATCATTACCGAGCAGGCGCCGCGCGAGTGCATGGGCACGATGATGGGCGTGGGCACGCTGGTCACGGCTATGGCGCCGGCGGTCGGTCCCTCGGTCGGCGGCTGGCTCGCCGAGAACTTTGGCTGGCGCATGATCTTTGCCGCGCTGCTGCCGATCCTGGCCGTCAGCTTCCTTTTGGGCATCTTCTCGATTCGTCAGAGCCACGAGGTGAGCGACGAGAAGTTCGACGTCCTCGGCTGGCTTGCCGTCGCGGCGAGCTTTGCCGCGCTTGTCTTTGCCGTGGACCTCGGCGCCGGCTTCGGCTGGACGAGCCCGACTACTCTTGGCCTCTTCGCCGCGTTCGTCGTGTTCCTCGCCCTGTTCGTGGCCCGCGAGCGCCGCGCCGATGAGCCGTTGATCCACCTCTCGATTTTTGCGGAAAAGCGCTTCTACATGGGCGCCCTCGCCATTGTCTGTCTGCAGTTCGTGGTGCTC
>CAVIBB010000226.1:0-2252 GCA_963640745.1 Paludibacteraceae bacterium
TCGTGGGCATCGTCACCGTTTGGTCGGCGTCCCTCTCCATCTCGGAGGCGCGCTTCCCGAGCCATCTCGTCGGCATCGCGCTCGGCTCCGTCGTCGCGTTCTTCCTGTGGCGCTACGACACGCGCGCGCTCGCCGGCATGACGACGCCGCTGCTCGTCTTCGCGTGCTTCCTCATGATCATGCCGTACCTGCCGGGACTCGGCTACTCGGCCAAAGGCATGACGGGCTGGGTGCAGATTCCTCTGATCAGGTTCCGCTTCCAGCCCTCGGAGCCCTCGAAGCTCGTCGTCATCTTCCTCATGGCGAGCGCGTGCGCCCAGTACAACGGCAAGATCGAGACGTTCCGCGACTACTGCAAGCTCTGCGGCACGCTGCTTCTGCCGCTCGGCCTGCTCGTCGTGACCGACCTCGGTACCGCCCTTGTCATCCTGGTCGCGGGCGCCGCCATCATCATCTGCTCGGGCGCGCCGACCAAGTGGGTCGTGCCCACCATCGTCCTCATCGTCGTGACGGTCGCGCTCGTTATCTGGTCTTCCATGACGGACGGCATGCCGCAAATCCTTAAGGAGTATCAGCTCAAGCGCCTTCTCGTCTTCCTCGACGACTCTATCGATCCGAGCGGCAGCGGCTACAACCTGCGCCAGGCAAAGATCGCGGTCGGCTCGGGCGGGCTTCTTGGCAAGGGAATCGGAAACGCGACGCAGGCCGGCGGCGGTTTTCTGCCCGAGGCGCACACCGACTTCGTCTTCGCCCTCTTTGCCGAGCAGTTCGGCTTCGTGGGCGCCGTCGTCCTCCTCGGGCTCTTTGCCTGGATGATCTTCGCGACGCTGCTCCTCGCGGTGAGGATGGACAACGTGTTCTGCAAGCTCGTCCTCGTCGGCTGCTGCGGCATGTGGATATTCCAGGTCCTCGAGAACATCGGCATGTGCATCGGAATCATGCCGGTCACGGGCATCCCGCTTCCCTTCATCAGTTTCGGCTCTTCCTCGATGGTCACGCAGCTCTCGGCCGTCGGCATCGTCCAATCCATCTGGCGCCATCGCCAGAAGGCCGCATAGGGCGGCATTCGCTAGGAGGCACGGCATGGCACGTCGCGCAAACACAACTAAAAAGAAGAAGGGCTCGGGCTTCTCTGTCTCGAGCCTTCTCGACGTGGCGAGCTCCGGCAAGGAGAGCGCCGAGTCCATGGAAGGGGCGGTCCGCCTTCGCGTCCACGTCGGGCGTGGCTGCGACCGTGCCCTCGTCCTCGCCGTCAAGGAGGCCCTGCGGGCCGAGCGCCCCGGCGGTGCCGTTGAGGTCATGGGCCTCGAGGCGCCCGCCGCGGACGCCGCCGACCCGGACGCCGTCGTCGTGCTGGCTGCCGCCGACGAGCCGGGCGCGGGCCCGCTCGTGAGGTTCTATCTCGCCTGCGAGGTCCCGTGCGCGCTCGTCGCCGAGTCGGCGCTCGAGGCCGATGACCTGGGGCTCGGTTCCGAGGGCCTCTTCGGGGTCGTCAGCGCCTCGTCTGCCGAGGCGCTCCCTGCTAAGCTCGGCTCCTGGCTCTGCGACCACGTCGACAACCGGGTCGCCCTCGCCGCGAACTTCCCGTGCTGCCGCGACGCCGTGGTGGCCATTCTTGCAAAGACATGCGCCCTCGAGAACGCCGCCGTCGGCGCGATCTCGCTGATTCCGGGCTCGGATTTCCCGCTCATGACGGCCAGCCAGGCTAAGCTCGCGCTCGATATCGCCGCCGCCTACGGGTGCGGCCTCGAGCCTTCCCGCGCCGCCGAGCTCGCGGGGGTCGTGGGGCTCGGGCTCCTCTACCGCGCCGCCGCCCGCGCCGCCGCCGGTGCCGTTCCCGGAATCGGCTGGATGCTCAAGGGCGCGATGGGCTACGCCGGCACCGTGGCCACGGCCAAGGCTGTGCAGGCGCGCTTCGAGGGCGCGGATGCCTTCGCGTCCCGCAGGGGCGGCGGCAAGAAGGACGCCGCGGCTTCCGCCGCGGGCGCCCAAATCGTCCGCCTTCCCGCGGTTTCTTCCGCCGTGGATGAGGCGCCTGCTGCGAAGGCCCCCGCCGCCAAGGCGCGCGCCGGTCAGGACGAAGGCTATCTGACCATCGACGGCGGGGGAGCGCGATGAAGGCCAAGCGAGAGAACCTCTTCCACCTTATCGAGCCGCTGCTTCCGCACGTCGAGCACCCGAGCCGCTACCTCGATCATGAATGGGGCGCCTGTGAGGAGCAGGACGGGCCGTTCCATCTCTGCATGTGCTAC
>CAVIBB010000227.1:0-2210 GCA_963640745.1 Paludibacteraceae bacterium
TCGTACACGTCACTCGTCACAAACTCTGACTTTTCGCACTTTAAAATCGGAGTGGGTGAGTAGCCAAACCACTCTGGCCGTCGTTTTCCCAGGTAAATAAAGGTACGGATCTCTCGTCTATCGAACGAGCCGAGTTTTAATGTGCGAAAAGTCAGAGTTTGCGCCTCATGAGGGGTCGCCATCCCGCCAAACATGAAAGCGGCGCGACTCCTCGCCCCCAAACAGGCAAGAAACCGCGCCGCCTAAGCTTGCGCAAGCAAACACACGCTGTAAAAACAGGCGACCTACGCCACGGAAACCCCCGGGAGCGCCAGCCGCGCCGCGGGCCGCGCCTCCCTCCCGCTCTCCAGGTGCGGGCGATCCAGCAGCGGCGTCGTGTTCAGCCCCGCAATAGCCAGGGTCGAAGCGTTGTGCAGGTACGCCGCCGTGGTGATGGGCATAAGCGACGCCACGCCCGCGGCGATAAGCGCCGAGTTGAACCCGACGATGAAGCGATAGTCGCCATGGATGCGGGTCATGAGCCGCTGCGCGAGCACGCGCATCGTCACGAGCGACTCGAGCGACGAGTCATGGACGAGCACGTCGGCCACCGCGCGGGCGATGTCGCTCGCGTCGGACATGGCCACGGACACATCGGCCGCGGCGAGCGCCGGCGAGTCGTTGATGCCGTCGCCGACCATGACCACGGTGTGCCCCTCATCCTTAAGGCGCTGCACGTGAGAGGCCTTGTCCTCGGGAAGCACCTGCGCGAAGTAGCCGTCGAGCCCGAGCTCGCCCGCCACGTGCTTGGCGCACGCCTCGGAGTCGCCCGTGATCATCACGAGGTTCGTGAATCCTAGCCCTCGCAGCTCGCGCAGGACGCGACGGGCCTCGGCACGCGGCGGGTCGCTGATGCAGATGCAGCCCAGCAGCACGCGGTTCTTCGCGATGTAGATAGTCGACGAGGCCCCGGCCTCGGCGGCAAGAAGCTCCTCGAGCCCGGCGGGCTTCTGGACCCCCTCGTCATCGAAGACGAAGTGCGCAGAACCTATGCAGACCTCGTCGCCGTCCACGCGCGTGGCGATGCCGTGGGCCACCACGTAGCGGACCTCGGCATGCAGCTCGCGCTCGTGCACGAGCCCGCGCGACTGCGCCTCGGCCACGATGGCGCGCGCCATGCTGTGCGGGAAGTGCTCCTCGATGCAGGCCGAGAGACGAAGGATCTCCTCCTCGGTCGCGCTCGAGCAGCTGATCACCCGGCTCACGGCAGGCGTGGCGTTGGTGAGCGTGCCCGTCTTGTCGAAAACGACGGTGTCAGCCGCGGCGAGGGCCTCGAGGTACTTGCCGCCGCGCACGGTAAAGCCGCGGCGCGTGGCCTCGTCCATCGCGCTCATCACCGCGAGCGGAGTGGAGAGCTTTATGGCGCACGAGTAGTCCACCATGAGCACGGCCATGGCCTTGTTGAGGTTGCGGGTAAGCGCAAGGATGCCGAAGAAGGCCAGGAAGCTGTAGGGCACGAGGCCGTCCGCAAGCTTCTCGGCACGGGACTGGACGCCAGCCTTGAGCTCGCTCGATTCCTCGACCATGCTCACGATGCCGTCGATACGCGCGCAGCCCGGAGGCGCGGTGACGCTCACCTTGAGGTCGCCGTCTTCGAGGGCCGTGCCGGCAAAGACCGTGGAGCCGGCCTCCTTGCGCACAAGAGCGCTCTCACCCGTCATCGAGGACTCGTCGATCTCGCCGGCGCCGTCCACGACCACGCCGTCGACGGGCAGGACCTGTCCCGCGCCCAGGTGCAGCACCATGCCGCGGCGCACGTCCTCGGTGCGAACCAGCACGTCCTGGCCGTCGACCACGGCCCAAACGGACTCGGAGCGCACGAGCATGCCGTCGCGCAGCGCCAGGTGGGCGCGCGACTGAACGTGCTCCTCCATAAGACCGGAGAGCGACAGCAGGAAGCTGATGGTCCCGGCCTCGGCGAACTGCCGGCGCAGGCACGAGACCGCGATGGCCGTGGCGTCGAGCACCTCGACCGTGACCTCGCCGCGCATAAGGTGCCGCATGCCCTCGGCCACGTAGCCGACGGCATGCACGCACGTGACGGCAGCGCGGACCGGCGCGGGAAGAAGCACGCGCTTGATCACGCGCCAGGCGATGAGCGTGCCCACCTCTACCTGGAAACGGTTGTTCTCGAGGCTGATCTCGAGCGCGCCCTCGCGGGTACCCAAGCC
>CAVIBB010000228.1:0-2163 GCA_963640745.1 Paludibacteraceae bacterium
TTAGAGCAGCATCTTGATGCCGAAGTAGGCGATGGCCGGGCCCCGCCGTCCGATTATTCCAGCACATCCGGGCATTGTATAAGCCTTACTACAGACAAAGCCGCATCGGTGTCCTACCTTGGCCTTAAGCGACGGCCGAGCAAGGAGGAGCCTATGGAACAGATCGTCCGCGGGTTGAAGGCACGGGGCGTGGGGAAGGTGCTCTTTTGGCTCGTTGGGGCCATCGCCCTGAGCGTCCCGGACTTTTCGAGGACGACCGCCTATGTGATTTCCCTTCCGGACGTCGCGCGTCCGTTCCCGGTCCTTCTTGCGGCCCTCGCTGCGCTCTACACGATGTTCGCGAACCGCTTGCCGCGCTGTAGCGGGGCTTTGGCAGCCGTGCTTTTGGTTGCCTGCTTTGCTTTCGAGCTCGCCTGCGCCTTCCTGCAGCAGACGCTCGCGGATTGGGAGTACCTTAGCGTGAATATCGGCTTTACGGCGATTGGGCGCGCTCTGAGGCTCTTGGCGCTCGCCGCGCTCCTGTTCTGGGTGGGCGATGGAGAGGGTTTTTCCAGCGGCGCTCGTCGACGTGCGGTGGTATGCCTGGGCATCTCGGGTGTGGCCTGTGCCTTAGCGCTTCAGTGTTTAAGCGAGTTTGAGTGCGCGTATGAGGACACGCTCGCGGTGAGTATGGCGGGATGGGCGTATGCCGCCGCTCTCTTCGCGCTCGGTATGGTCCGTGGGTCCGCGTCGGAGATGCCCTTCGCCAACGGAGTCTTTTTCTTCCTGGTTGGGGCTTTCGTCGGCATTGACGCCGCTGCGATTGCCCGCGAGTCGCCGACAGTTGGTGCCGTGGCCTCATGGGCACTGCCGGCATTCGTCGCGTTTGCCGTGGCCTCGTTCGTCCCCCTTATGTTGCCGTGGGGGCGGGGTCTACGGGCGGCGTCGTCGAGTGACGATGGGCGCGACACAAACGAGGCCGCGCGCTTGGCCCCGCGTCTGGACGCCATCCCCGGGGCGGACGGGCTGTCGTCACGGGAGGCCCAGGTTGCGACGGCGGAGCTCACGGGCGCGAGCGACGCGGACATAGCCGAGGAGTTGGGGCTCAAGCCTCAGACCGTTGCGACGTACCGTTCGAGGGTGTACCAGAAGCTGGGCGTCTCTACCCGCGCGGAGTTTCTGGCTGTGGCGAGGTCGTGCGCCGCGATGCCGGACCGGGCAATGCCAGGTGTCGTGCCGCGGAAGTCGGCGATTCCGCTCTCGTGGCGCGCTGTCGTCTTTCGCTCGGTCCTCGGGACGGCGGCTCTTTTGCTGCTCGCCGCGCTCCTGCGCACGGCGCTCTCGCTGCTGGCGCTGCGGCTCGTCCTTCTTGGCGCGTCGGTACTGTTGATTTTGAAGGGGGCCGCCAGCCTCGTGCGCGCTCAGGGGCAAGACGGCCTCGGCCGGGATGAGGCCGTCATCGCGGGGTTTGACCCGAGGGTCGTCGCTGGCTGCGTTTGCGCGTGCGTCGGGGCGGTTGTTTCCCCGCAGCTGCCCGTGATGTTCGGCTGGCGGGCCCTGGCTGTGCCTGCGGCGACGTTTCTATGCCTAGTTTGGGTCTTTTGCACTGCTCGCGACGGCTCGGCCCGCGCCTTGATGGCGATGACAGGCGGTGTCGTCGGTCTGCTGACGGTTCAGACGGGGCCGTATGGGCTGCAGGCGGCCGAGATGTGGCCACAATTCGTGCTGCCGCTTGTTGGGCTTCTCTCCTTGGCAACGCTAGGGATCGACAGAAGGCTCGCGGAGAAGGATCTCTCTGACGACGTACTAATCGGTGAGGCGCGCTGCGTTTCGTACCTGCGCGGTAGGGGGCTTTCCGAGCTCGAGACGAGTGTGCTGGTCCTCTCGGCGAGGAAGATGAGCCGGGCGGCCATCGCCGAGTCGCTGGCCATCTCCATTGCGACGGTTTCGGCTTACCGGACCCGCGGGGTCAGGAAGCTCGGAGCGGAGAGGCTCGACGCGGCGTTTCGACTTATGCGCGAGGAAGGAGGGCTGGGCGGATACTGATTGGCACGTAGGCACGCGGAAGGCGGAGACTTTGCCCGCCCCTCCGCCGGCGCCCTCCCTTAAATGCGGGGTTGTGCGACGTTAAAAAAGCGGCCGCCGCGCACAACCCCGGTTTTGAGGGGCATTCAGCCCCGAATC
>CAVIBB010000229.1:0-2158 GCA_963640745.1 Paludibacteraceae bacterium
CGCATCCGAGCCCTAGAAATACGCCGCGCAGCAACGATCCGTTACTGCGCGGCGTATTTCTAGGGCACAAGCATCAAGAAGGTTACTGTGCGGGGTCATTCCAGGGCTCGGGCGGCAAGAAGGTTGCTGCGCGACGCGATTCCAGGGCGCGCAAAGCGCGCAACTCTCTTTGAACCCCGTTCCCAGCTCAAGGTAAGTCGCAGGCAGAGCGCAAGATGGCCCCTCTTGCCTTTGCCTCGCCCGCAGTTCCGCATGAGCCGGAGGCGACTAAATGTCGCCTCCGCGCGAACAGGACTGTTTGAGGACGAGACAAAGGCGGGAGGGATTATTGCCCACGGGATTTCGAGAAGCCTACGACTTGACCTCGAACTTCTCCCTGCACTTCGGGCACGTGACCCTCAGCTTGCCCTTGCCGCGCGGGACGCGCACCTTCTGTCCGCAGTGGGGGCATTTAGCGTGCTTGAACTGCTTGGTCTCGGCCATCGCGGCCTTCGGGTTCTGAAGCCACGGACGCAGCGGCCCGATGGCCTTGAGGAACGCCTCGTTCTCACGCGAACGAGCGGCGAGGTTCTTGGACTGAACTCGGAAGACGCCGTAGGCGATGAGGGCGATGGCGAGCCACCCCAGCCAAGAAACGCGCGCGAAGATGTTGATGACCACGAGCGCGAACGCGACGTAAATGCAGGCAAACACGATGTCGTCTGCCCCGCGGCGCCCGCGCATCCACTCGACGGCGCGTCGCTGCGCCTCATCGGCCTTCTGGTTCCAGTCTTTCTTTGCCATGACGCAAGGTTCCTTTCTATAACCCCGTTCAAACAAAGGCGCGACCGTCCTGCGGCCGCGCCTGCGAGTCACAATCCTTAAACTACCCAACGTACCCGCGCTTTACACCGGGCGTCGCCGGCTTGCCTAGCGGCCCACGCCCATCACATACGCGCGCGCGAGCTTCTCGGTCTCCACGAGAGCATCGACGTGGCAGCGCTCGCGCCCGTGCGTGTTGAGGCACGCCATGCCGAAGGCGCCGCTGGCCAGGTCGTTCGCGGTAAAGTACGCGGCATTGGCGTCGGTGGAGTAGTGGAAACAGACCTGTGTGTTCCACTTTTCCTCGTCGCAGGCCTCCTCCGCGCACGCGATGAGCGTGTTGGTGAGGTTCCAGTCGTAGGGGCCCTTGGCGTCAGAGGCGATGACGCCAACGCTGTGCTCGTCGGAGTCGTAGTCGGGCCCGAGCAGGGTGATGTCGACCGCGACGTACTCGGAAACCTCGCTCGGTACCCAGGTGCCGCCGTTGCCGATCTCCTCGTAGATGGGGAACGCGAAGAGCGTGTCGTAGGCAGGCGCCTGGCCGCTTTCACGCAGCCAATCGAGCACGTCGAGAAGGACCGCGACGGCGGCCTTGTCGTCGATGTGACGGCTCACGATGTAGCCGTTGTCGAACTCCTCGAAGTGCGGGTCGATGCCCACGAAGGCGCCCTCCGTCACGCCGAGCGCGCGGGCGTCCTCAGGCGACTTGACGTCGGCGATGAGCGAGACGGACATGTGGTTCTCATCGCGCTCGGTCGTGCGGCAGTCGTCGAAGACGTGCACGGAGTGGTGGTCGCAGATGACCTGGCCGGCAAGGGCACGCCCGTCGCGGCAGAGCACGGTGCAGGTCTCGCCCTCGATGCTGTGGTAGTTGATGCCGCCGAGCTGACGCACGCGCAGGGTGCCGTCATCGTTGAAGCCGCGGACGACGAGGCCGATGGTGTCGAGGTGAGCGCCAACGAGCACCGTCTTTGAGCTGTCTTGGCCGACAACGCGCACGTAGGCCGTGGCCTTGTTGTCGGTGAACATCTCGTAGCCCATCTCGGCGAGAGTGTCGCTAAGCCACGCGTGGATCTCGGGGTAGTAGCCCACGGGGCTGTCGACCTCGACGCACTCGCGCAGCAGGCGGGTGAGCTTGACCGGGTCGATAGTCTCGAGCTGAAGGTCCATGTTTGCTCCTTACATAAAGAATTGATCTACCTAGAAAGAAGGGCCGGAGCCACTAGGCGGGGTACCTCAGGCGCAAGCCCAGGGCCGCTGAGGTGCCCCGGATAGGGTGCGACGGGCCCGACGACGCGTGCGGCGGCACGCGAGGAGGGACGGAGCCCCTAGGCGGGGTGCCTCAGCGGCCCTGGGG
>CAVIBB010000230.1:0-2147 GCA_963640745.1 Paludibacteraceae bacterium
CCTCAAACACCATCTGGAGCGCTTCAACGTGTTTCTTGCCATGGCGAGAGGGGCGCGTAGGGACCGCGTACCGGTCCCTACAGCGAAGCCGGCGTCGACGGCCCTTCTCGCAAGGTGAAGAGAAGGGCCTGCAGCCGCAGCGTGGCCTCGCTCGGCAGGACCTTGGCTAGCGCGTAGGCCGCGCGCATGTCTGCGGAGGGGATGCAGATGGAGCGGCCACGGCGCGCAGCGGAGATTCCGCGCGAGACCGCTCGTCCCACGTCCTCGAAGCCGATGCTCGTCATGCGCCGGACGGCCTGGGGCTCGCCCGCGCTGTCGAGGAAGCGCGTGTCCATGAACTTGGGGCAGAGCGCCGTCGCGTGGATGCCAGTCCCGCGCAGCTCGTAGTCGAGCGTGCGCGTGAGGTCGAAGACGAAGCTCTTGGTCGCGCAGTAGACGGAGAGCTCGGGCTGGGGCATGAGGCCAGCGACCGAGGCGAGGTTGACGATGCGCGAGCCGGGGCCCATGTGGGGGAGGGCGATGGAGCAGAGCGCCGTGAGCGCGACGCAGTTGAGGCGCACCATGGCCGCGTTCTGCTCGCGGCCGATGTTCCACAGGCGACCGAAGCGCCCGAAGCCGGCGGAGTTGACCAGCCAAGAAACCTGCAGGTCGCAGGCCTCGTTGGCGTCTTTGAGCGCCGTGTCGATGACGTCGATGGAGGCGTCTTCGGTCAGGTCCAGCGCAAAGAGGCGCGCGGGGTGTTTGCACTGAGCGGCTACCTCGGCGAGGCGTTCGGCGGAGCGCGCGACGAGCCACAGCTCGTCAACCTCACCGCCCGCGCCCGCATCGAGCTGCCGCGCGAACTCGCGGCCCACGCCCGAAGAAGCGCCCGTGATAATGGCGATGCGGTGCTTGGATGCGTTCTTGTCCATGCGATTCACCTGCCTGTTCGTCTCCTGCAAAGAAAAGCGCCCCGCGTTCGAGCCGCGGGACGCCTTCGATGGTAGCGGGTTTGGGCTTTCTGGGGATGCCATGCTTGATTTGCCTGGACAGGGGAAAGGATGCTCAAGTCCGGACTCCGTATGCCCATGTTCATTGAGGCCCAATCATTATGAACATGACATTGATGATGACACTGATGATAAGAAAAACCGGGTCGTGACCGAGTGGCTGGGCTGTTGTCGGCGACCGCGAGCCGCTACATCGCTGCCCTTAAGGCCGACGGCAAAATCCGGCGCGTCGGCAGTGCCCGTGCAGGTAGGCGGGAGATCCTGTAACGTGGGCTGCGAACCTTTGAGACGGCAATATAGAAGCCGCTCGGGCGTTGTATGTCCGAGCGGCTTCGGTTGCGGCTTTGCGCTATTCCATGCTTTTTGCTTAGGTGAATATCCACGGCTCTTGCAGGCTGCTGGTCCTAACCCCAGGAGAGCACCGAGTTGTTCAGCCAGAAGAAGGCTAGGACGGCTACAACGGCGATCAAGATAATCGCAATGGCTTTGGGTGAGATGTTCATTTGCTTCCTATTCTGCCGTTTCGCGCCAGTTGAACTCGATCGTGTACGAATCTCCGAGCGCCGAGTTGAACATGCCGCGGATGTTGTCTTCGGTGTTTTGCTTCGCCTCGTCGTAGATGCCGCCCTCAGCGACCTCTTCCTCGCTTTCCTCGATGCATTTGCGCTGGAACGCATCGATGTCCTCCACGTGGATGGGGTTCAGCAAGTTATTGTTCTCTTCCAGCACGCCGGATTTATCCATGTCGGGTGTGTTGGAGATGATGTAAGGCTGGTCGAGGGAAATGGTGATGGTCCTGCCGTCTGCTGAGGCATTGTAGTCCGCCTTCGAAAGGTCGACGCCGACCTTGATGGTCCCGCAGTAGCGGTACCAGAAGCTGTTCTCGGTAAAGGGTATGTGGATGATGTCGAACAGCGTGTTATCGTCCGATGCTTTGTCCACGATCGTGTAGCTCTGTGAGGCGCTTACCATCTCGTTGCTTGACACGATGCGCGAGAACACGATGGACGGGCTGAGCGTGTTTGCCTGGCGGTAGCGCTGCTCGCCGGCATGGAAGAGATTCGAGATGCCGACGATGCCGACTATCAGGCCGACTACGATTCCATAAACAAGAATCTTCGGTTTGGTCAGGAAGAAGCTGAGTTTCTTGTTCGTAAG
>CAVIBB010000231.1:0-2142 GCA_963640745.1 Paludibacteraceae bacterium
TGCTGCGGTAGCCGTAGGGCGCCGCGACCTCGCGGACGCTGTAGGTCTCGCCGGCGACGAGCAGGCCGGCGAGCGTGGCCTTGCCGCTGTTGTCGGTCGAGACGATCTGCTTGGTGCTGCCGTCGGCGAAGGCTCCGTCGATCTCGAGCACCGCGTCGGGGAGGACGAGGGTGCCGTCCTCGTTGGTCTTGGTGAACTCGATCACGGTGGGCTCGTCAACGACGGTCAGGGCCTTTTTGGCAGACGTGACGGCCACGGAAGTGGTCGCCTCCGCGTCTCCGACGATGGTGCCGTCCTCCGCGAGGGTGAAGACATAGGAACCGGTAAAGAGCTCGTAGCCGGCCGGGGCCTTCGTCTCGCTCAGCTCGTAGGCGACGCCCGACTTAAGCTGCAGCTTGGCGATGTCGTCGGCGGTAAGGCCCGTGAGCTCGGTCTTGTCCGTGCCGTAGAACTCGCCCTTGAGGGTGTACTCGGCACCCTCGAGCAGCTCGCCCGCGGCATCGCTCTTGACGACCGTGATCTGCAGCGGCGTGTCCGCCTGGTTCAGCTTGGAGCCGTCCGCCGTGTAGGCGTCGTTCTTGCCGACGAGGACGACCTCGCCCTGGGCGTTCACGTAGAAGCGGGCCTCGGAGCCGTCAAGCGCGTAGCCCTCGGGAGCGCGCGTCTCATGAATGGCGTAAACGTTCTGGTCCGCGGTTCCCTGGACAAAGCGAAGGGCGGCGAAGTCCTCGGCGCTCTTGATGGAGACGGTCTTCTCCACGAGTCCGCCGTCGACCAGGAAGGTGCCGGAGAGCTCATACTCGGCACCGGTGAGGCCGTCGGCCGCCGCGACGCCCGTGCCGGCAAGTCCGGACTTGGAGAGCGTGAGGACGATCGGCACGTCGGCGACCATGATGACGGAGCCCTCGGCCTCGACGACGCCGTCGGCGTCGACGCGATCGCCGGAAACGGTGCCGTCAGCGTTGACGGTAAAGACGAAGCTCTTGGAGAGGAGCTTATAGCCGGCCGGGGCCTTTGTCTCGGTCAGGGTGTAGGTCTTGCCAGAGGTGAGCTTGACCTGCGCGATGTCGCCGGCGGTAAGGCCGGTGAGCAGGGTCTCGGAGCGGCCGGGGAACTCGCCGGCGAGCGAGTACTCGGCGCCCCCGAGAGCGTTGCCGTCAAGGTCGGTCTTCTCGACGGAGACGGTGAGGGCCTCGTCGTAGACCTCGAAGGACGCGGGGTCGCCGCCAAGGGCGAAGACGCCCGTGGCCATGGTGGTCTTGTCCTCGACAACCGTGGCCTTGCCCTGGGCATCGACCGTGAACGCGAGAACGCCGGACACGAGCTCGTAGCCCTCAGGCGCGAGCACCTCCTCGAGCTTGTAGGTCTCGCCCTGGGCGAAGGCGAGCTCAGCGAAGCCGGCGACGTCAACCTCGGCCTCAGTCGCGTCCTCGTCGCCCGCGAACCTGCCGGTCACCTTGAAGCGGGCGCCAGAGAGAGCCGCCTTGTCGCCCGCGTCCTTATCGGCCGCGTCGTACTTGGTGATGCCCAGGCGGATGGGCTCGTCGGTGGCCACGACGGCGATGCCGGTCGCGTCCACGGAGTAGCCGTCCACGGCTTCGACGGCCGCGACGCTGCCGTCGGTCGCGACGGTGAACTTGAACACGGAGCCGTTGAGCTCATAGCCGTCGGGCGCCGTGGTCTCGCGGAGCTTGTAGACGGTCTCGCCGTCGGCGATGAGCTTGGCACCGCCGAGGTCAACGGACCCGGAGGCGTCCTCGACCTTGAGGGTCTCGGTCTTGGTCGCGCCGTCGGAGTCGGCGAAGACGCCGGTGAGCTCGAACTCGGCGCCGGAAAGGGCAACGAGCCCGCTGGCGTCGCGCTTATAGACGGAGAGGACGGTCGGCGCATCGCTGGCCGCGACGACCCAACAGCCAAGCTCGCCGTCAACGGACGCGCTGTAGGAGGCAATGGGGTCGCCCACCGCCTCGATGGAGCCGTCGGCCTTAACCGTGAAGGTAAAGACGTCGGTGTTGAGTGAGTAGCCGTCGGGGGCCGTCGTCTCGGTGACGGTGTAGGTTCCGCCGACCTTGAGCTTAGAGCCGAAAGTCGTGGTGGCGTCGGCCTTGCCGGTAGTGAGGGTCTCGACGACCTTGGAGGAGC
>CAVIBB010000232.1:0-2138 GCA_963640745.1 Paludibacteraceae bacterium
GACGAGCTGCTGCCCAAGGTGCCGGCGGGCGCGTCGCCGGTGATGCACTCCGACATGGGCTGGCAGTACCAGCACCTGTCGTACACGTCCAGGCTCGAGGCCGCCGGCATCACCCAGAGCATGTCCCGCAAGGGCAACTGCATCGACAACGCCGCCACCGAGCAGCTCTTCGGCCACGTCAAGGACGAGTTCTACCGGGGGCGGGAGTGGGACAGCTTCGAGGACTTCAAGCGCGACCTGGAGGAGTACATAGTCCACTGGAACACGCGCCGGAGGCAGGTAAGATTGAAGGGCCTGACCCCGGAGGAGTTCCGGAATCAGGCCCTCGTGGCCTAGTCGCTATTTAGGGCGTCCAAGTTTTGGGGTGCAGTTCATACGCGGGGACGCGGGCTTCTCGGCGTGAAGCTCAGAGTATGGCCGAACCTTAGAGGCCGGACTCCTCCTTGGAGAGGGGCTTCTTCCAGAAGGAGAGGATCAGGCAGCCGACGACGGAGCCGACGATGCAGGCCACGAGCCACATGATCGGGTTCGTGATGACGGCGGTGACCCAGGCGCCGCCGTGGGGGGCGGGGCTGGCGCAGCCGAAGGCCGCGGACATGCCACCGGCGATGGCGGAGCCGATGATGCAGGACGGGATCACGTGACCGGGATCGGCAGCGGCGAAGGGGATGGCGCCCTCAGAGATGAAGGACAGGCCCATGATGTAGTTGACCAGGCCGGCGTTGCGATCGGACTTGGTCCAGCGATCTTTGAAGAAGGTCGTGGAGAGGGCGATTACCAGCGGGGGAACCATGCCGCCGACCATGACGGAGGCCATGATGATCTGGCCGGTGGTGCCGAGGCCGGAGCTCGGGTCGAGGGCAGCGGTGCCGAAGACGTAGGCCGCCTTGTTGAAGGGGCCACCGAAGTCGACGGACATCATGCCGCCGAGGACGAGGCCGAGGACCACGATGTTGCTCGTGCCGAGACCGGAGAGGAAGCCGTTGAGGCCGGTGTTGATGGCGGCGAACAGCGGGTTCAGGGCGAGCATCACGACGCCGATGGCGAGCGTGCCGAGCACGGGGTAGATGAGCATCGGCTTGATGCCCTCGAGGGAGTCGGGCAGCTTGTCGCAGAGCTTCTCGATGCCGAGGGTCAGGTAGCCCGCGGCGAAGCCGGCGAAGAGCGCGGCGATGAAGCCGCCGGAGATGAGCGCCGAGGAATCAAGGGTGCCGAGGTAGGCGAAGTCGTAACCCGCCTTGGCAAAGAGGCCACCGACGAAGCCGGGGGCGATGCCGGGGCGGTCGGCGATGGAGGCCGCGATGTAGCCCGCGAGGATCGGGAGCATCATGCCGAAGGCCTCGCCGCCGATGGTCTTGAAGAGGGCCGCGGCCGGGATCGAGGAGCCGTAGGCGGAGGTGCCAAGGCCGGGCTGGTCGACCAGGAACGCGATGGCGGTGAGGATGCCGCCGCCGATGACGAACGGCAGCATGTGGGAAACGCCGTTCATGAGGTGCTTATAGACCTTGTGCCAGGTGGACTCGTTCTCCGCAGCGGCGGGGGCGGAAGAAGCGCCGCCGGCGTTGTGGTGGACGGGGGCCTCGCCGTTGAGCACGATGTTGATCAGGCGCTCGGGCTCGTTGATGCCGGCGGAGACGTTGGTGGAGTAGACGGGCTTGCCGTCGAAGCGCGCGAGGTCGACGTTCTTGTCGGCGGCGATGACGATGCCCTTGCAGTGGGCGATCTCGTCGGCGGTGAGGATGTTCTTGGCGCCAGCGGAGCCCTGGGTCTCGGCCTTGAGCTTGATGCCCATCTCGGCGGCCTTCTTCTCAAGGTTCTCGGCGGCCATGTAGGTGTGGGCGATGCCGGTCGGGCAGGCGGTGATGGCGAGGACCTCGGGCCAGTCGGACTCGGAGGTCTTGGGGGCCTTCGCGGCCTCGGCCTTGGCGGCCTCGGCGGCGTCGCGGCCGGCCTCGGCGGCATCGATGGCGGCAAGGAAGGCCTCGGGGGTCTTCGCGGCGCGGAGCTCGTTGGCGAAGTCCTCGTGCATCAGCAGCGCGGAGAGCTTGGCGAGCATCTCGAGGTGGACGTTGTTCTCGCCCTCGGGAGCGGCGATGGCAAAGATAAGGTCGCAGGGAGCGTCGTCGGGAGCGTTCCAG
>CAVIBB010000233.1:0-2134 GCA_963640745.1 Paludibacteraceae bacterium
CTCGTGCGCCTCGCCGTGAATTTCGACGGATACGGGACCAGCCCCGAGAGGAGGGTTTCCGACTACCAGGTCGTCGAGAGAGCCCTCGTGGCAGCCGACAAGGCCTGGGACTACCAGCTGAAGCTCATCACGGACTACGCCGCCGAGCTGGAGTCAAAGAAGAAGCTCTCTGCCGAGGAGATCGTCTCGGCCTCCGGCAAGCTCACGAAGATGGAGGACCGCGCGGCCGCCGCGTTCCAGTTGACCCTGGCCGCCCAACAGATCGATATGCGCCTAGACAACGACTACACCGCACGGCGCATAGCCAACGACCGCCGGCTCACGGAGAAGAAGGTCGCCGAGTTCAGGGAGACGCGCGGGGCGGCCAGGCTCGTCCTTTCCGGCAAGGTCTCCAAGGTCGGCGGCAATCCCCTCGCGCTCGCCGACCGCGTCGAGGACGGCTACCAGGCCCCGAACCCCGTGCTTGGCGTGCTTCACGAGGGGGCGAGAAACGCGGACAGGCTGAACCCGCTCAGGATGCGCCGCAAGGCGGAGCAGGACCTTTCGGAAAAGCGCGCAAGGCTGCAGGACGAGGTGACCACCGCGAACGTCGTGGATGCCATCGCCAAGAGCGCCGGGGAAGAGCTGGACGCGCTGCGCTTCGCCTTCAACGAGGCCGACACCGTGGTCTTCGACGGCGAGAACCTCCGCCTCTTCAAGTCCGCCGACTCCGAGACGGGCCGGCCAAAGGCGTCCGGGCAATAAGCAAAACGGGCGCCAGCCCAAAGCCGGCGCCCGTTATCATGCTTGCGTATATGCCGAGAAGCGCCTACGAGGCCGCCGTCGCCTCCGTGCCGACGTTCCTTCGCGCCTTATCCTCGCTCTCCCCGTACCAGCGGACCCGGTACTCCCAGGGTTGCATAAGACCCGCCGCGACCTCCTTCATATCGCGCGTCTTCTCGGCCTCCGTGTCCTGGATGATTGAGTCGTCGAAGAGAAGCCGCACACGTCCCTCCCCAACAGGAGCCTTCTCACCCATCCCTTACACAGCAATAGCACCCGCGTCGTCTCTGCAATAATGCGAGCAAAACCCAATCGAAAGGCAGGTAACCCATGGGCGCATGGATGATCCGCGCGGGACGCGGGGGAGTGTACGCGTCGGACTGGCTCGAGAGGGGCCTCGTCGGCATCGGCTGGGACTTCGGCGGCGCTGACATCGCCTCCATGAGCCGCGAGCAGATCAGGGCCACATACGTCTCCTCCCACCCCGACGAGAGCAAGGGCAAGGTCGCGGCGGCCACGGGCCAGGTCTCCCGCTTCGCTCACGACGTGGAGAAGGGTTCCGCCATCGTCATGTACGACCCCGAGACGCGGCTCTACCACCTGGGAGCCGTCGCGGGGCCCTGCAAGCCGGTCGAGGACGAAGAGGGCCTCACCTACGCCCGCCAGGTCAAGTGGGCGCAAAGCGCCAAACGCGACGCGCTGACGGCGTCCTCCAAGAACTCGCTCGGCGGCATCCAGACGCTCTTCTTCGTGACCGACGAGGTCGAGGCCGACCTCAGGGCCGCCGCCAAAAACAAGCCTTCCGCAAGCCCTGAAGCCACGGACGACGAGTCCTCGGACGACGACGCCCGCGCCGCCACCTACGATAACGGCATCGAGCTCATCAAGGACCGAGTGAGCCAGCTCGGCTGGGAGGACATGGAACGCCTGGTAGCCGGTTTGCTCAAGGCCATGGGCTACCACGCCCGCGTCATGCCCAAAGGCCCAGACGGCGGTCGCGATGTGGTGGCCTCGCCCGACGCCCTCGGGCTCGAGTCGCCCCATATCGTTGCCGAGGTCAAGCACCGCAAGGGCGCCATGGGCGCGCCGGCCGTCAGGTCCTTCATCGGCGGGCTGCGCGCCGGGGACCGCGGCCTCTACGTCTCTACCGGCGGCTTCACCAAGGAGGCGCGCTACGAGGCCGCCCGCGCAACCGTCCCCGTGAGGCTGCTCAACCTCGACGACTTCGTCCGCCACTACGTCGAGGTCTACGACAAGGCCGACGACGAGACTCGTTCGATCCTTCCGCTTACCCGTATCTGGTGGCCGGCGTAATGCGCAGGGCAGGGAGCTGATGCCGGAAGGGGAGAGTTGGCCCAGGGCCGTCCTAGCG
>CAVIBB010000234.1:0-2055 GCA_963640745.1 Paludibacteraceae bacterium
GCCGAAGACGCGCGCCTCGTCAACCGCCGCGTCGAGCTTCTCGGGCGTGTCGAGCGTCGAGGCGTCGACGTAGCGGTCGGCGTGCGGGACGCCGGCGATCTTGGCGATGGCGGAGACCGTGCGGGGATCGTCGCCGGAAATAACACGCAGCTCAACGCCTTGATTTATAAAGAAGCGCATGGTGTCCGGGGCCGTCTCGCGGACCTTGTCGCGGATGCCGACGCAGCCGATGACGACGGGGTCGCCGACGATGCCGTCGGAAGCGTCGAACCCGTCGCAGGAGCACACGACGAGGCGCCGCTCGATGTCGTCGAAGCCGGAGCAGAGCGCGTCGGCCTCGGCGGCGCGGGCGTCGCCGAGCACGAACTGCGCGGCCCCCATGACGAGGCCGCGTCCGTCGGCGAGGACGCAGCCGGAGTATTTACGCGCGGAGCTGAAGGCCACGGCGCGCTCGACCTGCGGCGAGCAGACGCCGCTCGCGTCCGCATAGGCGAGAAGCGCCTTGGCCGTCTCGTTGAGGTCGGAGCCGTTTGCGCGGGCAACGGCCCCGAACGCCTCCGCGACCTCGCAGGCATCGACGCCCGCGGCGGGCTCGACGTGCGCGACCTCCATCTCGCCTGACGTGATGGTGCCCGTCTTGTCGAGGCAGAGGGTGTCGACGCGCGCGAGCGTCTCGACGCAGTAGGACTGCTGCACGAGGACGCCGCGGGACCCGAGCCTGGTCGTCGCGATGGCGAGGACGGACGAGGTGAGAAGGACGAGGCCCTGCGGAATCATGCCGAGCACGGCCGACGTCGTCGAGAGGGTGGCCTCAACCAGGCTCGTATTGTCGGTGAAGAAGTACGTGCGGATGAAGAGCCCGAGCCCAAGCGGCACGAGCAGGGACGTCCCCATGCGGATGATGGCCTTCAGGGTGGCCAGGATCTCGGACTTGACCGCCTTGACGTACTTGGCCTCGGCGTTGATCTTTGCGGCGAAGCCGTCCTTGCCGACCTTCGTCACGCGGGCGACGAGGCTGCCGCTCTCGACGAAGCTGCCGGAATACAGCGGACTTCCGGGCTTCTTTGCGACGGGCACGGACTCGCCCGTGAGCAGTGACTCGTCGCAATAGACGTTGCCCTGGACGACCTCGCAGTCCGCCGGGACCTGGTCGCCGTGGGAAAGGCGCATAAGGTCGTCGATGACGAGCTCGGAAGGGGCGATGCGCGACTCGGAGCCGTCGCGCAGTACCGTGACCTCTTTCTGCGTCATGATCGTGAGCTTGTCGACCATGCGCTTGGCGCGCATCTCCTGGAACACGCCGATGATGAGGTTCGCGCCAACGATGGTGAGGAAGAGCATGTTGCGGTACTGCCCCGTGAGGAAGATCACGACCGCCATGGCAAGGTTCACGCCGTTGAAGAGGGTGAAGGCGTGCGTGGCGAAGATCTCCCAGAGGGACTTGGTCTTGACGTCGGTGTCGCGGTTGACGCGGCCGTCCGCCACGCGGGCCTCTACCTCGGCCGACGTGAGGCCCGTAAGGCCCGATTCGTTTCCTGCCATTGATGCCCCCATATAAGAGACGGGCCAAAGTCATGCGACTCCGGCCCGAGATGCGTATGTCCGATGTGACAAGATGGTAGCCCAACACCGGCCGCCGCAGGAATTCTACGCACATCCTTGCAAAGCTCTAACAAGGTTTAAGCGATTTTGCCGATGATGGGTTATACTGGCTCACGCAATGCGCCCATAGCTCAGTGGATTAGAGCGTTCGCCTCCGGAGCGAAAGGTCGTGGGTTCGAATCCCCCTGGGCGCACCATTAATTCTGCAGGGCCCCTTTACGGGGCTTTTTTCATGAGGGTTCGTGTCGCCGCAGCGCGTTGCGAAAAAAGGCGTGGTGGCAAGAAACACAGATCCTTTGTTGCGCAAAACGGGGTGATGGCAGGGATTCAGGCCCTTATCGCTGCCATCACCCCGTTTTACACAACGTAAGTCCCCTCTTCGCTGCCATCGCCCCGTTTTACGCAACGCCTGGCACGCCATGAGGCGTCCAGCGCCCTGGATGTGCGCCACGC